>CAZMGD010000035.1:25670-34099 GCA_964565705.1 uncultured Ilumatobacteraceae bacterium | reverse complement strand
CCTCGCACATGATGCACTCGGACTGGTCGATGTGGATGAACTGCTTCGGCTTGACGGCCTTGGACAGGTAGTCGGCGTCGACCTCGACGAGCTGGTACTCATCGCTCCACTCCGGCATCGGGGGGTTGGCGTCGGTCTTGGCCATGTCAGCCCTTCCTCACCAGCGGACGGCCGAACGTGGACGTGGGGAGCTCGCGCTGCTGGGTCTGGACATCGCCGCGCTTCTGCCACCACACGAAGATCCAGATGAAGAGGCCGAGGAAGACGGCGTAGATCAACACGACCAGGATGTCGCCGATCTGCTGATAGTTGATGTTGAACGGGAACGAGCCCCCGTCGGCCTTGCTCTGGAAGATGCCGCCGGGGCCGAGGAACTGCTTGTCCGCCTGCCAGCCGAGCTCGTTCTGGACGTGGGTCAGCCACTGGTGCGGCACGACACCGAACGCCAGGAACATCACGAAGAACGCATACGCTGAGCCGGCCATCGCCTCACCCCACGACGCCACCTTTCCGGCCGGACGGCGCTTGCCGTAGAGCACGGCGATGCCGATCAGCGCCAACGTCACGAAGAGACTGAACAGGAACGCCTGGTTCATGCCCGGCCACTTGAGGATGTCGATCGCCAGCATCGCTCGCTGGGTTTCCCTTCTGGTTGATCCGGCCGCTCTCGGACCGGATCGTGAATCGGCTCACGAAGCACGCTACTCGTCGAATGTGGGTGCTACCCATTCCGCGCTGCGACCTTGCTAGCACGCGCCACGGCAGCCGCGAAGATTCGGTCGCCCGCGGAGACTGCCTCTATTGTGACGCCCGACTGGGTAGCGCCGGGCTCGCCCAGTGGGCCATCGGCCCCTTGAAAGGAACAGTCCGTGACGGAGATCCCTGAGCATCTGCTGAAGCGATCGCGTGAGCGTCGCTCCGCGCTCAGCGGCGACGAGGCGGCACCCGCCGAATCTGCAGGCTCACCCGCCGCCCCGGCCACCACCACGCCCGCCGCAGCGTCAGCACCCGTGCCCGCGAAACCGGCGGCCCCGCCTGCGAAGCCGGCCCCGGTCGTGCGGCCCGATCCGCCGTACATCGCGGCCGCGAAGAGCCGACCCAAGATCCCGTGGTGGGCGATGTCGACGCTGGCGATCATGCCCCTCATCCTCTTCGTGTACATCCGCGGACTGACCCCCGGACCCGTCAACGCCGAGGGTCCGATCGCCGCCGGCGCGGAACTGTTCGGTGGCTGTGCCAGTTGCCACGCCGCAGACGGCAGCGGTGGCGCCGGCCGGCAGCTGTCCGAGGGCGACGTGCTCTTGACGTTCCCCAAGATCGAGTGGCAGCTCAACCTCGTGTACACCGGCAGCCAGGTGCACGCCGGCCAGGTGTACGGCGACCCGAACCGTCCCGGCGGCGCCCACACCGGGCTCGAGTTCAACGGCACGCCGATGCCGCAGCAGGGTTCGGCGTTCGGCGGCGCGCTGTCCGACGCCGAGATCCTCGCGGTCGTGTGCCACGAGCGCTACGACCTCGCCGGCAACGCCGACCCGACCAGCGAGGAGTGGACGGCGGAGTACTTGAAGTGGTGCAGCCCCGAGAGCGAGATCTACGCCGGGCTCGAGGACGGTTCGCTGACCTTCGACAGCCCGGAGCTCGGGGTCGGCACGACCCCGATCGACTTCGCCAACGCGTCGGTGGACGACGGCTCCGCCGGCGGCTGAGCTGCCCGCTCGCCCCGTAGCCTGACGTCCGTGCCCCACGCTGACCACGACGTCCTCGTCGTCGGCGGCGGTCCGGCCGGCGCGGCCACCGGCTACTGGTTGGCTCGCCACGGGCACCGCGTCGCCGTCGTCGAACGCAAGACCTTTCCCCGCGAGAAGACCTGCGGCGACGGCCTCACCCCTCGCGCCGTGTACCAGCTCGAGGAGATGGGTCTCGGCCCCGCGCTGTCGAGCTACCACCGCTTCGACGGGCTGCGGGCCACCGCCCACGGCAAGGTGCTTGAGCTGCCCTGGCCGGAGCATGCGACGTTTCCGTCCCACGGTTACGTCGTGCGGCGGCGGGAGCTCGACCAGCTCGTCGCCAAGAACGCGGTCGATGCCGGCGTCACGCTGCTCGAGGGGCACGAGGCACTCGAGCCGGTCGTCGAGCGCGGCTTCGTGCGCGGCGCGACCGTCCGCCACCAGGGCACCGTGGCGGAGATCCGTGCCCGGTACGTGGTCGTCGCCGACGGCGCGAACAGCCGCTTCGGTCGGGCGCTCGGCACCGTGCGCGCCCGAGAGTGGCCCTACGGCACCGCGATCCGCACGTACTGGGAGTCGCCGCGCCACGCCGAGCCGTGGATCGAGAGTGCCCTCGACCTGAAGGACCGCAACGGCAACCCGATGCCGGGCTACGGCTGGATCTTCCCGGTCGGCGACGGCACGATCAACCTCGGCGTCGGCCTGCTCTCGACGTTCCGCGACTTCAAGGGCGTCAACACCAGCCACCTCCTCAACGAGTACGCGCACATGGTCGCCGACCGGTGGGAGATCGACCCGGATGCGGCGACGATGAAGCCGACGAGCGGCCGCTTGCCGATGGGCGGCTCGGTCGGGCCCAAGGCCGGGCCCACCTACCTTGTCGTCGGCGACGCCGCCGGCAGCGTGAACCCCTTCAACGGGGAAGGCATCGACTACGCCTACGAGACCGGCCGGATGGCCGCCGAGGTGCTGCACGAGGCGCTGGCCGGCAACGATGCGGCCGCGCTGCAGCGCTACCCGACGATGCTCGAGGACGAGTACGGGCAGTACTTCAAAGTCGCCCGCCTCTTCGCCCGGGTCATCGGCCAGCCGCTCCTGATGCGCGAGCTGACCCGCGTCGGCATGCAGAGCCGCACCCTCATGGAGTGGGTGCTGCGGATCATGGCCAACCTCCTGCGCCCCGACGAGCTGGGCCCCGCCGAAGCCGCCTACAAGGCCGCCGCCGCGATCGTCCGCTTCGCCCCCGACGCGTGACCTTGCTCGCTGCCGTGTCGGTGGCTCGCTGCGCTCGCTGTCTGCACCTCATGGGGCTCGCCAACGGGGCTCGCTCTGACCCGGCACAGCGAGCCCAAGCCCTTCGCACTGTCAGGGCGCGACGGTGGTCGTGGTGTCGGTGCTGGTGAGGTCGTCGGGGCAATCGACAGCGACGATCTCGCCCTTGGCGACGTCGAGGATGGTGGTGGTGTCGTCGCCGAACTTGTGCACGAAGTTCGTGAGTGACGTCGTGTCCTCGGCGCACAGGCTGCGATCCACCGCGTCGGCCAGCGGCAGCACCCAGCCGTTGACGAGCTGCGCCTTGGTGACGTCGTCCAGGAGGAGGTCGATGGCCGGAAGCGCCGCCCGGTCGGCGGTGGTCGGATAGGGCAGGACGACGAACCAGATCACCGCGTTGCCGAGCGTGTCGGCCATCAGATAGCAGCCGCCGGGCGTCGTCAGCGCGGCGCACTGCAGCTCGCCGAGCGTCCCCTCCTTGATCGAGAGGGTCGCGCCGTAGCCCGTGTCGATCTCCGCTGTGCCGACGGTCGTGCCGTTGCGCACCGTCCAGCCCTCATCCAGACGCGCGGCG
Organism: uncultured Ilumatobacteraceae bacterium; assembly: GCA_964565705.1. Taxonomy (GTDB): domain Bacteria; phylum Actinomycetota; class Acidimicrobiia; order Acidimicrobiales; family Ilumatobacteraceae; genus CAZMGD01. Next base: position 30,526 of record CAZMGD010000035.1, on the reverse strand, counting down.
AGCACCCGGGTGACCAGATCGATGTTGCGCACCGTCGGCCCGTCTGCCTGCGCTGGCTCGCCGACGTCGGTGTCGCGCACCTGCACGGCGAGGAACGCGAGCAGTCCGAGCACGGCGACGACGGACAGCCAGAACCGGAACGTGAAGAACTGCCGCATCCACCCGACACGCTAGGCGCTGCCCCTCCCCGATCCCCGGCGCCTCCGACCCCACGCGTTCTCGGGAGCAGATCGGGGGTCAGGGTCCCCAGAACGCTCCCCAGAACATCAGGGGGTCAGCGAACGGATTCGAGGGCGCTGCCGGCGCGGTCGCCGATCTCGGCGATCACCGCATCGGTGTGGGCGAGGCCGACGAACACCGCCTCGTATGCACCGGGAGCGAGGGCGACGCCGTGGTCGAGGAAGGCGTGGAACAGCTGGGCGTAGCCGGCCTCGTCGGTTCGCTTGGCGGACTCGAAATCGGTCGGGACCGACCGCCCGAGATGGACGCCGACCAGCGTGCCGACGACGGGGAACCGAGCGACGACGCCGTTGGACTCGCACGCGTCACCGAGGAGCGCGGCCAGCCGCCGGGCGCGGGCGGACAGCTCCATGAACACGTCGTCGTCGAGCTCGGCGAGCACGGCTCGGCCGGCCGCCGTCGCCAGCGGGTTGCCGGCGAGCGTGCCGGACTGGAACACCGGGCCGAGCGGCGAGAGGTACTCCATCACGTCCGCCCGGCCGCCGACCGCGCCGATCGGCAAGCCGCCGCCGATCACCTTGCCGAAGCAGGTGAGGTCCGGGTGCACGTCGTACTTTGCCTGCGCGCCGCCGAGGCCGAGCCGGAACCCGGTGATCACCTCGTCGAACACGAGCAGCGCGCCGACCCGGTCGCACTCGGCGCGCAGGCCGGCCAGGAACCCCGCCACGGGAGCGACGACGCCCATGTTGGCGCCGACCGGCTCGACGAACACCGCTGCCACCGAGTCGTCGAGCTCGGGAACGACGTTGTACGGCACGACGAGGGTGTTGGCCACCGCCTCTTCGGGGACGCCGGCGGTACCCGGCAGGCCGAGCGTCGCCAGGCCGCTGCCACCGGCGGCGAGCAACGCGTCGGTCGCACCGTGGAAGTTGCCGTGGAACGTGACGATCTGCTTGCGCCCGGTCGCGCCGCGTGCGAGCCGCACTGCGGTCGATGTCGCCTCGGTGCCCGAGTTCATCAGGCGCACCAGCTCGCAGCTCGGCACGTTCGATCGGATCGCCTCGGCGAGGAGCATCTCGCCCGGCGTCGGCGCGCCGTACGAGGTACCGTGCGCCGCGGCAGCACCGAGCGCCGCAGTCACCGACGGGTGGGCGTGTCCGAGGATCACCGCGCCGTAGCTCTGGACCAGATCGATGTAGCGGTTGCCCTCGACGTCGTACACATACGGGCCCTGGGCACGCTCGACGACGTAGGGCGTACCGCCCACCGACTTGAACGCTCGGATCGACGAGTTGACACCACCGGGGATGACCGCGCACGACCGCGCGTAGAGCTCCTCGTTCGTCGGCATCAGAGCGTCTCGGCGAGCCAACGCGTGAAGTAGGTGAGGATGAGGTCGGCACCGGCCCGCTTGACGGCGGTGAGCTGCTCGAGGGCGACGGTGTCGTGGTCGATCCAGCCGTTGGCCGCGGCGGCCTTCACCATCGCGTACTCGCCACTGACGTGATACGCGGCGATCGGCACATCGACGGCGGCGCGGGCCGCGGCGATGACGTCGAGATAGCTCAACGCGGGCTTGACCATCACCATGTCGGCGCCCTGGGCGATGTCGGCCTCGATCTCGATCAGGGCCTCACGCGCGTTGCGCCAGTCCTGCTGGTAGCCCTTGCGGTCGCCGCCGCCGGCGATCTGCACGTCGACCGCGTCGCGGAACGGTCCGTACAGGCCGCTCGCGTACTTCGCCGAGTAGGCCAGGATCGGCATCTCCGTGAACCCGCCGCCGTCGAGGGCAGCACGGATCGCTCCGACCTGGCCGTCCATCATCCCGCTCGGTGCGACCACGTGGGCGCCAGCGGTGGCCTGGGCGAGGGCGGCCTTGGCGTAGACCTCGAGGGTGCGGTCGTTGTCGACGTTGCCGCGGGCGTCGAGCACGCCGCAATGGCCGTGGTCGGTGTACTCGTCGACGCAGAGGTCGGCCATGAGCACCACGTCGTCGCCCACGGTCTCGCGGAGGTCGGCGAGTGCGACCTGGACGATGCCGTCGGGATCGAACGCACCCGACCCGATCGCGTCCTTGGTGGCCGGCACGCCGAACAGGATCACGCCCTTGACCCCGAGCGCGGCCAGTTCCTTGACCTCGGACACGAGGCTGGCCCGGGTGTGCTGCACGACACCGGGCAGGGAGGTGATCGGCTGCGCGGCGTCGATGCCTTCGCGGACGAACAGCGGAGCGACCAGGTCGGCGACGCCGAGGCGGGTCTCGGCGACCAGCTCGCGCAGTGCCCCCGTGGAGCGCAGGCGCCGGGGCCGTCCGATCGGGAACGGTGCAACCACGCCCGCAGCCTACGAGCGGACCCGGGGCGGGCGGCGCTGCCCACCGAGGAAGGCGAGGTCGATGCCGGCAAGCGTGGCGACGACGAGGTCGGCGGCCGACAGGTCGTGCGAGTCCGTGAGGCCGTGCGGGCAGGCGACGGTGAACAGACCGGCGGCAACCGCGGATGCGACGCCAGTGGACGAGTCCTCGAACGCGACGCTGCGCACCGGGTCAGCGCCGAGCGCGGCGCAGGCCTCGAGGTACGGCGCCGGCGCCGGCTTCGGTTCGCGGGCGGTGTCGACGGCCGCGACAGCGAGCACGTGCGCGCGCAACCCGAGTTGCTCGAGGCGCTCCTCGACCCACACGAGGGGTGAGTTGGAGGCGACGGCGATCGGGATGCTGAGCGTCACGGCCTGTCCGAACAGATCCTCGACCCCGGGCTGCGCGCGGAGCGCGTCGAGCGACGCCCGACGCCGGGAGCGGTGGATGGCGCGCACGGTGTCGCGGTCGAAACCGTCGCCGACGGCGAGCGCCAGCTCGTCCAGCCAGTCCGGCGCCCACGACACGCCGATGACCTGCGCCCATCGCTCCGCCGGATAGTCCAGGCCGGCGTCGGCGAACGCGTCGCGCACCGCTTCGTACTCGCCCGCTTCGGTGTCGACGATCGTGCCGTCGAGGTCGAAGACCACGGCGTCGGGCAAGACGATGCGGGGCTCGGGCACGGCGAGCCAACCTATCGGCGGGCGCTCAGACCCCGCAGCGAGCGACGACGGTCTCCACCAGACCGGTCAGCGAGTGATGTTGGGCCACCGCGGTGATCGTCACGCCGACCTGGGCGGCGACACCAGCTGTGACAGGACCGATCGCAATCGACTCGGCCGGAGTCGTGGCGCCGAAGTTGTGCACCCACGACCTGACCTGCGAGCCCGACGCGAACACGACGGCATCGGCGGTCGCCGCCTCGTCGGGCAGCGGTCCATGGTCGAGGATGACCGTGCGGTAGGCCACGACGTCGTGGACCTGCCAACCCTTCGCCCGCAGCCCGACCGCCACGACGCTTCGGGCATCGGCAGCGCGAGCCAGCAGCACACGGCCGTGCCCGTGGGGGAACGCATCGACGAGCGACTCGGCGATCTGGCGGCTCGGCACCAGGTCGGGATCCCGACCGAGCGACTGCCCGGTCGCCGAGCCGACGACAGCGACCAGCGGCGTACCCCGCTTCGCACCACCGAGGGCGGCGGCAACCCGTTCGCCTCCGGCCGGCGATGTCACGACCAGCCAGTCGTAGGACGCGAGATCGGCGAGCGCGGTGCGGAGCGCGTCGCCGCCGTCGTCGGGATCGGCGATGCCGATCAGCGGGAGCTCGACGACCTCTGCCCCCTGCATCCGCAACATCGTGGCCAGCATCCCGCGCTCAGCGGGCCGGGTGACGACGATCCGCCTGCCAGCGAGCGGCTGCTCGCCGACGCTCACCAGCCGCCGACCTCGGCGAGCACCGACCGGGCCAGCGACGCGGCGGTGAGGGCGTCGGTCGGCGCGCCGGACACCTCGACCGTGCGGCGCACGGAACGTCCGTCGGCGCCGGCGAGGTACACCCGCAGCGTGCGGCCGTCGCAGTGCGCGCCGACCGGCAGCGAACAGCCGGATCCGAGCTCGGCGAGGAACGCCCGCTCGACCTCGACGCAGTGACGCGCGGCGGCGTCGTCGATCGCGGCCAGCCAGCCGGCGATGCTGTCGTCGAGGTCACGGTGCTCCACCGCGACCACGCCTTGACCGACGGCCGGCACCATCACGTCCACGTCGAGCGCCTCGCCGACGCGATCTTCCATGGCGAGCACCTCGAGGGCGGCGGCGGCCATCACGATCGCGCCACCGTCGGGCACCTTGCCGAGCCGGGTCTGGATGTTGCCGCGGAGCTCGACGAACTCGAGGTCCGGACGGCGTTCGGCCAGCTGGGCTCTGCGCCGCACCGAGCCGGACGCCACGGTCGCGCCCGGCGCGAGGCCGGCGAGTGTCGAGCCGACGAGAACGTCGCGCGGATCGCGTCGAGCGCACCACGCTCCGACCCGCAGCCCTGGCGTCGGTGTCGACGGGAGATCCTTCGCGGAGTGCACGGCGAGGTCGGCGCGCCCGTCGAGCACGGCCTGCTGCACCTCCTTCACGAACACGCCCTGGCCCCCGATCGTGTGCAGCGGTACGTCCGTGCGCCGGTCGCCGGTCGTTTCGATGGTGACCAGCTCGACCGCCAGCGACGGATGGGCGCCGGCCAGCGCGTCGGCTACCGCCTGCGCCTGAGTCAGCGCCTGCCGACTTCCCCGAGTAGCAATCCGCAGCGACTTCATGAACACGTCACCGACGCTTC
>CAZMGD010000035.1:0-25570 GCA_964565705.1 uncultured Ilumatobacteraceae bacterium | reverse complement strand
GCGCAGCGAGCCCCACCGGCGAGCCCAGGCGCAGACAGCGAGCGCAGCGAGCCACTAGAACAGCTCGAACAGGTCGCGGACGGCCGACGCGTTGCGGTCGCCTCGCGGCGAGCCCGCATCGTCCTTCAGCCGGGTCGAGGGACCGTGCAGCAGCTTGGCGACGATGCCCTTGGTCAACGCCTCGACGGTCTCGCGTTGGGCCGGATCGAGCGTGGCGAGGCGGGTGGCGAAGCGCTCCAGCTCGGATTCGCGGACCGCGTCGGCGCGCTGGCGCAGCGCGGCGACGAGTGGCGCCGCCTGGCGTGAGGTCATCTCGACGGCGAAGCGCTCGGCCTCCTCGGCGACGATCGTGCGGACGGCGTCGGACTCGGCGGCCCGCAGCTCCAGCCCGCGTGCGGCCCAGTCGCGCAGGTCGTCGAGATCGAGGAGGGTGGCGCCGCGCACGGCAGCCACGGTCGCATCGACGTCGCGCGGCACGGCCACGTCGACGACCAAGAGCGGTCGCTCCGGTCGCTCGGCGAGTGCCGAGGCGACGATCTCGGCTTCCAGCAGCACAGTGCCTGATCCGGTGCAGGTCAGCACGACGTCGGCGCTCGACAGCACGCTCGGCAGTTCACCGAAGCGAGCCACCCGACCGTCCACGCGCTCGGCCAGCAGCTGGGCCCGCTCCACGGTGCGGTTGGCGACGGTGATCGAGGCGACGCCGGCGGCGCCGAGGGCCACCGTGATGCCCTCGCCCACATCGCCGGCCCCGATGACGAGCACGTGGCGATCGGCCAGCGATCCAAGGCGATCGCCGACCATGTCGACGGCGGCGTGGCTGACGCTCGCCGTGTGCCGACCGATCGCCGTCTCGTGGCGGGCCCGCTTGCCGGTCTCGAGCGCGTGGCGGAACAGCAGGTTCAAGGTGCTGCGCGCCGCCTCCTCGGCGTGGGCGCGCTGCCAGGCGTCGCGCACCTGACCGAGGATCTCGGACTCGCCGAGCACCGCCGAGTCGAGACCGGCAGCGACGGCGAAGAGATGGGACACGGCATCGGCGTCGTGCTCGCTGTAGAGGTGTGGGTGGAGATCTTCGGGCGCCAGCCCGCCGATCTCGCAGAGGAAGTCGCGGATGTCGGCGTAGGCGCCGTGGAAGCGCTCGGCGACCGCGTACACCTCGGTGCGATTGCACGTCGAGAGGATCACGGCCTCGGCGATGTTCGGGCGCGAGGTCAGGCCGTGCAGCAGCTTCGGCTGCTGCTCGGTGGTGACCACGAGCCGCTCACGCAGCGCCAGCTCCGCCGAGCGATGGTTGACACCGATCACCACGATGGACACGACACGACTCCGTTCATCATGCGCTCGCCGGCCGCTGGGCGGTGGGCACCGAGTGGAGCGCCGAGCGGCGCTGCTCGTAGTACGACAGGATCTGCAGCTCGACGGCGAGGTCGACCTTGCGCACGCCGACGCCGCGCGGCACCGCCAGCACCGTCGGAGCGAAGTTCAAGATGCTCGTGATGCCGGCGCGCACCAGTCGATCGGCGGCGTCCTGCGCAGCGTGCGGCGGCGTGGCGATCACGCCGATCGACACCTGGCGGTGCTGAACGATCTGACCCAGCTCGTCGATGTGGCGCACTCGTACGCCGCCGAGCACGGTGCCGACCTTGCTCTCGTCGATGTCGACGACACCGGTGACCGGGAAGCCTCGCGAGCTGAACCCTCCATAGCCGGCGAGGGCCTGGCCGAGGTTGCCGGCGCCGACGATGACGATCGGCCAGTCGTGGGTCAGGCCCAGCGCCCGCCGGATCTGGTACAGCAGGAACGCGACCTCATAGCCCACCCCTCGGGTGCCGTAGCTGCCCAGGTAGGAGAGGTCCTTGCGGACCTTTGCCGCGTTGACCCCGGCGAGCTCGGCCAACCGCTCACTGGAGACGTGGCCGGCCTCGCCGAGCGTCGCTTCCTCCTCCAGTTCGGCCAGGATGCGGAGGTAGACCGGCAGCCGAGCGACCGTGGCCTCGGGGATGCGGGGGCGAGCACGTTCCGACATGCGGCATCAACGCTACGCCGTCGTGCACGTGTTCACGAACTCGTCAAGAGATTCGCGTTGCTGCCGCCCAACTGGGCCCATCCGGGCGCCGTTGGGCGGCAGAAACCCAAGGTTGGAGGGTTCAGGCGAGCTCGCGGCGCAGGACCTTGCCGGTGACGTTCCGCGGCAGCTGGTCGACGAAGAGGATCTTGCTCGGCGCCTTGTACCGCGCCAGGTGGTCGAGGCAGAAGTCGATCAGCGTGTCCTCGTCGAGGTCGGCGCCCGGCGCCGGCACGACGTACGCCTTCACCGCCTCGCCGGTGTGCGGGTGGGGCACGCCGACGACCGCCGCGTCGGCGACGCCGGGGAACCCGACGAGCACGTCTTCGACCTCGGCCGGGTAGACGTTGAAGCCGGACACGATGACGAGATCCTTGGCCCGGTCCACGAGGTAGAGGTAGCCGTCGCCGTCGGTGATCCCGATGTCACCGGTGCGCAGCCAGCCGTCGGGGGTCAATATCCGCTCCGTGGCCTCGGGATCGTCGAGGTAGCCCTGGAACACGTTGTCGCCGCGCACCCAGACCTCCCCGCTGTCGCCGTGGAGCGCGTCATCGCCGGCCTCGTCGACCAGGCGCACCTCGACCCCCAACGCCGCCTTGCCGACCGAGCCCCGGCGGGGCTCGATGCCGACCGACGTCGTCACCACCGGCGACGCCTCGGTCAGTCCATAGCCCTCGCGGAGCACCACGCCGAACCGGCGCAGCATCTCCTCGGCGACGAAGTCAGGCAGCTTGGCTGCGCCGCTCAACGCCAGTCGCACGGTCGAGAACGTGTCGGCCGGCAGGTCGGGCATCTGGACGAACGACTGCCAGAGCGCCGGTGCCCCCGGCACGACCGTGACGCCGCGCTCGCGGATCGTGTCGACGGCTGTCGAGGGGTCGAACCGCTGCACCAGCACCGCGCAGGCGCCGAACGCCAGCGTCACCCCGATGACGACGTTGAGACCGAAGATGTGGAACGGGGGCAGCACGCCGTACACGACGTCGGCGGGTCGCATCTGTTGGGGACCGCTGTAGCGGGCGTTGATGCTGGCGAGGAGGTTGCCGTGACTGAGCATCGCCGCCCGCGGCGCGCCGGCGGTGCCACTCGTGAAGATCAGCACGGCGAGGTCGTCATCGCCGACGTCGCCGAGTGGCGCGGGGTCATGCTCCATCAGGTCGTCGAGCATCGGGATGTCGATCACCGTGCGCAGCGACGGCAGGGTCGAACGGTCGATCGCCTCGATCCCCGTCAGCGCCGACGGCTCGGCGATGACGGCGACCGCACGGACGTCGGCGAGCTCGCGCTGCAGTTCGGTGGACGGGCTCGTCGGGTTCAGCGGGACCGCGACGGCGCCGATGCCGACGATCGCCAGGTAGGAGACCACGAAGTGCCGACCGTTCTGGCAGGCGAGCGCGACGGCGTCGCCGCGAGCGATCCCGAGCTCGATCAGGCCGCCGCGCAGACCCGCGACCTGGCGCTGGAGCTCGCCGTAGGTCGTCGACTGCCCGCGGCTGATGAGGGCGACCGACGCGGGGTCGTGCCCCTCGATGATCCCCCCGATGTTCTCCATCACCCCATCCCGGCGCTACAGCGACAGCAGGCTGATGATGCCCGCCGTCAGGATCGCGATCAGCAGGAGCACGATCGTGAGCGTGGTGGCAGGCCTCATCGGGGCGACACCTTATGCGCCATCGGCCCGCCGGCCCAGTGTCACGGGCATCGACACCGGCGAATGCCCCTCGCCGTCGGCGCGCAGCACGCCGACCTCCGCGCCGACCGACAGGGGGACATGGTCGGCCGCAGAGGCCCGATCCATCGACACCGCGAGCATCCCGGTCGAGTCGACGACGAGGCCGAGCGCGCCGGGGCCGATCCCCTCGAAGCTGGCGGTGAGCGCCGCACTGCGGATCGTGGTGCCGCCGGCCGGGTCGGGCACCCGCAGCCGTACTCGGTCACCCCAACCGGCGAGGTCGTCGGGCCCGATGTTCAGCTGACAGTTGCCGAAGTGGTCGACCCACAGCACCTCGCAGCCCAGGCCGTCGTGCTCCTCGCGGGGCAGGGGGATGACGCCCGGCAGCAGCGCTGCCGGATCCACCGCCGAGCCGACGTCGAACAGGTCGAGGCCGTTGCACAGGTGGGCCGCAACGGGCGCGAACACGTCGCGACCGGCGAACGTCGCGCCGGGCGATTCCAGGTGCAACGACTCGACGTCGAGCACGACCGCGCGCTCGGCGCCACCGGCCAGCGCCACCGCGGGGGCGAGCAGTCCGTTGTCGGGCCCGACGAGCACGCCCTCCCCGCCGGCCACCTCGATCGCCACCGCCCGTCTCGACGTGCCGACGCCCGGATCCACGACGGCGACGATCACCCCCGCCGGCACGTAGGGGACCGCTCGGGCGAGTGCCAGCGATCCGCCACGCACGTCGTAGGCCGCGACCGAGTGGGTGAGATCGATCACCTGGACATGAGGCGCCAGGTCGCGCACGACCGCTTTGATGACACCGACGAACTCGTCGTCGAGGCCGTAGTCGGACAGGAACGAGATCGTGTCGTAGCGCCGGCCCACGACGACGAACCTATCCAGGCACGACGAGACTGGTGGCATGGGGACACACGAAGTGATCAACCAGGCGACCCCGTTCGAGGACTTCGATGCGGCGGCGCTCGACGCGGCGCTGCGCGAGGCGGCCGAGCGCCACGGCGGCGCGTGGGGCCTCGAGGAGCTCGGGGAGCTCGGGCGACGGGCCGGCGATCCGGAGGTGCTGCACCAGGCCGAGCTCGCCAACGCCAACTCCCCCGTGCTGCACACCCACGACCGCTTCGGGCATCGCATCGACGAGGTCGAGTTCCACCGCGCCTACCACGATCTGATGACCACGTCGATCGCCGCCGGACTCCACGCGTCGCCGTGGGAGGAGGAACGCCCGGCCGCCCACGTGGTGCGGGCGGCGAAGTTCTCGCTGTGGAGCCAGGTCGAGCAGGGCCACCTGTGCCCGATCTCGATGACGTACTCGATCATCCCCGCGCTGCGCAGCTCGCCGACCGTTGCGAGCGAATGGGAGCCGCGCCTCACCTCGCGCCACTACGACGGCCGCCAGGTGCCCGCTGCCGACAAGCGCGGGGCGACCGCGGGGATGGCGATGACTGAGAAGCAGGGCGGCTCCGACGTGCGTGCCAACACGACGCGGGCGACCCACCGCGGCGACGACGTGTACGAGCTGGTCGGGCACAAGTGGTTCTGCTCGGCGCCGATGAGCGACCTGTTCCTGGTGCTCGCCCAAGCACCGGCAGGGTTGTCGTGCTTCGCGATGCCGCGCTGGTTGCCGGACGGCACGCGCAACGCGATCGAGATCCAGCGTCTGAAGGACAAGCTCGGCAACCGGTCGAACGCGTCCTCGGAGATCGAGCTCGACCACGCACTCGGCCGGCTGGTCGGCCCGGAGGGCGCGGGGGTCGCCACGATCCTGCAGATGGTGAACCACACGCGGCTGGACTGCGTGCTCGGCGTCACCGGCCAGATGCGAGCCGGCCTCACACAGGCCACGCACCACACATCGCAGCGGGCCGCGTTCGGGCGACTGCTGATCGATCAGCCGCTGATGCGCTCAGTGCTGGCCGACCTGGCGATCGAGAGCGAGGCGGCGACCGCGACCGCGATCCGCCTCGCCGCTGCCTACGACCGGGGCCGCGACGACCCGGTGGAGGCGGCGTTCGCGCGCATCGCGACCGCGGTCGCCAAGTACTGGATCTGCAAGCGTGCGCCGATGTTCGCGGCCGAGGCGCTGGAGTGCTTCGGTGGTAACGGGTACGTCGAGGAGGGACCGATGGCCCGCCTGTTCCGGGAGAGCCCGCTCAACGGCATCTGGGAGGGTTCAGGCAACGTGATCGCGCTGGACGTGCTCCGGGCGATCGGGCGCGAACCGGAGTCGCTCGCCGCATTGCTCGCCGAGGTGGAACTGGCTGCCGGATCCGATCCCCGCTTCGACCGCGCGGTGGCCGACCTCCATGCCGACCTGGGGGACGTGGCTGGCGGCGGTGACCCGCAGCCGCACGCCCGGTGGCTGACAGAGCGGCTCGCACTCCTGCTCCAGGCGTCCCTGATGCTGCGGTTCAGCACGCCGGCGGTCGCCGACGGGTTCTGCGCGACCCGCCTCGATCCGGCTGGCGGAAGGATGTTCGGCGCCCTGCCCGCCGGGGTCGACACGTCGGCGATCCTCGCCCGGGCGTGGCCTCCGCTGTCGTGAGCCGCAGCGCGAGGCAGGATGGCGAGATGGAGTCCGAGGTCACCGCGCTGTTCACCCCGGTCGGCGCGGACGTCGTGCGCGCCACCGGCTACTCCCGCGGGCCCTGGTCGCCGGACGCGCTGCACGGAGGTCCCGTCGCTGCGTTGCTCGCCGGGGAGGCCGAGGCAGCATTGGGACCGTCGACGCCGGTGTCGAGGCTGACGATCGACCTCGAGCGGCCGGTGCCGCTGGCCGACCTGCGGATCACGTCCCGGATCGTCCGCCCGGGCCGCAAGGTCCAGGTGGCCGAGGTCGAGATGCACGCGGCCGACGGCACGCGGCTCGCTCGGGCCACGGCACTCGGCGTGCGCCGGACCGAGATGGCTCTACCCGAGGGCGTCCTCGGGCCGATCGATGGGGTGGCGCTCGACACCGAAGCGGCGCCATCACCGGTCACGTGGCGACCCGACGACGTGCACTACTTCCACCTCGACGCGATGGAGTGGGGTGGGCAGACGTGGCACGGGCCGGTCATCACCTCGTGGATGCGCCTCGCCGTGCCCGTGCTGCCTGGTCGCGAGGTCTCGCCGCTGCAGCGGGCTGCCGCGGCGAGCGACTTCATGAACGGCATCTCCAGCCAGCTCACGTTCGGAGAGTGGGTGTTCATCAACCCCGATCTCACGATCGCGTTGCACCGAGCGCCCGCCGGTGAGTGGATCGGGATGCGCGCCGTGACGCGCCTCGATCCGCTCGGCGTCGGCACCGCGGAGGCCGATCTGTTCGACCGCGAAGGCCGCATCGGCCACGCCGTCCAGAACCTCCTCGTCGAACCGGTCACCTGACGGCAACCCTCACCGCCTTCGTGCAGTCGGATCGGTCCCGGGCAGGACCGATCCGACTGCAGGAACGGCTCGTCAGCGCAGGGAGTCCTCGACGACGGCGAGCACCGCGCCGCCGTAGAGGTCGAGCTTGGCGGGCCCGACGCCGCGGATCGCGGCGAGCTCGGCGAGCGAGGTCGGCGCCACTGCTGCGATCGCGCGAAGCGTCTTGTCGTCGAACACCGTGTACGCCGGCTTGCCCTTGGCCAGCTCACGTCGTAGCGATCGCAGCCGCTCGAAGCGATCGGTGGCCGCCGCGTCGAGCGTCTGCTCCGGGCCCGCTGCCCGAGCCGCCCTCGATGACACCATCGGTCGGGACACGACCGGCACGAGGGGTTCCGCACCGTGCGGTGGGGGTTCGGTGATCAGCTCGGCCACGAACGGGCTGGGTTGGCGCCCGATCACGACGACGACCTCGTCGATCGCGCGCGTCAGCGCGACGTGGAACAGTCGCCGCTCCTCCTCCCCGTCCTCGGCCAGGCGGTGGGGGAACTGGTCGGCATCGGCGTGGTGCACGACGACGACGGGCCACTCCAGCCCCTTGACCCGGTGCACCGTCGCCAGCACGACCCCGGCTCCGTCGGAGGGCTCGCGCAGCCAGCGCCGCAGCCAGGGTTCGAACGTCGTCGGCTCGGAGTGGAGGGCGGCGATCTGGCCGAGCGCAGTGAGATCGTCGTTCTGCGCGGCGCGGTTCATCCCTCGTCGCCCGGTGTCGAGCGTCGCCACTGCCGACTCGAGCCCGATCGACTCGCGCAGCGTCGCGAAGAACGCAGCGGTCGTGCAGCCGGCAGCGATCTCGCCCTGCAGGCGGGCGATGTCCGCGGCGAACGCCTCCACACGGTCGGCGTCGCGCTCGTTGCTGAGCCGGCCGGCGAGCCGGAGCAGATCGGCGACCGAGCGCTGCTCGCCCACCCAGTCGGCGATCCGCGGGTGCAGCGGACGACTCGGCCGGCGCAGCGCCTCGGCCAGGTCGGCCGTCGACCACGTCGAGTCCGGCAGGGCGAGGCGCAGCCAGGCGAGCGCAGCTCGGATCGAGGTCTGCTCGGTGAAGTGCTCGCCGACCCCGCCGTTCACCGGCACACCCGCCATGCGGAGCGACACCTGGACGGGGGCGAGCAGGGCGTTCACCCGGGTCAGGACGGCGATGTCGCCCGGTGGCCGACCGCTGGCGATCGCCGCCTGCACCGCGCCCACCGTCACCGCCAGCGTGTCGCCGTCGAGCGCGGGGCTGACCGACCAACCGACCTCGCTCGGCTTGGCCGCCCGGATGGTCTTCGCCACCCGCCGCCGGTTGTGGCGCAGGAGTCGGTCGGCGACCTCGACGACACCACCCGGGCAGCGGTAGTTCACCTCCAGCGGGTGCATGCCGGCGCCGTGGAACAGATCGCCGAAGTCGATCAGCCAGGCGGGGTCGGCGCCGTTGTAGCCGTAGATCGTCTGGTCGTCGTCGCCGACACCGAAGACCGCGCCGTCCGGACCGGCGAGCAACCTCACGAGCAGGAGGTGGGCGGGGGCGAGGTCCTGGAACTCGTCGACCAGCAGCACACCACATGCTCGGCGGGCGGCGCCACGAACGGTGGCGTCACCGAGCAGCAACTCGATCGCCAGCTGCACCTGCTCGTCGAAGTCGACGGCGTCCTCGCGGGCGAGCGCGTGGCGGTACTGGCCGAACACGTCGGCGAACCCCGTGACGTCACCGTCGTAGGCGGCCTCCACCTCGTCGGGGTCGCGCAGGCCCAGCCGGGCCATGCCGAGCGCCTCCACCCACACGGCCAGCGGGTCCGTGTTCCGCTTGCGCGGCGTGCGTACGAGCCGGCCGAGCAGGCGGCGCACGTCACCCTCCGACACCGTGCGCAGCTGGCGAGGTCGGCGAGCGAACGGTGCCGACCCGTTGACGATCGCCAGCGCGATCGCGTTCAGCGTGCGGACCTGCAGGCCGGGGAGGTCGCCGGTGCGCTCGCGCAGCTCGAGCTGGGCCCGCTTGTTGAACGCGACGAGCGTGACCGATCCCGGCGGCAGCGCCCAGCCGCGCAGCAGGTGGCGAGCGCGCTCGGCGAGCACGCGCGTCTTGCCGCTGCCGGCGGGGGCGATGATGCGTGCTGCGCCGCCGGAGTGGACGACCGCGGCGAGCTGGTCGTCGGCCAACTCGGCCGCAGGAGCGGCGTTGGTGCGGAACGGGTCGAGCGAGCCGTGTTCGAGCGCGATCCGGTGCACGACCGGCACCCCGCCGATCGGATCGCGGTACTCGATCGAACCCCCGTCGAGCCAGCGCGGCGAGCCGTCGGGCACGATCACGTCTGCCGTACCATCCGTCGCCGGGCGCGCACCGGCCGCGATCGCGAGCGTCACGGCAGGGATCGCCGCACGCCCGCTCCGGACGTCGACGCTGTTCGCGGTCGTCAGGTGGTGCAGCGTCTCGCCGACCAGCGTGTACCTGGCGCCGAGGCGGTGCAACGCTCGGCGCTCGACCTGGGCGCGCAGGTCGTCGAACCCGGGCGCCTCGACCTCGACCACGAACCGGCGCCGCTCCCGCCAGCACGTCCGCAACACCTCGATCACCGCTTCGGGACGATCGATGACGGCGGCGTCGATCACCACCCGATCGGCCGCGGCCCACGGCGCCGGCACATCGCCCCCCGCAGCGACCACGAGGCCGCGACCCAGGCGGTCGGGCCCGGCGAGCGTCGACGCGTCACGCTCGTCGTCCAGCGCGATCGACGCCGCCGTGGGCGAGTCGACGTCGTCCAGCGGTAGCTCGGCACCCTCGGCTCGCTGCCAGCAGGCGCGCACCCCGGCCGGGTCGGGGTGCGTCCCCCCGCAGTACACACACGCGATCGGCATCCGCCCGTTGTACCCCATCGGTGTCTCGGAGTTGCCGCCCCTGCCCAGATCGTCAGGTGGGGACGAAGGTGCTCTTCGCGCCGGGGAGGCCACCGCCGTCGACGACCACGCGGCCTTCGCCGGTCAGCTTGGCGAGGTGGGACAGCACGCTGCGCCCGGCGGCGCGGTGCAGCTCGGGCCGGACATCGGCGTAGAGCACGGCGACGATGTCGGTCACCCGGGAGTTCCCGGCCCGCACCTGGTCGAGCACAGCTGCCTCGCGATCCAAGCGATGCTGCAGATAGGCGTCGAGGAACGGACCCGGGTCGGTGACAGGGTTCCCGTGGGTCGGGTACAGCACCGCGTCGGCACGGCGGATCACCCGGTGCATCGAGTCGATGTAGGCGGCCATGTCGCCGTCGGGTGGCGACACGACCGTGGTGCTCCACCCCATCACGTGGTCGCCGGTGAACAACGCCTGCTCCTCGCCCAACGCGAAGCAGAGGTGGTTCGCTGTGTGGCCGGGCGTGTGCACCGCGGTGATCGTCAGGCCCGGCACGAGATCCACCCGGTCGCCATCGCCGGCCACCACATCGGGGACGAACCCGGTGTCGATCGCCTCGCCGGTGGTGGCCGGCTCGTCGGGATCGGGTTCCTCGTCGGCCGGATCGTCGGGCAGCACCGGATGGGTGTGATCACCGGAGCCGTGCGGACCGAACGCGACCGTCGGTGCGCCGCTCTCCTCGCCGAGCCAGGCGGCGAGCGGGGAGTGGTCGGAGTGGCAATGGGTGACGAGGATCGCCCGCACCGTCTGCCCGGCGAGTGCGGCGCGCAGCGCATCACGGTGGCTGTCGAGCACCGGGCCGGGGTCGATGACCGCGACGTCGCCTTCGCCCAGGATGTAGGTGCCGGTGCCGACGTAGCTGTACTTGGTGGGGTTCTCGGCGATGACGCGCCGCACGAGCGGCGACAGGCGCACCGCCTCGCCGTAGCGCGGCTCGGTGAGCGGTGGCACGAACGGGATCGCGCTCATCGACGTGGGACCCTACGTGGACTCAAGTCGGGGTCCACCAGGCAGCGAGGGTTCCGATCGGATGGACCTCGCCGACCGTCCGGCCGTGGCCGAGCACGGCGACGCGCGCCGTGTCCGGTGGCACCGCCGACACGTCCACGCCGGCGGCGGCGAGCGCGGCGAGCAGCAGGGGCACGCGTGCTCGGGCCGCGCCGTCGGCGACCTTCACCGCAACCGCCCGGCCGTCGGGCATCGCCGCCGCGTACACGCCCTCTGCGCCGTCCTTGGCGACGAGACCCGGGATCGACTCCATCAGCACGGTCACGTCGCGGCCGGGACCGCCGACCATCGCCGGCTGCGACGTCATCGCCCGGTACACCTCGGGGGCACCCCCGGTCGCGATCGTCCGGAACGCCCGGGCGACGGCTGCCAGGCCGAGCACATGCGCGGGGGCGCCGCACCCGTCGACACCGATGTGGCTCGCCCCCTCGCCGGCCAGCGCGGGGAGGTACTCGGTGATCTCGTGCTGCAGCGGATGCGCCGGGTCGAGGTATCCGTCGGTCGGCCAGCCGTTCGTGACGCAGGTCGCGAGCATCGCGGCGTGCTTGCCCGAGCAGTTCATCCGGATCGCCGACGGTCCACCACCGTCACGCAACACGGCCTCGGCAGCCGCGGGATCGAGCGGCAGCGACGGGCTGTTGCCGAGCGCCCGCTCGTCGAGGCCGATCGACGAGAGCATCTCCCGCACACCCTCGACGTGCATCGGCAGGCCGGCATGGCTCGCGCACGCCAGCGCGAGCCACGGGTCCGGCACCCGCAGACCGGATGCGATCATCGCCGCCGCCTGGAGCGGCTTCATCGCCGACCGCGGGTACACGGCCACGTCCGGGTTGCCGACGGCGAGCTCCACGGCGCCGCCCGCACCGAGCACGACCACCGCAGCCGCGTGCTCGGACTCGCGGATGCCGCTGCGGGTCGCCACCGCGGCCGGTTCGAAGTCCTCGCTCATCCGCCGTCCGCGTCGAGATCGGTGTAGCCCTCGCGCTTGCGCTGGCGGACCTTCTTCGTCTGCAGCGCGGTCAGGGAGTGGTCCATCACCTCGTGCCGCTCGCCCCAGCTGGACGCCAACGCCTGCATCATCGCCGCTGTCGGCAGGGCGAGGATGGCGCCGACGCCGCCGAGGAGCGCGGCACCACCGAGCGCCGCGCCGAACGCGACCGCCGGGTGGATCTCCATCGTCCGCGCGGTGATGCGCGGCGCGAGGAGGTAGTTCTCCACCTGCTGGTACACGACGATGAAGATGGCGACGATCAACGCCTTGACCGGCGAGTCGATGAACACCAGCACGATCGGCAGCGCGCCGGCGATGTAGGTGCCGACCACCGGGATGAACTGCGAGACCAGACCGACCCAGAGCGCGAGGGCCACAGGGGCAGGCGCACCGATCGCCTGCAGCAGCACCCAGTGGGCGGCTGCCGACAGCAGCGCGAGCAGCAGCCGTGAGTAGAGGTAGCCGCCGGTCTTCTGGATCGCCAGATCCCACGTGTCGAGCACCTGCTTCTGGCGTTCGGGTATCAACCGTGAGCAGATCGCGCGTCTGAGGCGAGGCCCATCGGCGACGAGGTAGTAGGTGAAGAACAGCACACCGAACAGCTGCAACAGCAGGCTCAGCACGGTCACCGACAGCTGCAGGGCCTCGTCTTGCTGGCTGCGGATGAAGCGCTGCACCGAACCGTCGGGATCGTTGATCTCCTTGTTCACGTCGGCCGGGTCGATGTTCGTGTTGAAGTTGTCGTTCAGGAAGTCGACGGTGCGGTTCACGTAGCGCTCGGAGTTCTGCGCCAGGTCGGCGACCTGCGTGCCGACCAGCGTGCCGATCGCGGTGACGAACAGGGCTGCGCCGAGCAGCACCGCGAGCAGGATGGCGGCGGTTGCCCGACCGCGCTTCCAGCCGCGCGCCACCAGGCGGTTCACACCGGGCTCGATGGCGAAGGACAAGAACAGTGACACGACGAGCAGGAGGATGAGCGTGCGGAGCCGGACCAGCGTGAACCGGGTCAGCACCATCCCGAGGTATCCGAGCCAGAACAGCACGACGGCGCGGGGAACCCACCGAGGCGTACGCCCGATCAGGCCGGGTGGATCGACCGGGGGCCGGATCGGCTTGGTGTCGTCCTGCCCGGACGCGTGCTCCTCCCCCGGCATCACGCTGAGCGTACCGACCGCCCGTTCACCGGCCCGCTCAGCCGACGACGCGGGTGGCGCGGGCCTGCTCGACGAGTGCGTCGTAGAGACCCTGCTGGTGGTGATCGGTCGACGCCGTGTCCTCGGGGTGCCACTGCACGGCGATCAGCCACCGATCGGCATGCTCCAACCCCTCGATCACCCCATCTGGCGAATGGCCGACCACCTTGAGGCCGTTGCCGATCCGGTCGAGACCCTGGTGGTGGAAGGACGCACCGACCACCTCGGTGGTCTGCATCGCGCCCGCCGTTCGGCTGCCCTCGGCGAGCGTGATCGGATGCAGCACGTGGTCCTGCCCTGCTGGGAACCTGGGCGGCGCGTGATCGATGATGTCGGGAAGCTCGCCGAGGTGCTGAACGAGTGAACCACCGAGCGCGACGTTGACGATCTGCGCGCCGCGGCACACGGCGAGCACGGGTGTGCCGAGCTCGAGCGCGGCATACACGAGCGTGATCTCGAAGTGGTCCTGCTCGGGCACGACGCCATAGACGTGCTCGTGGCGAGGCTGGCCGTAGAGGTGGGGGTCGACGTCGCTGCCGCCCATCAACACGAGCGCGTCGAAGCGTCGGAGCATCGCCATCGCCTCGTCGTGGCGCATCTCGCGCGGCGACAGCGTGATCGGCTCGCCGCCGGCGCGCGTGACCGCGTCCAGGTAGCGGCGCCCGGCGAAGGAGATCGCACTCCGCGACACCCGCCCGGCCGCGGCGAGACGGCCGGCGATCGCGATCATCGGGGGTGGCTCGTGGTCCACGGCACCATTCTCCCAGACGAGCGCCCCGGGTCGCACTGCCGGCTCAGGTGAGGGCGTGGGCGAGTGCTGGCGCCAGGTCACCGCGCGCGACCACCTCGGTGGCGGCGAGACCGAGCCACCCGGCCATCGACGACAGCTCGGCGGCGAGCTCCGGCGCAACCCGTGCCGCGTCGCGCCCCGGCTCCAGGTGCGCGCTCTGCACGACCAGCACGCGACGTGCCCGGTCGGCCTTCAGGTCGACTCGTGCCACGAGGTCGTCGCCGAGCAGGAACGGCAGCACGTAGTAGCCGTGCACGCGCTTCGACGCCGGTACGTAGATCTCGATGCGGTAGTGGAAGTCCCAGAACCGCAGCGTTCGATCGCGGTTCCAGATCAGCGAGTCGAACGGGGACAGCAGGGCCCGCGCGTGCACGCGCCGGGGGGTGCGAGCGTCGGGGTGGAGGTAGGCCGGCTGCTTCCATCCGGCCACCTCGGCGCGCAGGAGCCGGCCCTCGGCGACGAGCTCCTCGACCAGCGGGCGGGCCACCGGGTTGCGCTGACGGTGGTAGTCGGCGAGGTCGGCAGCGGTGGCGACGCCGCAGCTGCGGGCGGCGAGCAGCAGCAGCTCCTTGCGGGCCTGCGGCTCCGGCGGAGTCGGGGTGGCGATGACCGAGGGGGGAACCAGCCGCTCGGGGAGGTCGTACGCGCGGGCGAAGTCGGTCATCCGCCGGCGGGCGCCGACACGGCCCGTCCAGAACAACGTCTCCAACGCGAGCTTGCCGTCGTGCCACTGCCACCAGGTGCCCGTCTTCGGGCCCCACTCGTTGAGGTCGCCGGCGACGACGGGCCCCTCGGCTCGGACCCGTTCCAGCACGGCGTCGAGGTAGTCGGGTTGCTCCTTCAACATCCGGACGATGCCGCCCCACGCCTCGCCCAGACCCACCCGCTCGTAGCGCCAGCGGTAGAGGTGGTGGTGCTGCACCGGGATGTGGGCGGCCTCGTGACCCCAGTACTCGAACAGCTCTCCGGCCGCGGTCGCCTCGGGGACGAGGGTGCGCGGGTGCGGGCCCAGGCGGGCGAACAGCGGCAGCTCCTGGCTGCGACAGAGCACGTTGACCGAGTCGATCTGGATCAGGCCGACGCGGTCGAAGACGCGACGGAGATGGCGGCGGTCGATCCGTCCCGTCGGTCGCGGCTCGGCGAAGCCCTGGGCGGCGAGCGCGATCCGCCGCGCCTGGGCCGCGGTCAGCCGAACCGTCACACCGTCGGCCAGAGGTTGACGGTGGCGTGCATGCCGCCGTCGGCAGAGATGATCTCGCCGGTGAGCGCGCTCGCTGCATCGCCGGCGAGGAACACGACCACCGCTGCCACCTCGTCGGGCTCGCTGAGTCGCCGGCTCGGGATGACGCCGAGCACTGCATCCTTCACGCCTGGCTTGGCGAGGTTGGCCTCCCACATCTCGGTCCGCACGACGCCGGGCGCCACCGCGTTGACTCGGATGCCCCGCGGCCCGTACTCCATCGCCAGCGAGCGGGTCATGCCGTCAAGCGCGGCCTTGGTCGCCGCGTACACGGCGCGGTTGGGCGCACCGCGCACCCCGGAGATCGAGGTGATGTTGACGATCGACCCACCTTCGGTCATCGCCGGGAGCGCAGCGGCGCACATCAGAAGGGCCGAGCGCACGTTGACCGCGAAGAGGTGGTCGATCTCGTCCCCGGTGATCGTCGGTGTCGGTGAGCGCAACAGCGTGCCGGCGTTGTTGACGAGTACGTCGAGGCGGCCACCGAACGCAGCGAGGCCCGCGTCGACGGCGGCCCGCGGCCCGTCGTGCGTGCCGAGGTCGGCGACGATCACCACGGGATCATTGGCCAGTCCGACCGCGACCTCGCGCAGCTCCGACTCGGAGCGGGCGACGAGCGCGACCCGGTGACCCGACGCGTCGAGGTGGCGAGCGATCGCTGCGCCGATGCCGCGGCCGGCACCGGTGACGATCGCAGTGCGCGCCGGCGCGCTCATCCGATCAGTCGTCGGCGACGGTGATCGTGACCGAGTTGATCACGACGTCCTGCTTCGGGCGATCGCCGTGTCCCGTCGGCACGCTCTGGATCGTCTCGATCACGTCCAGGCCCTTCACGACCTGGCCGAACAGCGAGTACTGCGGGGGCAGGCGCACGCCGTCGTTGCCGCTGATCACGAAGAACTGGCTGCCGTTGGTGTTCGGGCCAGCATTGGCCATCGCCAGCGAGCCGAGCTGGTACTGGCCGGGCTTGGGCAGCTCGTCGTCGAACCGGTAGCCAGGGCCCCCACGGCCCGAGCCCTCGGGGTCGCCACCCTGCAGCACGAAGTTCTTGATGATGCGGTGGAAGATGATGCCGTCGTAGTAGTGGTGCAGCGCGAGGAACACGAAGTTGTTCACGGTCTTCGGCGCCTTCACCGGGTCGAGGGCCACGACCATCTCCCCCATCGACGTGTCGATGACGGCGGTGTAGCGCTTGGACGGGTCGATGCCCATCTCCGGCGGGGAGGAGAACTTCTGGCGCTTGGGCGCGGAACCGTCGAACGGCGGGAACTCGGAAGCCATGCCGGCACCCTAATGGGAGGCCCCGCGCAGGCGTCCACGTCTGAAAGACATCACCGCTCTGAACGACCCGACACAGCTGTGAGCCTGGAGAGGTGGTCGCCGTGTCGTTCAGACGAGAGCGTTCTTCCAGACTGGGACAGGGTGCCGACGCACCGCGAGCGCAGCGAGCCAGTCAATTGTTCGCGTTGTAGTCGGCGATGATCGCGTCGGCCTGGGTCGCGGCAGAGGTGACGGCGGGCTGGACCTCGCCGCCGGACAGCACGGTGTCGGTCAGCTGCTGGGCGACGAGGCGCACCTCGCGCATCGGGCCGAGCACCGGGCCGAGCGACGACGGGGCGTCGACATCGATCACGAGCTGCTCCAGCGCGACCCGGAACCGAGGATCCGTCGCATACTTCGATGCCAGTGGCTCCAACGTCTGGGCAGCCGTCACCACGGGCACGTAGCCGGTGTCGGCCGCCCACGAGCTCTGGACCTCGGGCCTGATGAGGTACTTCAAGAAGTCCCACGTCGCGGCGGTCTGGGCGTCGCCCTTGTCGGCGACGATGTACAGCGCCGCGCCGCCGACGAGCGCGCCGGGATCGCCTGGCCCGGGCATCGGTCCGATGCCGAGATCATCGCTCGTCGTGCCGGGGATGAAGCCGTCGTCGAGCGCGTTGATCACCGCCCCGAGCGACGCCGAACTGGCGATCGTCATCGCCGCCGGCGCGTTTGGATCGGCGAGCTTCAAGAGCTGGTCCTGGCCACTGGCGTTGTCGCCCACGTAGGCGGCCAGCCCGTCGGTGACGAGCGACTGCACCTGCGTGAGCAGGTCGACCGTGTCGGGGTTGTCGTACAGGACCCGCGTCGCCGGAGCGGCACGTCCGTTCTCGTTGTCGGCGTAGAACTGGCCCAGCTTGGCGAGCCACTGCTCGAGGAACCATCCACCGCCGGAGTCGACCCCACTCTCCAGCGCGATGCCGAAGGTGGCTGCACCGGAGTCGACGATCGCCTGGCTGTCGGCGCGCACGTCGTCGAGGGTCGTCGGCGGGTCAGCGGGGTCGAGGCCCGCGTTCGTGAACATGCTCTTGCGGAAGTACAGCACGGGCGAGGAGATGTTGAACGGCGTGCCCCACAGCACGCCCTGCGTCGTGTACGTGCCGACCGCGCGCTCGACCAGCGTCGAGGGGTCGAACCCGTCGGCCTCCATGCACGCCTGCGCCGGCACGACCGAGGCGCTGTCCACCATCATCTGCAGGGCGTACTCGGGCAGCTGGGCGACGTTCGGGCGTGACCCCTGGCTGGATTGCGAGTACTTGTCGATCATCTCGTTGTACCCGTTCTGGTTCTGCAGCGTGACGTGCACCTTCGTCTGGCTTGCGTTGTAGGCATCGGTGATCCGCTGCAGCGCGCCCTCGTTGTCGTTGGTCATCGCGTGCCAGAACACGATCTCGGTCACGCCGGTCGTGGCATCCAGCGCATCGACGGGGCACGCTGGGAGGTCGGCGAGCACCGCCGCCTCGGTGGTGGGCGGTGGCTCGGTGACAGCCGTCGTGGCCGGTTCGCTGGAGCCGGCGCTGGGCGCGGTCGGCGCTTCCGATCCAGCGGTCGTCGCGACCGTGGTGACGTCGCCCTCGCCGGTGTCGAGCGCCGAGTTCCCCGAGCTGCAGGACACGAGCAGCAGCGCCCCTGCGAGCGCGGCCGTGGCGCGCCCCCGCCTCATCCCTTCACCGCGCCCGCAGTGAGGCCGCGCACGAGCTGGCGCTGGAACACCAGCAGCACGGCGACGATGGGGATCGCAGCGATGAGCGTGCCCGCCATCACCAGGTTGGGCGCGTCGATGTTGTTCTTCGACAGCTGCCGCAGGCCGCTCTGAACGGTGTTCATGTCTTGCTCCGTGGTGACGAGGGTTGGCCAGAGATATTGGTTCCAGGTGCCGAGGAAGCAGAAGAGGGCGAGCGCGCCGATCGTCGGCCGGGCCATCGGCGTGGCGACCTCGCGCAGGAACCCGAAGTTGCCGACTCCGTCCATCGACGCGGCCTCGCGCATCTCCGGTGGCAGCGACAGGAACACCTGACGGAGCAGGAAGATGCCGAACGCGCCGGCGAGGAACGGCACGGTGAGCCCCCGGTAGCTGTTGAGCCAACCGAGCGAGTCGACCGTGCGCCGGTTGACGAGCAGGGTCACCTCGGCGGGGACGAGCAGCGTGGCGAGGAACACGGCGAAGATCGTCCGCTTGAACGGGAACTCGAGGAACGCGAACGCGTAGGCGGCGAGCACCGAGGTGACGACCTGGGCCACCGTGACGATGACCGCGACGACCACCGAGTTGACCATGTAGCGCCCGAGGTGTCCCTGCGACCACGCGTCGCGCAGCGTCTGCAGCGTCAGGTCCTTGGGGATGAGCGGGTCGCGCAGCGAGCTGACTCCTGGCTTCAGCGCCGCCACGATCATCGTGTACACGGGGAACAGCACGAGCAGCGTGACGAGCGCGAGCATCGCGTAGCGGGCGACGAGACGGGGGCCGCGCACTGCGGTGTCGAGCGCCATCAGCTGGCCCCGTAGTGCACGCGGCGGTCGAAGCCGCGGAACTGGACGAGCGAGAGCACGAGCAGCATCACGAACAGCAGCACGGCACTCGTCGCCTGGAGACCGGGCTGGCGGCGGATGATCGACGACGAGCCGTAGATGAAGTACGTGACCGTGGTCGTGCTGCGGAAGCGGGTCGGACCGCCGGACGTCAACAGGTCGATCTCGCCGTAGGTCTGGAACGCGCGGCTCACCAGCACGACGGACAGGAACAGCAGCGTCGGCGACAGCATCGGCAGCGTCACGTTCGTGAACCGGCGCAGGCCGCCGGCGCCGTCCACGTACGCGCTCTCGTAGAGCTCGCGGGGGATGCTCTGCATGCCCGCGGTCACGATGATGAAGCTGAACCCGAGGTTGGCCCAGATGCTGGACACCGCGACCGAGGTCAGCGCCGTGCCCGGATCCTGCAGCAACCCGGGGCTCTTCACGACCGGGAAGACCCGCCCGATCCAGCCGATGTTCGACAGCACGCCGATCGATGGTTGCAAGAGGAACAACCACATCAGCGACGCGACCGCGACCGAGCTGGCGACGGTGGAGGAGAAGATCGTGCGGAAGAACCCGATCCCCCGGATCGCGCGATCGGCGAGCACGGCCAACCCGACCCCGAGCGCGAGCCCGACGGGCACGGTCAGCAGCACGAACTTCACCGTGACCCCGAGGGCGTGCTGGAACTCGGTGCTGCGGAACACGTCCACGTACTGCATCCATCCCCGCGGCGCGGTGGTGCAGACGGTGCCCTGCGCGTTGCATCGCTGGTGACCCATCCACACCGCCTGTCCGAGCGGGTAGAGGACGAAGACCGAGAGGATCACCGCGGCCGGGGCCAGCATCGCGGCCGCCGCCGGCACATCGCGCAAGCGTCGTCTCACGCCGGCACCTCGGCCTCGATCCGTCGCCCCGTGGCTGCGGCGAACCGGTGGCGGTGTGACTCGGCGACGTCGAGGCACAGCTCGTCGGCGACCTCGGGCGGCGGATCGCTGGCACCGAGGCGCACGACCAACGTCTGCCCGGACGGCAGCTCGGCGGTCACCAGCGTCTCGTGCCCGAGCAGTTCGACCAGCATGACGCGAGCCCTCAACGGTCCGTCGGCGACGACCGAGAGGTGCTCGGGACGGACGCCGACGCAGTACTCGGAATCCTCGAGCGCTCCGACTGGCAACACGTTCATCGGTGGCGACCCGATGAACTGGGCCACGAACACCGACGCCGGGCGGGCGTACACCTCCTGCGGCGTGCCGACCTGCTCCACCACGCCGCGGTTCATCACCGCGACCCGGGATCCCATCGTCATCGCCTCGACCTGGTCGTGGGTGACGTACACGAACGTGGCCTCGACCCGACGGTGCAGATCGACGAGCTCGGCCCGTGTCTCGCCGCGCAGCTTGGCGTCGAGGTTGCTCAGCGGCTCGTCCATGCAGAACACGGCCGGTCGACGGACGATGGCCCGAGCGAGCGCGACACGTTGGCGTTGGCCACCCGACAGTGCCCCCGGCTTGCGGTCGAGCAGGTCGGCGAGGCCGAGGGTCGTCGCCGCCTCCTTGGCGGCCTGGGACCGTTCGGCCTTGCCGATCCCTCGCGCCTTGAGCGGGAACTCGATGTTGGCGGCCACGGTCTTGTGCGGGTAGAGCGCGTAGCTCTGGAACACCATCGCCACGTCGCGATCCTTCGGGGCGACGTCGTTCACCCGGCGATCGCCGATGAACACCTCGCCGGTGGTCGGGTCCTCCAGCCCGCAGATGAGTCGGAGCAGGGTGCTCTTCCCGCAGCCGGACGGCCCGAGCAGCACCATGAACTCGCGATCGGGGATGTCGAGGCTCACGTGGTCGACGGCGCGAACCGGATCGGCGCCCCTGGTCGGGAACTCCTTCGTGACCGCCTCCAACCGCACCCCTGCCACGACGCGCACCCTACGCGTATCCTCGGGAGTCGATGGACACCCACACCGAGCACCCGGCCGATTCCCCCGACGCGCTCGATCTCGACGCGATCGCCGCCGACCTCGACAGCGTGGAGATGGCTCTGGCCCGCCTCGACGACGGCAGCTACTGGAGCGACGAGGGGCCCGGCGAGGCACGGCCCGACGAGCGGCTCGCCGAGTCGCCGATCGCCCACCGGGCGTGAACCCCACCATCGAGTCGCTGGCGCGCCGCATCGGCGAGCTGCGCGCCGCCGAACTGGCCGTGTTCGAGACGCTCGGCGCGTGGGCGATGGACCCCGAGTCACCGCCTGCCGACCGGGTGGCGTTCGCCGCGGGCGCCCACCGGGCCGCCTGGCGTGCGGACCAGCTCGCGGCACGCGCACCCGTGCTCGCCTCGCTGCCCCCGGCGGAGACCGTGATCCACGGCGACGATGCCCTCGGTACGGCGTCACTCACGTTGGCGACGCTCGTCCCCGACGAGCGCACGGACGGCGCGGCCTCGATCGGTGCGTTGCTGGCGCTCGCCTACGACGACGCGCTCGCCGGCGTCGCTGCGACCGACGCACCCAGCGCCAGGTTGTTCCAGCGGCTCGCCCACGACGTCCACCTCATCGCCTCACCATGAGTTCTCGGGAGCAAATCGGGCGCTCTGGCACCCGATTTGCTCCCGAGAACGAAGGGCGTTCCCGACGACGCCCGCAACCGGGCTCAACCTGGCCACTTGCTGTCCATGTTCCGTGAGAAGGTGGCCGCATGCGCGCTGATCGCCTCGTGGCCACCCTGCTGTTCCTCCAGTCCCGCGGGCGCGTCACCGCGGAGGAGGTCGCCAA
Source organism: uncultured Ilumatobacteraceae bacterium (assembly GCA_964565705.1). Taxonomy (GTDB): domain Bacteria; phylum Actinomycetota; class Acidimicrobiia; order Acidimicrobiales; family Ilumatobacteraceae; genus CAZMGD01. Next base: position 3,716 of record CAZMGD010000035.1, on the reverse strand, counting down.
CGAGCTCGAGGTCTCCACCCGCACGGCGCGTCGCGATCTCGAGGCCCTGTCGATCGCCGGGATCCCCGTGTACTCGCAACCGGGCCGGGGCGGTGGCTGGTCACTCATCGGCGGCGCCCGCACGGATCTCAGTGGGTTGACCGCGGCCGAGGCTCGCACGCTGTTCCTCGTCGCCGGGCCGTCCTCGGCGATCACGCCTGCGGCGAAGGCTGCGCTGCGCAAGCTCGTGCACGCCCTGCCGGAGACGTTCCGCGCGGAGGCAGAGGCGGCGGCCAGCGCCGTCGTGCTCGACCCCGCGCGCTGGGGTGAGCAACCGCCGAAGACGCCGCCGTTCCTGGAGGTGCTCCAGCAGGCCGTGATCCAGGGCATGCAGGTGCGCCTCGGCTACAGCGACCGCACCCGGGCCGAGACCGAGCGAGTGGTCCACCCCCTGGGCCTCGTCGCCAAGGGTTCGACGTGGTATCTGGTCGCCGACACCGATGCCGGGATGCGAACGTTCCGGGTGTGGCGAATCCGGTCGGCCGAGGTGCTCGACGACCCCGTGCGCCGCCCGCCCGACTTCGACCTCGGCGCTGCGTGGCGGGGTGTCGTCGACCGGATGGACCAGCAGCGCGCCCAGGCCGAGGTCGCCGTCGACGCGCTGATCACCTCCGATCTGGCGGGCCCGCTGCGCGCCCACTTCGGCAACCGCCTCCACGTCGACGAGCCCGACGGCGATGGCCGCCTGCATGTGCGGATCAGCTGCTGGGATGCGGCCCAGGCCGCGCGAGAGCTCGCCGGCTACGAGGATCTCGACGTGCTCGGCCCGCCAGAGGCCCGTGCTGCACTCGCCGCCGCGGGCGCCCGCCTGACGGCCCGCTACGCGGGCGGTTGAGCGTTGCGTTCGGCGATCGAGCGCACGATCGGCTTGCGCCAGACGATGTCTGAGCGAGCTCCGAGCACGTGCGGCGGCCAGTTGCCGTCACGGCTATAGGCCCACCACTCGAACGGGTTGGCGTAGTAGGCCCACGCGTCGACCGTTCCGGCCAGGCTGTGGTGGCGGGTGATCGCCCAGCGCACGGCACCGGCCGCACCCGCGGTCACCATCCAACTCACGTACAGCACCGGGTACAACGGCCCGAACGTGCGCGCCTGCCACACGTGCACGTCCTCGTGATCGGTCACCAACCTCCTGCGGCGGGCGGCCCGCGCGTCGGTGCCGTCGACCTCGCCGGCGCCGTTCATCACGTTGCCCCACGTGATCGCGAACCCCTTCCGGAGCCGGACGCCGCGCTGGTAGACGTGGCGATTGGCGCGGACGCTGAGCGCCGGCGCGTACCCGGCATCGCCGGTGACCGCGTTCAAGCCGTGGACGATGACACCGCCCGCCGTCGTCAGCAGCGCCCAGGTACTGTCGAGCGTGAACGCCAGCAGGCCCCGGGTGCGGTTCCATTCGTAGGTGCCGCGCCACCCGCTGATGGCTCCGTTGAGCCCGGCGACCACCGCGCCGGCAACTGGGATCCCGAACGGCCACGTCACGACCGCACCGAGCACGGCACCGCCCACGGTCGCACCGACGGTCTCGCCGGCGCGGGCGGTGGTGTTCACCACAGCAGGCCTCGATGCCACAGCGAGGCGACATCCATGGCCGCGGCCACCCCGATGTGCAGCGCGGCCCCCCACACGATGCTGCCGGTGCGGATCGCCAGGTACCCCATCACCAGCGCGCCCACGATCGCCGCAGCTGCCTCAGGCGCGGGCTTGACGAAGTGGATCATCAGGTACGGCAGCATCGACACGAAGATGCTCAGCCAGCCGAACCGTGGAGCCAGACCGAGCACGAGGAAGCCGCGGAAGAACGTCTCGACGGCGAGGAACTGGGCGACGTACCAGATCCACCACAGGGCGAGGGCCGGGTAGACGTGGCCGTCGAGTGGCACCTCGAGCAGCGGGTAGCGCGACTGGAAGCCTCCCGATGTCGAGGCGACGATCACGAACGGCACCGCACACGCGAGCAGCGCGGCGTAGATCCACGCGTGCTGGGTCGTGCCCCGCACGCGCAGTCCGAGCTCGCCGGGGCGGAGCCGGAGCACGAACACCCAGACCGCGAGCGGGATGAGGCCGTAGCAGACGACCTGGGTGGCGGCCCAGAAGCTCAGCTGCGCGAGCCGGCCCCAATCGTCGGGGCGGAGATCCTGACCGAAGCGGGCGCCGTAGAGGCAGAGCGCGGCGGTCGAGAGGATGACGACGCTGCGGCGATCGAGGCCGGGTAGCGGCGCGGTGCTCGAGGCCGCGAGCGGCGAGTCCGCCGGCGGGTCGAGCAGCCTGCTCAGCGGTTCAGCTTGGCGATCAGCCGAAGGAGCTCGAGGTACAGCCACACGATCGTGACCAAGAGGCCGAAGCCGGCGTACCACTCCATGTTCTTCGGCAGGCCCTGCTGCGCACCCTTCTCGATGAAGTCGAAGTCGAGTGCCAGGTTGGCGGCCGCCACAGCGGCGATGACGACGCTGAGGCCGATGCCGAGCGCGCTCGGCGAGTTGATGAACGAGATGTTCCCGCCGAACAGGCTGATGAGGAGCGACACGCCGTAGAAGACCATGATCCCGAGCGTGGCGCCGATGACGATGCGCTTGAACCGCTCCGTCACCTTGATGATCTTCGTGCGGTACAGCACGAGCATCACGAGGAACACACCGAGCGTGGCGCCGACGGCCTGGAGGACGATGCCGTCCTGGTACGACTCGTACGCACGGGAGATCGCCCCGACGGCGAACCCCTGGGCGATCGCGTAGACGGGAGCGATCCACTTCGCCCACTGCGGGCGGAACATGAGCCCGAACACGCAGCCGAGGCCGACGAAGATGCCGAGCATCGACAGTGCAGGGAACGTGACGGTGCCATCGGCACGCTCCGAGACCGCTGACCAGCCGAACGCACCGGAGACCACCAGGAGGCCGAGGAGGATCACCGTGACCTGGGCGGTGCCGGCGACGGTCATCACCCCGCCCTGGTAGCGGCTGATCGGCCCGTCGGTGATCGGCGGGTTCCATTGGGTACCGGGCTGGGGCGCGGCCCACCCGGCCTGGTTGGCCTGGCCGAGCTGCGCATCGCTGGCCGCGGCGGCCGCCTTGAAGCGATCGTCGTTGAGGATGGGGTTGGGCATGCGACGCTCCTGGGAGGGTCTCGTGGCGACCCGTGTCGCCGGTGCCGGGAACGCTAGCGCCTCGCGTCGCGTCACCGCCCCCGCGCCGCCTCGCACACAGGGAACTCCCAGGAAGCGCCGTCTCACCTGGCCAGGTGGACACGCTTGACCTCGTCGGTATCGTGAGTCCATCCCCTCATCGGGCGAGGCGGACCTCGAAGAGCTCGCCCACGAAGCATCCAAGGAGCAAACGTGGCCAAGGATCGTGTGGAACGAGACGAAGAAGACCTGGTACGCCTCTACCTCACCGACATCGGCCAGTACACCCTCCTGACCAAGGATGACGAGGTGCGCCTCGCCAAGTTGATCGAGGGTGGCAAGGCCGCCCAGGCCCAGCTCGACGAGAGCACCGACCTGACCCCGAGCAAGAAGCGTGAGCTGCGCCGCGTCGCTCGCGAGGGCGAGCACGCCGAGCAGGCTTTCGTGCAGTCGAACCTGCGGCTGGTGGTCTCGATCGCCAAGAAGTACCAGGCCTCGGGTCTGCCGCTGCTCGACCTCATCCAGGAGGGCAACCTCGGCCTGATGCACGCCGTCG
>CAZMGD010000034.1:0-36608 GCA_964565705.1 uncultured Ilumatobacteraceae bacterium | reverse complement strand
GACGATGACCGGCCAGCCCTCCTCGCTCTTTTCGCGCGCCCGCTGGAACACGAGACGGATCTGGCGCTCGGTCTCGCCGACGTACTTGTTGAGCAGCTCCGGACCCTTGATGTTGATGAAGTAGCTGCGGCCCTTCTCGTCGCCGGTGGCCGACGCCACCTTCCTGGCGAGGCTGTTGGCGACCGCCTTGGCGATCAGCGTCTTGCCGCAACCGGGCGGGCCGTACAGCAAGATCCCCTTCGGCGCCGGCAGCTGGTGCTCGGCGAACAGCTCCTGGTACAGGAACGGCAGCTCGACCGCATCGGCGATCTGCTCGATCTGGCCGTCGAGGCCACCGATGTCCGCGTACGAGATGTCGGGCACCTCCTCCAGCAACAGATCCTCCACCTCGGGGCGGGGCAGGCGCTCGAGCAACAGGTTGCTGCGCACGTCGAGGCGCATCGTGTCGCCGGCGCGCAGGTGCATGCCGCGCACGGCGTCGGCGAGCTCGCACACCCGCTCCTCGTCGGCGCGACCCACGACGAGCGCGCGCACGCCGTCCTCCAGCACCTCTTTGATGCTGACGACCTCGCCGCCGACCTCGGGCGAGCGGGCCATGACGACGTTGAAGCTGTCGTTGAGCACGACCTCGGCGCCGCGCTCGAGCGCGTCGAGGTCGATGTCGGGGTGCAGTCCGACGCGCATCTTGCGGCCGCTGGTCAGCACGTCGACCGTGCCGTCGTCGTTCTTGCCGACGACCGCGCCGTAGGCAGACGGCGGCTGCGTGAGCTTGTCGACCTCCTCGCGCAAGGTGCTGATGTGCTCGCGCGCCTCGCGCAAGGTGTAGGTCAGACGCTCGTTCTGCGAGGTCGCCGCGGCGAGCTGACCCTTGGTCTCCAGCAACCGCTCCTCGAGGGCGCGCACCCGGCGTGGTGCGTCGGCGAGCTTGCGGCGCAGGGACGCCACCTCGTCCTCCAGCACCGAAGCGCGCTCGGCGTCGTTCAATCCGTCGGCGATGGGCTCGTCGGCCATGGTCACCTCCTTCGCTCGCCCCGCAGGGCGCTGCTCGGGAACCTACACGCGTGTGATGCACGAATCGCGGCGCAATGGTCAGCGTTCACATCGGTGTGACACGGAGGTGATCGATGCGACACCCCGAGACCGTGGTCCGCCACACATCGACGTGTACAGTGACGGCACCACCGGCCCCTCGAACAGGAGCTCATCTCCATGAAAGTCTGGATCGACCAGGATCTCTGCACCGGCGACGGTCTCTGCGAAGAGATCGCTCCCGACGTGTTCACCCTGCTCGACGACGGCCTGGCGTACGTGAAGGAAGGCGACAAGATCTATGCCGCCGCCAAGGGCCTGCCCCAGGGTGCGGAGGGTCTCGCCAACTTCCCCGACAGCCAGCTCGACTCCGTGATCGAGGCCGCCGAGGAGTGCCCCGGCGAGTGCATCTTCATCGAGCCCTGATCCACATCGTTCGCTGACCGAAGGCGCCCTCCGGGGCGCCTTCGTCGCGTCCGAGGTCAGCCCCGGGACGACGCGTCGACCAGGCGGGACACGGTGAGGAACGCGGTGTGGGCCACCATGCGGTGGTCGGGTCGCACCGCTTGACCTTCGATGTGCCAGGTGCGGTGCAGCACCTCCAGGGTGCGCGTCGCGCCCCACGACTGCGACGCGAGCCCCTCGCGCACTCGTGCTGCCTGCGTGATCGACGGCGTGTAGGCCACGAGGATGCCGCCCGGTGCCAGGGCGTGCTCGGCATGGGGCACGACCTGCCACGGTTCAGGCAGGTCGAGCACGACGCGGTCGAACGGGCCGTGCGACGCGTCGATGCCGTCGTAGCTGTCGCGCAGCGACACGTCGTAGCGATCGAGCGCGTCGGCACCGAGGAACCCGCGCACGTTGTTGCGGGCCCGGTTGAGGAAGTCCTCGCGCAGCTCGTAGCCGACGATCGTCGCCCCCCAACGCAGCATCGTGATCGACAGCGCCCCCGAGCCCACACCGGTCTCGAACACCCTGGCGCCCGGACCGATGTCGGCGAGCATGCAGATCGGGGCGAGATCCTTCGGGTAGATCACCTGCGCACCGCGCGGCATCTCGACCACGAAGTCCTCCAGGGTCGGTCGCAGGGCGAGGTACTTGGCACCTTTCGTGCTGATCACCCACGTGCCCTGGGCGAGGCCGATCACGTCGTCGTGGGGCACGAACCCGGCGTGGCTGTGGAACTCGCCACCAGCCTGCAGCTCGATGAGGTAACGGCGCTGCTTCGTGTCGATCAACAGCGCCCGCTCGCCGCTCGCGAACGGGGCCGACGGGCCCTGCACGGTCAGCGACGCGCGGCGCGACGTCGGCGCCGCGTCGGCGCAGGGATCGCTTCGAGCCGGATCGGCTGACCGGGCACGAGCTTCTCGATCAGCACGATCTCGGGGTGCTTGCCGAACGTGCGTCGGAGGCCGGCACCGACGTAGACGATCCCGCCGATCACCAGCCACTTCCGGTTGCCACCGAGGAGGCCCTTGTACACGAATTCGCGGCGCGCCCTGACGAAGGGTGACAGGGCGCTGGGCCGAGTGGAGCGAGCACGAGCCATCAGAGGCGCCGGATCTCGACGAGCGTGGTCTTCTTCTTGCCGCTGCGCTTGCCCAAGAAGAAGAACACCAAGAGGATCAGCACGCCGCCGACCGCGACGCCGGTGGCGATCGACTTCTTCTTGCTGTCGACGCGACCGTGCACGTCGTCTTGCAGCTTGCGCAGCTCGCGCTCGATGTCATCGCGCGTGACCTTCTTCGGGGGCGCGCTCACTTCCTTGGCCATCACTTCGGCTCCTTCGCCAGCGTCGCCTTCTTCACCCGGCTGATCGCGATCGCCAGCACGATCAGGGCGACGGCCAGCACGATCGCGTACGGCACCCAGCTCCAGGCGCCGTCGAACGTGGTGTCGAGCTCGGTCTGCAGGACGCGCAGCAAGCCGACCAGCAGGAGGACCAGACCGATCCCGATGAGGACCGCTCCGATCGCCCCGTACGCCAGCCACCGACCAGCACCCCGGAGCCGCCCGACGGTCTCCTGCTGCGCGTATGCCCTGACCAGTTCGACGATGCCGAGGTCTTCCTGCGCTGCCACGCCGGACTGTCTACCACGCGATCCCCAGCGAGCCCTGCGACGGCTATTCGTCGATGCCTGACAAGCGGAATCGGATCATCGCGTTGGCATCGTCGATGGCCTCGGCGAGCACCACGAGGCGTGTGCGCGGGTCCGGCGCGGCGAGGATCCGGAGGCGGTCGGCCGGACCGAGTGGCGCCGCCGACGCCAGGGCGTAGCCGACCATCGTCGGGTCGACGGAGCCACCGAGCGCGGCGTCGAGCGCCGGTGGTCGCTCGGGAGCGTCGCGCCCGAGCCGCGTTGCCAACTCGGCCAGCAGCGTGTGCGTCTCGCCCATCGCATCGACGACCGGCGCCAGCGCGGCGGCGAACGCGTACGGATCGACGGACTGGTCCGGCAGCTCCTCCACCATCGCTCGCGGGTAGGGGTCGTCTGCCAGCCACTCGACGACCCTGATCCGCTCGCCGCCGACGCAGAACAGGCCGAACCTGCCGTCGGGCGCCATCTCGTGGCGAACGATGCGGGCCATCGCTGCGAGGTCGTGGCGTTCGTCGCCCCCGCCGACCTCGTGCCCGCGGGCGATGAGCACCACCCCGAACCACGGACCGTTCTCGGCAGCGAGGCAGTCGAGCACCAGCGCGCGGTAGCGCGGCTCGAACACGTGCAGCGGCAACCCCTCCCCCGGCAGCAGCACCGTGCCGAGCGGGAACATCGGCAGGGTCCTCACCCGCTCATCCTCCCGCAGGCGGTCAGTACGGAGCGAGCTGCGCCGCGGTGGGGCCCGACGGATACGTCGCCAGCGCGTCGACGAGGTCGCTCCACGTGTCGAGGTAGTCGTTCTCCACCCCCGGCGCGTTCAGGAGCAACGAGAACTCGATGGTGCCGCCACCGTCGACGGGCACGTACCCCGACAGCGCCTTGACCCCGGTGAGCGAACCGGTCTTCGCCCGCAGCTCCCCGGCCAGCGGGCTGTCGGTCAAGACGCCCTCGAGGGTACCGGTGCGGCCGAGGATCGCCGGAGCGCTCGTGAAGTCGGGGTTGTCCGCCTGCTCCGTCAGCACGGTGACGAAGCCGTTGCAGCTCGCCAGGTTCGTGCGGTCGAGGCCCGATCCGTCGACCAGGTTCATGCCGGTCAGATCGACACCCCACGCGATCAGGGTGGAGCGCACGACGCCCAGCCCGTTGTCGCGGGTACCAGGCAGCCGGTACGTCGTCCCGAGCTCCTTCAGCAGCATCTCGGCCGCGTTGTCGTCGCTGTTGGTCAGGACGTCGACGGCGATCGTGCGCAGCGGCGCCGACTGGACGCTCGCCAGCACGGGGACGTCGGGGGCGGCGTCGCCACGCGTGGACCCACCGACTTGGAGCCCTGCTGCGCGCAGCTGGCGGACGAGCTCGTCGGCAGCGGCCTGTGCCGGATCCGGCGGCTTGGTGCCGCCGAACACATCGTCGTCGACGACCAGCGCCCCGATGGGGCCCGCCTCCTGCTGGCGGATGCCCTCGCTCCAGCCCGGTGGGAAGCGCTCGGCGTCGTAGCGGCTGTCGATCGCGACCACGTTGCCGGTCACCGCCGTCACGCCCGCGGCGATCAGCTGAGCGGCGAGCCCGTCGAAGTTCGTCGGCGTGATCGTCGGGTGGTCGGGGGCGGCGTACCCGGCGGTCTCGAGCACCGGATCGCCGCCGCCGATCAGGTAGAGGTCGCCCTCTACCACGCCGCCGGACAGCGCGCCGCGCACCTCGGTCGTGAACGTGTGCTCCGATCCGAGCACCTCGAGCGCGACCGCCGTCGTCAGGAGCTTCTGGTTGCTCGCCGGGATGAGTGGTGCGGTCGCGTTCGTCGAGTTGACCGCCAACCCGTCGACGGCGACCGCGACGCAGCCCCTGCTCGACACGCTGTCGACGACCGGCTGCAGATCGCTCTGGAACGCGTTGAGCGACAGGTCTCGTTGGGCCGTCATCGGCACCCGCCGCGACGACAGCAATGGAACCGCCGGCGGGGTGACCACCTCGGTCGCCGCGTTCGGCGCCGGAGTCGGGGGCGAGGCCGCGGCATCGAGCCAGCGCCACACGGCAAACAGCAAGAACGCGATCGCGGCGGCGACGACGCCCACGTACACGAGCGGGTCGACGTCGGCGAGAGCGCGAGAGGGACGCGCCGCGGGCTCCGTCATCCGAGGCCGCGCCGGTGCCGGTGCGCGGCGTACCGGTAGAGGTGGCCGAGGGCGGTCACGGCGCGGTTGGCCGACGAGTAGCACAGCCTGCCCGTGGCCCGCACGGTGGCCGGGCCGGCGTTGGCCGGGTCGGCGACGGCCAGCTCCGTGGCGGTCAGGATCGGCTTGCCCGTGACACGGGACAGCTCGTCGGCGGCCTCGGCGAAGCGCGCGTCTTGACGCTCGTGGTAGGCGACGATCCGCTCGAGCCCGTGGTCGGGGTAGAAGCGACCGGCGCGCATCAGCCGTGCCTGGTTCGATTGGATCCCCAGTCCGAGGTACACGACGGCGTGCACCTCGGGATGCTCGGCGATCAGGCCCATCACGGCAGGGATCGTGTCGCGCGTCTCGCCGCCCGCGCAGTCCACCGGGTTGCTGCGGCTCCACCGCGGCGGCAGCAGCTCGTCGATCGACGCCCGGAGATCGTCGGGGAGGTCGAGCAGCACGAGGTCGGCGTCGGCGGTGATCGCGTCCGCCGTGACGACCCCCCAGCCGCCGGCCGTGGTCAGCACCACCACGTTCGGCCCCGCAGGCAGCGGCTGGGTGGCGAACGTCGCCGCTGCCTCGAACGCTTCCTCGACCGTCGCCGCCCGAGTGACGCCCGCCGACCGGCAGGCGCCGTCGAACACGGCGTCGTCGGCCGCCAGCGCGCCCGTGTGGCTGGCCGCTGCCCGCGCCCCGCCCTCGGTGGCGCCGCCCTTGACGAGCACGACGGGCTTGCGGGCGGCGACATCGCGCATCCGGGCGAGAAACGTGCGTCCGTCCACGATGCTCTCGACGTAGGCGAGACCCACCGCGGTGGCCGGATCGTCGGCGTAGAAGCTGAGGTAGTCGGCAACGCCGATCGCCGCCGCGTTGCCCGCCGAGACCGCCCGGCTGATCCCGACGCCCGTCGCTGTCGCGTAGTTCATGAAGCTGGAGACGAAGTTCCCGCTCTGGCTCGCCACGCCGATCCGGCCGGCCGGCGGATACGGGGCAACGATCTGCGCGCACAGGCGCACCGGCGTGCTGACCAGACCCTGACCGTTCGGCCCGGCGAGCGCGATCCCGAGGCGGTCGGCGGCCGCCACCAGCTCCGCCTCCGCGGCGCGGCCCGGCTCGCCCGCCTCGCCGTAGCCGGCCGACGTCACGAACGCGGCGCCGATGCCCCGGCGCGCGCAGGCCTCCAGCACCTCGAGGTTCGCCTTCGCCGGCGTGCAGACGAACACGAGGTCGGCTTCGCCGGCCGGCACGTCGTCGATCGACCGCACCGTCTGTACGCCGAGCACCTGCTCGCCCTCCAGGTTGGTGCCGAACACCCGCCCGCCGTAGCCGGCGGCGAGCACGTTGTGGGTGGCGACGAAGCCGAACTTGCCGGGATGGGTGGACGCACCGGCGATCACCACCCCGCGCGGCTCGAACAGCGCGCTGAACTGCGCCGGTGAGAGCACGGGCCGGCACTCCGCCGCGGTCGAGGCGTCGACATCGCCGAGCTCGACGAGCGCGTCGACGGCCACGAGGGATCCGTCGGCACCGACGATGACCGGGTTGACATCGACGCTGGCGACGTCGGGCCGCTCGCCAGCGAGCCGGCCGAGACCGACGAGCAGTTCGACGAGCTCCGCACGGTCGACTGGCGCGCTGCCGCGAAACGCGCCGAGCAGCCGCTGCGTGCGCAGCCCGCTGATCATCTCCTCGGCGTCGACGGTCGTCAGCGGGGCCGGGCGGAACACGACGTCGCGCACCGCCTCGGCGAGGATGCCGCCGACGCCGAGCATCACGGTCGGCCCGAACTGCGGGTCGCGCACGAGGCCGACGATCAGCTCGCGGTTGCCGGCGATCATCGGCGCCACCAGCAGGTCGACCGCACCGTCGTCGAGTGTGATCGCGGCCAACAGGTCGCTGGCCGCCCGCTCCACCGCCGCGACGTCGGTGAGTCCGAGGCGCACCAGCCCGCGCTCGGTCTTGTGGGCGATGCGCTCGCCGTTCGCCTTCAACGCGACGGGGAAGCCCAGCTCGCTCGCCGCGCTCGCCGCCGCCGCCGGGTCCGCCGCGGAGCGCTCGTCGGCGATCGGCACCCCGTACGTCGCGAGCAGCGACTTCGACTCCGACTCCGACAGCGTGGGCATCTCGGCCAACCTAGACGAGCTCAGCCCAGCGTCGTCAGGTGCGATCGGTCAGGGGCACGAGGGCTGCCTGGAACAGGCCCACGACATGGTCCCGGCGGCGGGCGAGCTGATCCGGAGCCAGCGGGTCGGCGTCGATCAAGCCCTCGATGAAGGGGGCGTCGGAGAAGTACGACAGCAACGCGCCGTAGCCGCTGAGCAGCAGCTGCTCCGGGTCGTGGGGACGGAAGCGGCCAGCCTCCATCTCGCTGCGCAGGTACACGGCGGCCTCGTCGAAGATCGGCCGCACCACCGCGGCGAGATCGAGACCGAGGTGCACACCGCCGTCGAGCGCCTCACGTCGGACCAGCCGGACGTAGTCGGGGTTCTCGGCGAAGAAGTCGAACCCGGCACGCAGCACCAGCTCGACCTTCGGCCAGCCGCGGGCGGCGACGCCGATCGCGTCGATCAGGCGGTTGAACCAGTCCTCGAGCAGGCGCTCGAACACCTCTTCGTACAGGGCGTCTTTCGAGTGGAAGTGGTGCAGCAGGCTCGGCCGGCGGATGCCGACAGCTCCGGCGATGTCTGCCAGGGAGGTGCCGTCGTACCCGTTCTCGGCGAAGCGGTGCAGCGCCTCGGTGAGGATCTGCTCGCGCGTCGAGGGGGGGTCGACCGCCAGCTGCTCAGTCACTGCGGCCACGGTCACACCCTACCGGGTCTGCGCCCTACCTACCGGTAGGTAGGCAGTGATATCGTCACGTCATGCACACCCTCTTGACCGGCCTCGCTGCCGGTGTGGTCGTCTCGTTGGTCGCCAACGTGGCCACCACCGTGTACCTCCATCGTGCGCTCTCGCACCGAGCGCTCACCCTCTCGGCGCCGGTCCGGTTCGCGTTCCGGATCCTGACCTGGATCACGACGGGCATCCGCCCTCGCCAGTGGGTGGCGGTTCATCGCAAGCACCACGCGTTCACCGATGTCGAGGGTGATCCCCACTCGCCGGTGCTGCTCGGCTGGTGGAACGTGCAGCTCCACAACGTCGGCCTGTACCGCCGCGAGGCGGCCAACCCCGAAACGATCGCGAAGTACGCGAAGGATCTCCCGGCCGACCGCTGGGACCGCGTGCTCTTCGACCACGCCCTGCTCGGCTTGGGGATCGGCATCGGGATCCTGGTCCTGACGTTCGGTCCTGCGGCGGGTCTGCTCGCTGCGTTCGTGCACGTCAACCTCTACCTGGGCGGATCGGCCGCGGTGAACGCGATCGGCCACCACTTCGGCCGGCGGCCGTACCCGAACGGCGCCGGCAACCTGCAGTGGCTCGCGTTCTTGACCGCTGGCGAGGGGCTGCACAACAACCACCACGCCGCGCCCACCTCGGCCAAGCTCGCCCACCGCTGGTACGAGGTCGACTTCGGCTGGTACGTGATCCGGGTCCTCACCTGGATGCGCCTCGCCAGGGTGCGCCTGAGCGAGCTGCGCCTCGCCCACGAGCGCGTGCCCGTCACGACCGGTAGCTGAGCGCGCGTGCACCTCGTCGCCGCCCTGTTCGTCGAGAACTTCCAACTGCGCGAGGCCGCGGGTCCCTCGACGCGCATCGACCTCACCGGGGCGATGTTCTCGATGGTCGCGCCCGAGCCGCCGCCGGTCACGATCGCCCCGCACCTCGTGGCCATCATCTACTGCCCACCCGACGGCAGCGGCTCGGGCGTGTTCGAGGTCGTGTTCCGCCGCACGCTCGACGCGCCCACCGGCGAACCGGACGACCCCGAGCAGGTGGCGCGCAACGTCAGCCCGTTCACGGTCGAGCCCGGGAAGTTCACGTACCGGCTGGTGCGTGGTGAGCTCGAGTTCGCCGACTACGGACAGATCTTCGCCCACTGCCGCATCGACCGCGGCGACTGGCACGTCGTGCCGTTCAGTCTGCTCCCGACGCTCGCGTAGCCATCTGACACGGGCGGTAACGTCCGGGGCGTGAGTGGATTGACGCCGGAACAGGACCTTGCTGCCATCAACCTGATCCGGGGGCTGGCGATGGACGCGCCACTCGCGGCCAAGAGCGGGCACCAGGGCACGGCGATGGCGCTCGCCCCGCTGGGGCACGTGCTGTACAGCCGGGTGATGGCCCATGATCCAGCCGACCCCGAGTGGCCAGACCGCGACCGGTTCGTGCTCTCCAACGGGCACGCATCGATCCTGCAGTATGCGCTGCTGTTCCTGAACGGCTACGACCTGTCGCTCGACGACATCAGGGCCTTCCGTCAGTGGGAGTCGGCGACCCCGGGCCACCCCGAGGCGCGCCACACGCCGGGCGTCGAGGTCACCACCGGGCCGCTCGGGCAGGGGTTCGCCAACGCCGTCGGCATGGCGATCGCGGAACGCTTCCTGCGTGCCCGCTTCGGTGATGACCTGCAGTCCCACCACACGTGGGTGATCGCTGGTGACGGTTGCTTCATGGAAGGCGTCAGTCACGAGGCGGCGTCGCTCGCCGGCCACCTCGGGCTCGGCAACCTCACGGTCGTCTACGACGACAATCACATCACGATCGACGGCGACACCAACCTCACCTACAGCGACGACGTGGCGCTGCGGTTCGAGGCCTACGGCTGGCACGTCCAACACCTCGGTCAGGCCGGCGAGGATCTCGACGAGCTCGCGGCCGCCCTGTTGCGCTCGAAGCAGCAGACCGACCGGCCGAGCCTGTTGATCCTGCGCTCGCACATCGCCTACCCCTCCCCCGACTGGATCGACAAGCACGAGGCGCACGGCAACCCGTTCACGGCCGACGACGTGAGCCGCACCAAGGCGGTCATGGGCATCCCGGACGAGCCGTTCTGGGCGCCTGACGAGGTCACCGAACCGGTCCGCAAGCTCGCCGCCGAGCGCGCTGCAGACGCGCACGGCTCCTGGCAGGCTCGCTTCGACGCTCGCGCCGAGGATGCCGCGTTCGCCGCCACCTGGCAGGCGGCGTGGGCCGGCGGTGGGGTGGACGGCTGGGACGCCGATCTGCCGGTGTTCGAGGCTGGCACGAGCCTCGCCACCCGCCAGGCGATCCAGCAGGCCTTCGACGCCGCGTTGCCCGGCCTCCCCGGACTGCTCGCCGGCGCCGCCGACCTGACCGGCAACACCGGTACGAAGCTCGCCGGGCAGAGCATCCTGTCGCGCACCGATCCCGGCGGCCGCCAGCTGCACTACGGCGTGCGCGAGCACGGCATGGGCTCGGCGATGGTCGGCATGGCCCGCCACGGCGGCGTCCTGCCCGCGGGCGGGACGTTCTTCGTGTTCTACGACTACATGCGCCCGCCGGTCCGGCTGGCCGCGCTGAGCAAGGCCAAGGTGCTCTTCGTGTTCACGCACGATTCGGTCGGCGTGGGTGAGGACGGCCCGACGCACCAGCCGGTCGAGCAGCTCGCCGGCCTGCGCGCCGTGCCGTTCCTGCAGGTGATCCGCCCCGCGGACGCGAATGAGACCGTGGCCGCCCTCCGGGCAGCGGTCGACCACGACGGTCCGACGGCGTTCGTGCTCTCCCGCCAGGCCACCCCGGTCGTCACCGACGGGTCGGCGGTCGCCACGGGGGCGGCGATCGTGCGCGACACGGACGGCCCGCCGGACGTGATCCTGCTCGGCACCGGCACGGAGGTCGCTGCGTGCATCACCGCCGCCGAGCGGCTCGGCGCCGACGGGATCGCGGCCCGGGTGGTCTCCATGCCGTCCTGGGATCGCTTCGAGGCACAGTCCGACGAGTTCCAGGACTCGGTCCTGCCCGCGGGCGCCGCGGTGCTGTCGGTGGAGGCCGCGGCGACGTTCGGCTGGGCCCGCTGGGCCGACGCCTCGATCGGGATCGATCGCTTCGGCGCCAGCGCCCCCGGCTCGGTCGCCCTCGACCGGCTCGGCATCAACGTCGACCACATCGTGGAACAAGCCCAGGCACTCGTGAGGAGCAGCTGATGGAACGTCTGATCCGCCTCAACCAGGAGTTCGGCCAGAGCCCCTGGCTCGACAACCTCAAGCGCAGCTACCTGACGTCGGGCAAGCTCGCCGAGTTGCGCGACGCCGGCGTGCGCGGCCTGACGTCGAACCCGACGATCTTCCAGAAGGCGATCCAGGGGTCGCCCGACTACGACGAGCAGTTCGGCGGGCTGGCCAGCGACGACAACCCGATCATCGACGACTACTGGGCCCTGGTGCTGCAGGACATCGGTGGTGCGCTCGACGTGCTCGCCCCCGTGTACGAGGACAGCAACGGGGGCGACGGCTTCGTCAGCGTGGAGGTCGATCCCGGCCTGGCCCACGACGGAGCCGGCACCGTGGCGGGCGCCCGCAAGCTGCACACCGTCATCGACCGCCCGAACCTGATGGTCAAGATCCCCGGCACGGCCGAGGGCCTGGGCGCGATCGAGCAGATGATCGCCGAGGGCCGCAGCATCAACGTCACGTTGATCTTCAGCCTCGATCGATACCAGGAGGTCATGCACGCGTACCTCACCGGGCTCGAGCGCCTCGCCCAGCAGCCCGGCACCGACCTGGCCCCGGTCGCCAGCGTGGCCAGCTTCTTCATCAGCCGTGTCGACACCGAGGTCGACAAGCGGCTGGACACGATCGGTTCGCCCGAGGCGCTCGCGCTGCGCGGCAAGGCTGCCGTGGCCCAGGGCAAGCTGGCGTACCAGCTGTTCACCCAGACCTTCAGCGGCCCACGGTGGGACGCGCTGACGGCGCGCGGCGCCAGGGTGCAGCGCCCGCTGTGGGCGTCGACCTCGACGAAGAACCCGGCGTACCCCGACACGCTGTACGTGGACGAGCTGATCGGCCCGGACACGGTCAACACGCTGCCCGACGCGACGATCGAGGCGTTCGCCGACCACGGCACCCTCGCCCGCCGCGTGGATGCCGACGTCGACGAAGCCGAAGCCGTGTGGTCGGCACTTGCCGACGTCGGCGTCGACATGGACGACGTCGCCGCCACGCTCGAGTCCGAAGGTGTGTCGAGCTTCCAGAAGAGCTTCGACGAGCTGCTCGAGGCGCTCGGCATGAAGGCCCACCACCTCCGGGCGAGGACCTGACGACTCGGGCGAGCGTGGGTGGCGCGGCGGGGTGGACTACCGCCAGTCCACCCCGCCGCTGCCGACCCGACCCGGTGGGGCACCACCGGGGACCAGCCCTCGCGGGCCGGTGTTCCCGCGAACAGCGACGTGGTTGTCCGGCGGGGAGGGCCGCCGGACGACTACCTGGACGGACGACCAGGGCGGCTATGACGCCGCTGACGAGGATTTCTCGGATTTCTTTCTCGTAGGGTTCCCGCCGTGACGGACCTGCCCCTCAGCCCGAGCGCGGCGGCGGCCCTCGACGCGCTGATCACCGAGCTGGCACCGCCAGGCGGGCCACGCTGGGCCGCGGAGCTGCTGACCGCCGCGGCACGGCTCGTGGCCGATCGCCCGGACAACCTCGACGGGAAGATCGCGACCGCGGCGGTGCGCGAGATGGCCGCAGCGTTCCGGGTCTTCGAGCCCTACCGAGACGTCGACAAGGTGACGATCTTCGGGTCGGCCCGCACGGCGGCAAACGATCCGATGTACGCCCACGCCCGCGAGGTAGCTAGCCGGCTCACCGATCTCGGATGGATGACCATCACGGGTGCTGGCCCCGGGATCATGCAAGCGGGCATGGAGGGCGCTGGCCGCGCCAACTCGATCGGCGTCAGCATCCGCCTCCCGTTCGAGCAGGGCGCCAACTCGGTGATCGCCGGCGATCGCAAGTACGTCGCCATGAAGTACTTCTTCACCCGCAAGCTGATGCTGGTCAAGGAGAGCCGCGGGTTCGTGTGCCTGCCCGGCGGCTTCGGCACGCTCGACGAGACCTTCGAGCTGCTCACGCTCACCCAGACCGGCAAGGGCACGCCCGTGCCGATCGTGCTGCTGGACTGCCCGGGCGACCCCTACTGGGAACGCCTCAACGAGTTCGTCACTCAGCAGCTCGTGCCGCGCGGTCTCGTGTCGCCGCTCGACACCCGGCTGTACCTGGTCACGGAGTCGGCGCAACGAGCGGTGCAGGAGATCGTCGGGTTCTACGCCAACTACGACTCGATCCGCTACGTCGGCGACACGCTCGTCGTCCGCATCCGCCGGCCCCCGACCGACGAGCAGCTGGCCCGGTTGAACCAGGACTTCGGTCACCTCTGCACCGAGGGCGCGATCTCGCTGATCGAGCCGCTGCCCGTCGAGGTCCGCGAGCACGACGCGCTGGGCATGCACCGGCTCGGGTTCACGTTCGCCAAACACGGCTTCGGCGAGCTCCGCCGACTGATCGACGAGGTCAACGACTGGTGAGCGAGCGCCATCAACAGATCGCGGACCGCATCGAGTCCATCGTCGCCGACCTCGACGAGATCGCCTTCGACGAGCTGCGCGCGGCTGCGGCCGAGGGCGCGACGAACCGGCCCGAGTCGGACAAGCGGCTCACCGCGGCGCGCCGTGCCCTGGAGAAGGCGATCCACCTCCTGCGCCAGTGATGACCTCGGCGACGAGGTCGATCGGGTGGCGCACCGGCACGCCGGCGGCCGCGAGGTGCATCGCACAGCCCGGGTTCGCCGACACGACCGTCGTGGCGGAGGGTGCGGCCCTGGCGATCGCCGCCAGCTTGCGTGCACGAATGTCCGCGGCCATCTCCGGGTGCAGCGCCGAGTAGGCGCCGCCGGCGCCGCAGCACAGGCCCTCGTCGTCGAGCTCGATCACGTCGGCGACCGTCGCGACGACCTGCCGCACCGCGAGATGCGACCTCTGCACGTGACGCAGGTGGCAAGGGTCCTGCACGATCACCGGCAACGCTCGCCGCGTCGGCATCGGCAGCCGATCCAGGCGGCCGGCGAGCCACTCGTGGACGTCGACCACGCGGGCGCTGAATGCCAGCGCGTCCGGTGTGCCGAGCAGATGGCCGTACTCCTTCAGTGCCGCACCGCAACCCGCCGAGTTGACGACGATCGGCGCCACGCCCGGCATCGCCGCCATCGTCGCCTCGGCCCGACGGACCGCTTCGTCGTGCAGCCCGGCATGCACGTGCAGGGCACCGCAACAGGCCGCGCCCGGGCCGGGCAGGTCGAACGTCGCGCCGGTCGCCGTGATCAGCGCCGCCGTCGAACGGTGCGTCTCGCGCATCCAGGCATCCATCACGCAGCCGGTGAACAACCAGACCTCCGAGCCGGTGGGCGTGGGCAGCGGGCCGCGGCGCAGCGGCAGCCGGGAGAGGGCCAGCCGCTTCGGCACGATCCGAGCGCGCTGCGCGAGCGCCAGCAGCGTGGATCCGGTGAGCACCAGGCGGTGGCGACCGAGGGCGCGCAACCCGGTGCGCTCCCACCACGGCGCAGCCCTGCCCCGGGCCGCGAGCGAGGCGGTCGTCGCCTCGACGAGGTGGCCGTACTGCACGCCCGACGGGCACGCCGGCTCGCACCCCCGGCACTGCACGCAGCTGTCGATGAAGCGCACGAAGTCGTCGTCGATCGGCGCGCCCTCGTCCTGCACGGCGCGCATCGCCGCGATCCGGCCGCGAGGCGACAGCGCCTCCTCGCCCGTGACCCGGAACGTCGGGCAGTGCGGCAGGCACAGCCCGCAGCCGACGCACGTCGACAGCTCGGTCGGGTCGATCGACAGGCTGGGCACGACGGCCAGTCTGGCACCGAGCCCTATGGTTGCCCTGTGACGCACACGGAGGACATGGCGGCGGTGGTCGGTGCGGTGCGGGCGGGAAGCTCGAGCCGGCTGCTCGCCGACCTCGGCGCTCGACGGGTGCAACTGCGGCAGTTGCGCGCGCTGCTGGTGGAGCAGGAGGACCGACTGTGTGCCGCGCTGTCCGCTGATTTCGGCAAGCCGCCGATCGAGACCTACGGGACGGAGATCGGGTTCACGATCAAGGAGATCGACGAGGCGTTGAAGTCACTGGAGTCGTGGGCCAAGCCGCGCAAGGCGAAGCTGCCGATGATCCTGCGACCGGCGTCAGCGCACATCGTGCCCGAACCGCTCGGCGTCGTGCTGATCATCGCCCCGTGGAACTACCCGATCCAGCTCTCGCTCGGACCGCTCGTCGGCGCGCTGGCAGCCGGCAACGCCGCGGTCGTCAAGCCGAGCGAGCTCGTTGCGCGCACGGCCGAACTGCTTGGCGAGCTGGTCGGCGAGTACCTCGACGATCGCCTCGTACGTGTCGTGCTCGGTGGCGCCGACGAGACCACCGCCCTGCTCGAGCAGCGCTTCGACCACATCGTCTACACCGGCAACGGCCGGGTGGGCCGGCTCGTGATGGAGGCGGCGGCCAAGCACCTCACCCCCGTCACGCTCGAGCTCGGCGGCAAGAGCCCAGCGATCGTCCTCGGCGACGCCGACATCGACTCGGCCGCCCGGCGCATCGTGTGGGGCAAGTTCCTCAACGCCGGCCAGACCTGCGTGGCACCGGACTACGTGCTCGTCGACGAGACCGCGGAGGACCGCTTCCTCGGTGCCGCCCTGCGCGCGGTGCACGACTTCTACGGCGACGAGCCCCGCGTCTCGCCCGACTTCGCCCGGATCGTCAACGACCGTCAGTTCGAGCGGATCACCGGTCTGCTCGACGCCGGCGGCTTCGAAGCGATCGTCACCGGCGGCACCAGGGACGCGGCGACTCGGTACCTCGCGCCCACGATCGTCGCCGGGGTGGAGCCGACGGCGGCGCTGATGGGCGAAGAGATCTTCGGACCCGTGCTGCCAGTGCTGACCGTCGACTCCGTCCAGTCGGCGATCGACTTCGTCAACGAGCGCGACAAGCCGCTCGCGCTGTACGTGTTCGGCGACGACGACGACCGGATCCAGCGGGTGATCGAGCACACGTCGTCGGGTGCGGTCACCGTCAACCACACGATGCTCCACGTCACCGCGCCCGACCTCCCCTTCGGTGGCGTCGGGGCGAGCGGGATGGGCGCCTACCACGGCCGCTCTGGGTTCGAGGCGATGAGCCACCTCAAGCCCGTCGTCACCAAGGCCGCCCGTCCCGACCCCCCGGTGATGTATCCGCCCTACAAGCCCTGGAAGGTCAAGCTCCTGCGCAAGCTCCTCTGACCCCTCCTGAGTTCTCGGTCGGTTTCTGGTCGTCAGAGCGACCAGAAACCGACCGAGAACCTTGGAGTTACTGGGCGGTCCAGGTCGGGGCGTCGGGGTCGGCGCGCCAGTGGCGCAGCCGCTCCCCTGCCTCGGCGGCCGCCGCCGGGTCGGACCAGCCGGCGCGGACGCGCAGCAGCGTGGCGGCGACGAGGCGCAGCTCGGCGAGCGCATCGGCGACGGCGTCGCCTCGCAACGACGCCCCGTAGCCGGCCGAGAACGCCTCGTAGGTCCCGGGCGGGCCGCCCCATCGCTCAGACAGGGTCATCAGCATGGCGTGATCCCACGCTGGCGGGCCGATGCACAGCAGGTCCCAGTCGAGCAGCACCGGGCCATCGGCGGACATCAGCACGTTGCCCGGGTGGACGTCGCCGTGGCAGACGACGAGCCTCCCGGCGCGTGCTTCGTCGTCCCATCCGGCGTGGCGCGCGAGGGTGCGCTCCAGACCGGTGCGGGCGTCGGTCTCGAGCGTGGCGAGAACCGGTGGGGCGAAGTCCGCGAAGTGCCACCACGGGAAGTCTCCGCACGACGGCACCGCATCCAGGTCGACGTCGGGAGCCGCTCGGTGCAAGGCGGCCACCATCGCCCCGACCTGTTCCCAGTCCGTCGGCCGGTCCACGGGGTGGACGCGCTGCCATGCCGTGACCCAGATGCCGGCGCCGGCATCGACCGCGTCGTCGTGGATCGGGGCGGCGGTACGGACACCGGAGCGGATCGCGGCGCGGGCCACGCGCACGACGGCGCTCGGATCGCCGGTCGGGCGGCTGACCCGCAGCACCACGTCGTCGCCGCACCCGAACACGCCGTTCATCCCCAACCGGACGAGCGTCGGTTCGGGAAGGCCCCAGACCTCGGCGGCGAGACGGGCCGCCCGTTCGGCACCGGCAGGGTCGCCGATCGGCTCGGCGACGATCGGCAACCGCGGCGTGGTCCGCCGGCCGACGACGTCGTGCAGCGTCTGCGTCACAGCGCGGCGAGCACCGCGTCGCCGGCACCGGGATTGAGGCGACGGGTGGGATCGAACGCGTCGAGCAGCCGGCGGTGCAGCTCGACGATCGCGGGATCGGCCGGGCGTGCCGGTGCGGGCTGCTCATGGTGGACGACCCCGACCCCGACCTCGGCGACGAACCCTCCGCCGCTCGAAGCCAGCTCCCGGAGCTCCGAGGGCGGCACCGACCAGCGCCCTCCAGCCGGCAGCGGCGGCGGCCCGTCGGTCGGTTCGACGTCGAGGAGTGCGGACTGCCCGGCGAGGTCCTCCGGGTGGCCGTCGAGGCGCAGCCAGGTGGTGGTGCCGTCCCACAGCAGCGACGCCGGCCGGAACACCGTGCGTTGCAGACCGAACGGATCGAGCTCACCGCGGAACCACTGTCGGGCGGTCGGACGTGGCTTGGTACGCAGGATCACGTCGCCGATGAATCCCAGCCGGCCGTGCGAGCCGACGAGCAGGCGGCACAGGTCGAACCCGCTGACGTTCTTGACCGTCGGCCCGCCGGCCTTCACGATCTCGCCGGCCGCCGACACGTAGTGAGCCTGCAACAACGTGTCGCGCACCGGCCCGACCCCGAGCCGGTCGATGCGGCTGCGCCCGACCGCGAGCGCGCCGCCGACCGTCCCACCCGGCGGCAGGGCGACGAACTGACCGACCTCGGCCAGCGCCGCATCCAGCTCGTCCACGGGTGTCGCCGCACCGCAGCACACCGTCATCTCCGATGCCTGGATCAACTCGATGCCCGCCGGGGCGGCGACCTGGCGGACCCCGTCGACGGCTCCGCCTCGCGTCGACAGCCCGGCGATCGTGACCGGGCCGTCCTCGGTCCCGCCGACCGATGCGGCGAGGTCGCTCAGATCCACGCGCCCTCGGGCACGTGCTGCACATCGCCGCACGTCGCCGGGCTCGGCAGGACCTTGTGCGGGTTGGCGAGGCCCCGCGGGTCGAACGCTGCGCGCAGCGCGGCCTGGGCGGCGAGGTCGACCGGTGTGAACATCATCGGCATCAGGTCACGCTTCTCGAGCCCGATCCCGTGCTCGCCCGACAGCACGCCGCCGGCGGCGACCGAGACGGTGACGATCTCGATCCCCGCGGCGTGCACCCGCTCGACCGCGCCCGGCTCGCGCTTGTCGTACACGAGCAGCGGATGGAGGTTGCCGTCACCGGCGTGGAACACGTTGAGCACGAGGAGACCGTGGGCGGCGGCGATCCGATACACCTCGTCGAGCACTGCCGGCAACTGGTGGCGCGGCACGACGGTGTCGTGCAGGTAGTAGTTCGGCTTGATCCGGGCGATCGCCCCGAACGCGGACTTGCGCCCCTTCCACAACAAGGCCCGTTCGGCGTCGTCCTGTGCGACGCGGACGGATCGGGCGCCGTGGGCGGTGCCGATCTCGACGACCCGAGCCATGTCGTGCTCCACAGCGTGCGGCGCGCCGGTGATCTCGACGAGCAGCACCGCAGCCGCGTCGGTGGGCAGGCCGGCGTGGACGTAGGCCTCGACCGCCTCGATGCACAGCTGGTCCATCATCTCCAGCGCGGCCGGCAGCACGCCGGCGGCGATGATCGCGCTCACCGCCTGGGCCCCGTCGGCCACCGCGGCGAAGTCGAGCAACAGGGTGCGAACGGCCGGCGGGTTCCGGCTGAGGCGCACACAGACCTTGGTGGCGATCCCGAGCATGCCCTCACCGCCGACGAATGCACCGCGCAGGTCGAACCCGCCAGGCTCGGGGTCTTCGCCGCCGAGTACGACGACCTCCCCGCCGGGCAGCACGACCTCGAGCGCGTGGATGTGGGCCGAGGTGACCCCGTCGGCGAGGCAGTGCGGCCCGCCGGCGTTGTTGGCCACGTTGCCGCCGATCGAGCAGCTCTGCTGGCTGGACGGATCCGGCGCGAAGTGCAGGCCGTGTGCGCTCACGGCGCGGGTGAGGTCGAGGTTGAGTACGCCCGGCTCGACCCAGGCCTGCTGGGCGTCGACGTCGACGGACAGCACTCGGTTCATCTTCGTCAGGACGATGACGACGGCGTCGTCGAGCGGCACCGCCCCTCCGGCGAGCCCCGTGCCCGACCCCCGGGCGACGAACGGCACGCCAGCGGCGACGGCGAGGCGGACCGCAGCCTGCACCTCCTCCGTCGACAGGGGGAGGCAGACGATGCTCGCCGAGCCGGTCATGTTGGAGGCGTCTCGCCGGTAGAGGCCGAGCTCGCTCGCGCCGTCGCGCACGCGGTCGGGGGCGAGGGCGCGGCGCATGGCGTCGACGAGTCCGGCCCGATCGACGCCGGGCGCAGCGCCGAGCACCGCTGTCACGCTCGTCGGTGACGTCCGCGGCGGCGAACGGCCTCGTCGCGCAGGATGACGACCTGGCCCGGCTCGACGAGACGCCCCTCGATGAGCACCCGGTCGCCGGGTTCGAGGCCAGCGTCGAGCACCTCCAGGCGCCCCTCGCGCTTGGCCCGCAGCTCCGCCTCCTTGCCACGCATCGCTGCTGCGCCTTCCGACACCGCGTCGCGTACGCGCACGACCCGGAGCCGTACCCCGCCGGCCGCCTTGCGGGCGACGTTGGTGGGAGCGACGGCATTGGCGGCGCTGGTGACCTTGCGCTTGACGTAGCCGGCGCTGGCGACGCCTGCGGCGACGCCACCGACGAAGTAGGTGATGCGCCTCACGCCGACAGCTCCTTCCGGCGCATGCGCCGCGCCGCTCGCGATGTCCCCGTGGCCAGCGCCGTCGCCTTGATCACCGGTGCGGACAGCGCGACCCGATGGATCCGCCTGCCGCTCAACCCGACCGCGTCGGAGATCGCCTCCGCCGAACCGAGCACCCGATCGAAGCGCTCGAGGTCGTCGCGCGCCTCGTCGATCACGTCGCGAGCGCCGTCGGTGCTGGCGCGCAGCTCGGCGAGCAGCGGTCCGGTCTCGGCGCGGAGGGTCGCGACCTCGAGACGGAGATCGCGCAGGGTGTCGAGCACGCGCAGCAGCACCACGATCAGCGCCGCGAAGCCGATGCAGCACAGCACGGCCGCCAGCACGACGGCCAGATCTCCCGCACTCATGTCGGCTCCTCGTCGTCGCGTCGCATCCTGCGCTGCACCTCGGCTTCTCGTCCGTGGGCCGTCGGCTCGTAGTACCGCGTACCCGTCATGTCGTCGGGCAGGTACTGCTGGGCCACCCACCCTCCGGGATGGTCATGAGGGTACTCGTAGCCCACGCCGTGGCCCAGGGATGCCGCGCCCTGGTAGTGCGCGTCGCGCAGATGCGCTGGTACCTCGCCGACCTTGCCCCGCTGCACGTCGGTGCGAGCGTTCCAGATGGCGAGCGCAGAGCGGTTGCTCTTCGGCGCGGTCGCCAGGTGGATCGCCGCCTGCGACAGGTTGAGCTGGGCCTCGGGCAGTCCCACGTGCTCCAGTGCGTGGGCCGCGGCGACCGCGACGAGGAGTGCCGCCGGGTCGGCGATGCCGACGTCCTCGCTGGCGAAGATGATCATCCGCCTGGCGATGACCCGGGCGTCCTCACCGGCCTCGAGCATCCGGGCGAGGTAGTACACCGCCGCCTGGGGGTCGCTGCCGCGCATCGACTTGATGAACGCGCTGATCACGTCGTAGTGGTCGTCACGGCCGTAGCGCAGCGCGCTGGTGCTGAGCGCGGCCTCGACGGCGGCGACGTCGACCGGGTCCGGGTACGCCAGCGCGCAGGCGACCTCGAGCGCGGTCAGCACCTGCCGGCCGTCCCCTCCGGCCCGATCGACCAGCAGCGCCACCGCGTCGCCTGTCGCCGTCGCTCCCTCGGCGGCGAGGCCACGCCCGACCAGCGTCTCGATCGCGCCTCGGTCCAGCGGGTGCAGGCGGAACAGCGTGCTGCGGCTGCGCAACGGCGGGTTGACCTCGAAGTTCGGGTTCTCCGTCGTCGCTCCGATCAAGGTCAGCGTGCCGTCCTCGACCGCCGGCAGCAGCGCGTCCTGTTGCGACTTGGAGAAGCGGTGGATCTCGTCGAGGAACAGGATCGTGCCCTGTGCCCGCTCACCCAGCCGTTGGCGAGCGCGCTCGATCGTCTCGCGCACGTCCTTCACACCGGCGTTCACCGCTGACAACTGCTCGAACGCCCGCTGGGTCGTGCCGGCGACCGCGAGCGCCAGCGTGGTCTTCCCCGTACCCGGTGGGCCCCAGAAGATCGCCGACGTGAGGCGGTCGCGCTCGACGAGCACCCGCAGCGGCCTGCCGGGCCCGACGAGGTGCTCCTGGCCGACCACGTCGTCGATCGTGCGCGGCCGCAGGCGTGCGGCGAGCGGTGCCTGCCCGCGCAGTCGCTCCTCGGCAGCCGCGCTGAACAGGTCGCTCACACCTCCCTCCCCAACACCTCGGTGTACGCCTCGCGGCGGAACTCGACGACCTGGCGCAGCAGCCACTCCGGGGTGCACCAGCACCAGGCCTGGAACTCGCGCCCGTCGACCTCGGGCTGCACCTCCGGGTCGATGGCGCGGAACGTGAACCAGCGCTGCACCTGGCCGCGTCGCTTCTCGCGCACCCCCGCCGGCCATTCGTAGGCCACCCAGCGCGGATGCTCGGCGACGAGCACGACGTCGGACGGACCGAGGCCCGTCTCCTCCTTCAGCTCCCGCCAGGCGGCGTCGATCGGTTCCTCGCCACGGTCGAGACCGCCTTGGGGCAGCTGCCACTCACCTGGGAGGTCGGCGCGCTCGAACGCCATCAGCTCGTCGCGGGTCGGGTGCCGCACCACCATCACCACACCGGCTCGGAACTGCTGTGCCACCGCGGCGACCCTACCGGTGACGGTTCCGCCCACGCTGTCCGCGATGATGGGGAGGTCCGGCTCTCTCAGGGGAATGCGATGACCGACACCGACCCGTGGACCATCGGCGGCGCTGCGGCGCTCGACCTCTACGCACCCGAGGCTGCCGCTGCACTGCAGGGCCTGCTCGCCGTGCGCCCTGCCGGCGTGTCGCCGGAGGTCAACGACGCGCTGCGAGCCACGGCCGCTGGGGTCACCCGCTTGCCAGCGCTCGGTGGCGCGGTTGCCCCGGCCGGTGTCGACCCGGCGATCACCGCGTTCGCCGAGCAGTTCGCGATCGACGTGTCGTCCGTCGACGACGACCAGCGCGCAGCGTTTGCCAGCTCCCTCGGTGACGACACGTTCGCGGCGGTGCAGATGACGTACGTCGCGGACGTCATCCCCCGCCTCCACGCCGCGCTCGACGCCCTGTTCGGGCCGAGCACGTGGGTCCACCCGGAGCCATCTCCGGTGGAGGACGCGTGGCCGGCGATCGATGTGTACATCCAGGAGATCGCCCGCGTCCAGGTGCTCGACGCCGTCGCGACCGAGCTGATCCGGCTGCGCGGCGCCCGCCAGCACGAGTGCCGGCTGTGCAAGTCGCGCCGCAACGTCACGGCGATCAACGAGGGCGCCGACGATGCCACGTTCGAGGCGATCGACCACTACGCCGACAGCGAGCTGCCCGACCGGATCAAGGCCGCGCTGGCGCTCACAGACGCGATGATCTGGCAGCCGGCCTCGATCGGCGACGACGTGGTGGCGGGCATCCATGCCCACTTCTCCCCCGCCGAGGCGGTCGAGGTCGTTCTCGACGTCGCCCGCAACGCCGCCAACAAGATCCCGGTGTCGCTCGCGTCGGACGAGCCGATCGTGAGCGAGGGTGTCGAGCTCTTCGACATGGACGTCGACGGCAACCTGACGTATCAGTTTGCTCGCTGACGCTCGCGTGGGCCTCAGCTGGGGGGTGGGAGCACCTTCAGGCCGAGATCGGCCAGTTGCTTGGGGTCGGGAGGAGTCGGGGCGTTCGTCATCAGATCGGTGCCGGACTGCGTCTTCGGGAACGCGATCACCTCGCGGATGTTCTCCTCCCCCGCCAGGATCGCCACCAGGCGGTCGATGCCGAACGCGAACCCGCCGTGCGGCGGCGCGCCGAACTCGAACGGACGGAGGAAGAAGCCGAACTTCCGCTCGGCCTCCTCGTCGCTGATCCCGAGCGCGTTGAACACGCGGCGCTGCAGCACGCTGTCGTGGATCCGGATCGAGCCCGAGCCGAGCTCCCACCCGTTGAGCACGAGGTCGTAGGCGAGCGCCCGCACGCTCAGCGGGTCGGTCTCGAACCGGTCCAGGTCGTCGGGGTGCGGCATGCAGAACGGGTGGTGACCGGGCTTGGGTCGACCCGTCTCGGCGTCGACCCCGACGAACAGCGGGAACTCCGTCACCCACACGTAGCGATACGGCCCCTGGTGCACGGGCGGGCGACCGAGGTCGTTGCGCAGTTGGCCGAGCACCTCGCACGTCGTCGCCCACTCGTCGGCGACGATCAGGATCAGGTCGCCGGCGCTCGCACCGAACGCGTCCAGGAGCGCGACCTGCTCGGCTTCCGACAGGAACTTGACGACCGGTGAGTCGAGGGCGCCGCCCTCCCCTACCTTGAGCCACACCAGACCCTTGGCGCCGAGCTTCTTGGCCCGGTCGGTCAGCCCGTCGAGCTTGTTGCGGCCGAACTCCTCGGCCCGACCGGTCGCGCAGATGCCCTTGATCGAGCCTGCACCGGCGAACGCCTTGAATTCGGTCGCGCCGAAGATCGGGGTCAGCTCGGTCAGCTCCATCCCGAAGCGGAGGTCGGGCTTGTCCACCCCGAAGCGCTCCATCGCGACGCGCCACGTGATCCGCTGGATCTCGGGCGGGCGCTCGCCGGTCACCGCCTCGGCGGCCGACACGACCGCCTCGCTGATCGCACCGAGCACGTCGTCCTGGTCGACGAAGCTCATCTCCGCGTCGAGCTGCATGAACTCGTACTGGCGGTCGGCGCGCAGGTCCTCGTCCCGCAGGCAGCGGGCGATCTGGTAGTAGCGGTCGACACCGGCCACCATCAGCAGCTGCTTGAACAGCTGTGGGCTCTGCGGCAGGGCGTAGAACGATCCCGGCTCCTTGCGCGACGGCACCAGGAACTCGCGGGCGCCCTCCGGGGTGGACGGCACGAGCATCGGCGTCTCGATCTCGACGAAGCCCTGGCGCTCCATCGCCCGGCGGACGGCCGAGTTGACCGCGGCGCGGGTGCGCAGGTTGCGCTGCATCCGCTCCCGGCGGATGTCGAGGTAGCGGTACTGGAGGCGGACGTTCTCGTCGACGTCGTCGGCACGGGCGTCGATCGGGAACGGCGGCGGCTCCGAGACGCGCAGCACCTCGACCGCGCACTCCCCCAGCTCGACCTCGCCGGTCGGCAGGTTCGGGTTCACCGTGCCCTCGGGTCGCTCGCGCACGACGCCCGTGATCCGCACCACGTACTCGCTGCGCACGTCGACCGAGTTGTCGACGACGCACTGCATGAGGCCGGTGTGGTCGCGCACGTCGATGAAGGCCAGCGCGGCACCATGCTCGCGGCGGCGGGCCACCCAACCACAGATGCTCACCGTGGCCCCGATGTCGCTGGTGCGCAGCTCACCACAGAGGTGGGTGCGCATGGAGGTGGCGGATGGGGAGCTCATGAGCGATCGAGGACCTTCTTGATGGCGTGGATCAGTTCGGCGCGGCCGACGGAGGACTGCGGCTCGCCGCTGCGCAGCGGACGGAGCATGGCGGTGCCCTCATCCAACTCGTTCGAGCCGACGATGACCGCGACCGCAGCCTTGCTGCGATCGGCCGCCTTCATCTGGCTCTTCATGCTGCGGTTCTCGTAGGCACGGTCGGCGGACAAGCCAGCGGCGCGCAGCTCGGCCGTCAGCGTCAGTGCCTGCTCGCCGCCGGTCGTGTCGACGACGAACACGTCCAGCTCGGCGGCGGCCGTCGCGAATACGCCTTCGTCGTCGCACGCGAGCAGCGTGCGATCCAGGCCGAGCGCAAAGCCGATCCCCGGCGTCGGGCTGCCGCCGAGCGCCTCGACCAGCCCGTCGTAGCGTCCCCCGCCGCCCACAGCGTTCTGGGCCGAGTCGAGCGAAGCGGCCTGGTACTCGAACGTCGTGTGCCGGTAGTAGTCGAGGCCGCGGACCAGGAGCGGCTGCACGGTGAAGGGAACCTCGAGCAGGTCGAGGCCGCGCTGCACGGCGTCGAAGTGGGTGGCCGCCGCGTCGCTGTAGAAGTCGGCGATCTGCGGCGCGGCGGCGATCAGCGCGATGTCGGACTCGCGCTTGGAGTCGAGCACCCGCAGCGGGTTGCGCTCGAGCGTCTCCGCCGATTCCCTGCTCAGCGCATCCCGGTTGGCGCCGAAGTGCTCGGCGAGCGCGGCCACGTAGCGGGCGCGGTCGTCGGGCTCACCGAGGCTGTTGAGCACCAACGTGACCTGGCGCAGCCCCAGGCGTGCGAAGAACTGCCATCCGAGGGCGATCACCTCGACGTCGAGGAACGGGTCATCGGCGCCGAGCACTTCGACCCCGACCTGGTCGAACTGGCGGTAGCGACCGCGCTGGGGCTTCTCGTACCGGAAGTTCGGTCCCGTGTACCAGACCTTCCACGGCACCTGCGGGTGGTGCTCGACGAACGCCCGGCACACGCTCGCCGTGCCCTCGGGCCGCAGCGCGACGTGGCGGCCGCCCTTGTCGACGAAGTCGTACATCTCCTTGGTGACGATGTCGGTCGCCTCGCCGACGCGGTGGAACACACCGAGATCTTCGAGCAGCGGTGGGATCACCTGCCCGTAGCCGGCGGCACCCACCACCGCTTCGAACTCGGCGACGAACGCCCGCCAACGCGCCGACTCCGGGGGCAGGATGTCACGCATCCCGGGGCTGGTCTGGAACGTCGGCACGTCGGACGAGGCTACAAGCGCCCGAGTTGTCCACGTCTGTGTGAACCGACCGATCTGTGTGACGCCTGGGCGCACCGCCCTGGCTCACAGGGTGCTGCGATCACACAGATCATCAACCGCACACAGACTTGGACACGAGCGTTCACGTTCGGCGGCGCTCCTTGTGCTCGGTCCACGCCCGGGCGCCGCAGTTCGGGCACTGGTCGAACGTCGCCGCGGCGGCATCGGACGCGTCGGCGGCGGTGTTGCGGTCGTTTGCGTTCGAGATCGCTTGGCGGATCGCCTCGTTGAACAGCGGCGTGGCCCTGCCCCAGGCATGGAAGTCGGCGCCGAGCCCGCCCCGCTGCCAGCGGCCGGCGCGCTTCACCCGCGCCAGTCGCGCTGGGACCGTCCAGGTGTCGCCGCAGCGGACACAGGTGCGGACGCGATCGGCTCGTCGCACCAGGGCCATCGTCAGCTCGTCAGCTCGTCTGGCCGGGCACCAGGCGGTAGGCGTCGTAGACGGCGTCGATCTGCTTGATGGTGCGCAGCACGGGCTCGAGGTAGTCGGGATCGCCGAGCTCGAACTCGAAGCGCATCTTGGCCACCCGGTCGTTGCCGGTGTGGGTGCTGCAGGCAACGATGTTCACGTGGTGGTCGCTCAGTGCGTTTGCAACATCACGAAGGAGGTGCGAGCGGTCGAGTGCCACGACCTCCACCCCGGCCCGGTAGGTCTGGCCGGACGCGTCGCCGTCCCACTCGACGTCGATGACCCTGGCCGATTGGTCGGTCATCAGCGAGATCGCGTTGGCGCAGTCCGCCCGGTGCACGCTGACGCCTCGGCCGCGGGTGACGAACCCCATGATCTCGTCGCCCGGCACGGGCGTGCAGCACTTCGACAACCGCACCAACACGTCGTCGAGACCCTCGACGTGGATGCCGGCCGTGGTGCGGCCGCGACGCATCGTGCTCGGCCGTAACAGGGATGCCGGCAGCTGCTCGTCGGTCTCGCCGTCCTGGAGTGCCCGTCCGACGCGCTGAGCGATCGTCTTCGCCGCGACGTGGTGCTCACCGATCGCGGCGAGCAGGCTGTCGACGTCCGCGTAGTTCAGCTCGGCGAGCTGTTGCTTGAACGCGTCGGTGTCGAAGATGCGCTGCACCTGGAGGTTCTCGCGGCGCAGCTCCTTCATCAGCTCGTCGCGACCGGCCTCGATCATGTCGCCGCGCCGCTCACGTGAGAACCACTGGCGGATCTTGTTGCGCGCCCTCGGCGACGCGACGAACTGCAGCCAATCGCGCGACGGGCCGGCGGTATCGACCTTCGACGTGAACACCTCGCAGGTGTCGCCGGAGCGCAGCGTGCTGTCCAGCGGCACGAGCCGTCCGTTGACACGGGCCCCGATGCACGCATGACCGACCTCGGTGTGCACCGCGTATGCGAAGTCGACGGGCGTCGCGCCACGCGGCATCGTGATGACCCGGCCCTTCGGCGTGAACACGAACACCTCGTCCTGCTCGAGGTCGGTCTTCAGGCTCTCCATGAACTGAGCCGGGTCGGAGATGTCGCTCTGCCAGTCGATGATCCGGTTCAACCAGTCGATGTCACCGCTGTTCGAATCGTCCTTGTACGCCCAGTGGGCGGCGACGCCCCACTCCGAGCGCACGTGCATCTCGCGGGTGCGGATCTGGACCTCGAGCGGCTTGCCCCCTGGCCCGATGATCGTCGTGTGCAAGCTCTGGTAGAGGTTGAACTTCGGCATCGCGATGTAGTCCTTGAACCGCCCGAGCACCGGCTTCCATCGACCGTGGATGCAGCCGAGTGCGGCGTAGCAGTCCTTGACGGAGGACACGATCACGCGGATGGCGACGAGGTCGAAGATGTCGTCGAACTCGCGGCCTTTCTGGATCATCTTCTCGTAGATGCTCCACATCTGCTTGCCCCGGCCTGTGACCTCGGCGTTGATGCCGAGCTCGGCCAGGCGGTTGCGCACCTCGGCGAGCGCTTTGGCGAGGTACAGGTCGCGCTCGGGTGAGCGGGTGGCGACCAGGTGATCCAGCTCGGCGTAGCGCTTCGGGTAGAGCGCGGCGAAGGACAGATCCTCCAGCTGCTGCTTGAGCTCTTGCATGCCGAGTCGATGCGCCAGCGGGGCGTAGATGTCGAGGGTCTCCTGGGCGATGCGATGCTGCTTCTCCGGCGGCATCGCCGCCAGCGTGCGCATGTTGTGCAGCCGGTCGGCCAGCTTGATCATCAGCACGCGCAGGTCGCGGGCCATCGCCACGAGCATCTTGCGCATCGTGGCGGCCTGCTGCGCCTCCTTCGAGTCGAACTGGAGGCGCTCGAGCTTGGTCACACCGTCGACGATCGCGGCGACCTCCGGTCCGAAGTCACGCTCGACGTCGGCGAGGGTGATCTCGGTGTCCTCCACCGCGTCGTGCAGCAGGGCGGCAGCGAGCGAGGTCTCGTCGAGGCCGATGTCGGCGACGATGCGGGCGACGGAGAGGGGATGGTTGATGTAGCTCTCGCCGCTCGAGCGGCTCTGGTCGCGGTGGGCCTCGCGTGCGGTCTCGTAGGCCCGGCTGATCATCGCCACCGGCGCACGGGGGTGGCGCTCGCGGTACGAGGCGAGCAACGGGGCCAGGGCCTCCGCGGGCGCGGGCTGCTGCCGTCGCCAGGGGAGGACGCGATTGACCGTTGCCATCGCTAGTAGCTTGCCAGCGTCTCCACCCGATGGCTCCCCAACCGCTCGCGGCCGCCCAGCTCGGCGAGCTCGAGCACGAACCCGAGCCCGACGATCGTGCCGCCGAGCGTCTCGACCAGCCGGGTGCAGGCCGCAGCCGTGCCGCCGGTGGCGAGCACGTCGTCGACGATCAGCAGCCGCTCGCCGGGATGGATCGCATCACGGTGGATCTCCAACCGATCGGTGCCGTACTCCAGCTGATACTCCTCGCGAGCGACCGCCCACGGCAGCTTGCCGGCCTTGCGGACCGGGACGAAGCCAGCACCGATGCGGAACGCGACCGGAGCGGCGAAGATGAACCCGCGGGCCTCGATCCCGAGCACCCGATCGACGGCGTCGTCCTGGAAGCGCTCGACCAGCTCGTTGACCGACCGCTGGAAGCCTTCCGGGTGGCCGAGCAGCGGGGTGATGTCACGGAAGGTGACGCCTGACGTCGGATAGTCGGGGATGTCGCGCACCAGGTCCGTGATCCACGTTCCTGTGGTGGCTGGCTTGCGGTCGATCATCGGCCCGAGGGTAGCCGGGCCGTGCGTCAGCGGCGCTTCTTCTTGCGCGGGCGCGGGGGGTGGGTGAACGCCGGACCTGCCGGCTGGCGCGCCGCGGGAGCGACCGACCCGTCGGAGGCGACGCCACCGGTCGGGATCGCCTGGACGTTGGACACGGTCGCCAGGACCAGCTGCTCGAGCTCGACACCCTTGCGGTGCGGGGTCTTGGCGAACGGCTTGAAGCGCGGATCGTGGTTCTTGAGCTCACCGGTCAGGGGCGAGGCGATGAACAGCGACGAGTACGAGCCCGCGATCAGGCCCACGAGCAGGGCGAGCGCGAACTCGCGCAAGGTGATCGCACCGAGGAGGCCAGCGCCGACGATCAGCAGCGACAGCACCGGCAGGACGGCCGCGATGCTGGTGTTGAGCGAGCGCATCAGCGTGTTGTTCGTGGCCACGTTGACCACGTCAGCGTAGGGCAGGCGGCGGCCCTTGAACCGCTGCTCCACCTCGTGCACCTTGTCGAACACCACGATCGTGTCGTACAGCGAGAACCCGAGGATCGTCAGGAACGCGACGACCGTGGCCGGGGTCACCTCGAAGCCCAGCACCGAGTAGATCCCCACGCTGATGAGGACGTCGTGGAGCACGGCGATGATCGCCGAGACCGCCATCCGCCACTCGAGTCGCCAGGAGATGTAGAGCATCACGAGGATCAGGAACACGACGAG
The DNA here is from genome assembly GCA_964565705.1 of uncultured Ilumatobacteraceae bacterium. Taxonomy (GTDB): domain Bacteria; phylum Actinomycetota; class Acidimicrobiia; order Acidimicrobiales; family Ilumatobacteraceae; genus CAZMGD01. The sequence continues at coordinate 6,445 of CAZMGD010000034.1, read as the reverse complement.
GGCTCGCACGGCCTTCTCGGTGATCGATCGCCCCCACGACGAGCTGACCGAGCTGACGCTGACCTCGGTGACATCGACGCCTGCCTTGGCGGCCAGGTCGGCAGCCACTTGCTGCTGCACCTCGATCGGCTGTTCCTCCACCTCCAGCCGCACGTCCTGCTTGCTGCCGTCGCTGTAGATCTGCACCTCGGCGTTGGAGGGATCGATGCCGTTGGCCTCGAGCACCGCCCTCGCGTCGTCGGCCGTCAGCGTCGGCGTCAGCGTCACCCGCCATGCCACGCCGCCCTCGAAGTCGATGCCGAGGTTGAGCCCGCGCGCCCCGAGCGACAGCAACGAGATCACGACGAGGGCGATCGACAAGCCGAAGCCTCGCCAGCGCTTCCCCCAGAAGTCGTAGTGGGTCTCGCCGTGGTAGAGGCGGTACCAGAGCGACCGCTTGCGCGGCGCCGCGTGCGTGACCGCGTCCTCGATCAGATCACTCATGCTGGCACCTTCTGAGCGGGGGCGGTCTGGGCGACGTCCACGCCGAACAGACGGTGGCCGTGCTTCTTCGAGCGGCCGAACAGCAGCACCGCCGGACGGGTGAAGAACCACAGGATCACGAGGTCGCAGAGCGTGGAGAGACCGAGGAAGAACGCGAAGCCGCGCACCGAGCCGACGGTGAGGTACCACAGCACGGCGGCACCCAACAAGGAGACGAGGTTGGCGGCGAGCGTCGTACGCCAACCGGCGGCGAAGCCCCGCGTCGTCGACACCCGCAGGGAACGTCCGTGGTGGAGCTCGTCCTTGACCCGCTCGAACAGCACCACGAACGAGTCGACGGTGATGCCGATGGACACGATGATGCCGGCGATGCCGGCGAGCGTCAGCGCCAGTCCCTGCGTCTTCGACAGGATCGAGATCACGCTCCACTGGATCGCTGCCGACAGCACCAGACCGGCGACGATCAGCCAGGCGAAGGCTCGGTAGTAGAAGATCATGAAGATCACGACGAGGACCAGGCCCAGCAGCCCGGCGATGATCGCCGCGTGCAAGGAGTCCTTGCCGAGCGTCGCCGACACGGTCTCCACCGACTGCGGTTCCATCTGGACGGGCACGGCGCCGAACTTCAGGATCTTGGCCAGCTCCCGGGCCTCGCTCTCCTTGAAGCTGCCGGTGATCGAGACCTCGCCGTCGAAGCTGGGAGCGTTCACCTCGGGCGCAGAGATCACGACGCCGTCGAGCTCGATCGCCATCTGGCCGTGGCTGTTCTGGGTGCCCGGCTGCGGCGGGCAGGTCGGCGTGCCGTTGTAGCACTGCGCGGCGAGCGCGTTCCACAGATCCTCGCCCTCGGCACCGTCACGCAGGCCGACGGTCACGATCCACTCGCCGTTCTGGAGGATGGCCTGGGCGTCGTTGTTGAACACCTCGCCGGTCACGTCGGTCGGCCCGAGCGTGTAGAGCAGCGTGCCCTCGGGGTTGGGGCGCTGCACGGTCTGGGCTTGCTCCTCCTCGGCCGTGGGGATCGAGCTGGGCGCGGTCGACTCCGCCGGTACGGCGGAGGTCTCGGACGGCACCGTTGTCTCGGCGTCGACCGTGGAGTCCGCCGCCACCGTCGTCGCCGTCGTGTCCCCCGGCACGGTCGTGGAGGTGTCGATCGTCGTGTTCACCTGTATGGACAGCACCGGGCGGACGAGGACCTTGCCGGTGCGGCCGACCAGCGCGAGGGCCTGCTCCTGGTCCCTCACGCCGGGCAGGTTGACGACGATCGTGTCGCCCTGGCGGATGATCTCCGGCTCGGCGATGCCGAGCGAGTCGACGCGCTGGGTGATGATCTCCTTCGCCACGTCGATCGCAGCCGACTCGTAGCTCCCGACCGGCTGCAGCGTGACCGAGGCGCCACCCTGGAGATCCAACCCGAGCGCGGGGTGGTTGCCGGCGATCAGGTTGGCGAGCAGCGCGCCCAGCGCCACGACGACGATCCCGATCAGCGAGATCCATTCCTTGCGTTTCGCCATGGCTGACGTTCAGCTGTCGGCGTCGGCGCTGTCGTCGGCGCTGTCGTCGGTGTCGTCAGTGCCGTCGGCCGAATGGTCGGCCGCCTCGATCACCTTGCCGACCGCGCCTGCGGAGATCCGGATCTCGACGTTCTCGGCAATCTCCAGCCAGATCACGTCACCGTCGATGGCCGTCACGAACCCGTACACGCCGGACGTGGTCAGCACCTCGTCGCCTTCCCCGATCGAGCGCTGCATCGCCTGGGTCTCGCGCAGCCGCTTGCGCTGCGGCCGGATCATCAGGAAGTACATCGCGGCGAAGATCAGACCGATGAAGATCAGCGGGGTGAACGCGGCAGCACCGCCGCCAGAGTCATCGGCTGCCAGGACCGCAGCCAGGGAATACAGCATCGAAACGTCGACCAATCAGGTTTGTGGAGGCGTGCCCGCAGGCGACGGGCGAGTATACGGGCTCGCTCGTGATTCGTCCCTACACCCACACCTCGCGCACCGCGCGGCGCACGGCGTCGAACCGCCCCTCCACGATCGCCAGCCTGCACCGACGCATCAGTTCGAGCGTCCACGCCACGTTGTGAATACTGACCAGGCGCGCCGCGGTCGGCTCGTTGACCTGGAGCAAGTGGCGGATGTAGCCCCGCGTGTGGCGGGCGCACACGTCGCACGGGCAATCGGCGTCGATGGGTCGCTCGCTGCGGGCGTGTGCTGCGTTCTTCAGCTGGAGCTTGCCGGTCGAGGTCAGCGCCGTGCCGTGGCGGCCGAGCCGGGTCTGCATCACGCAGTCGAACTGGTCGACGCCGAGGGCGATCGACTCCACCAACGACGCCGGGTCGCCGACGCCCATCAGGTAGCGCGGACGATCGGCCGGCAGGTGCTCCAGGGCCGCGGCGAGCGCGGGCAGCATCTGATCGCGCGTCTCGCCGACTGACAGACCTCCGATGCCGTACCCGTCGAAGTCCAAGTCGGCGGTCCGCTTCGCGTGCTCGGCACGCATCGCCTCGTCGACACCGCCCTGCACGATCCCGAACAGGGACTGGTCGGACCGGCCGTGCGTGGCGCGCGCCCGCTTGGCCCATGCCGACGTCCGTTCTACCGCGGTGCGGACCACCTCGATCGGCGACGGCAACGGCGGGCAGACGTCGAGCACCATCTGGATGTCTGCGCCGAGCAGCTCCTGGGTCGCGACAGCCGACTCCGGCGTGAAGCGGTGGGTCGATCCGTCGTAGACGGACCGGAACGTGACGCCGTCGTCATCGACCTTCGGGTCCAGCGAGAACACCTGGAAGCCACCGCTGTCGGTCAACGTCAGGCCGCGCCAGCCGGCGAACGCGCCGAGGCCGCCGAACGAGGCGACCGTCTCCGCGCCCGGGCGCAGCATGAGGTGGTACGTGTTGCCGAGCACGATCTGCGCGCCCAGCTGCTCGTAGTCGGCTGCGCTCAGGTACTTGATCGCGCCTCGGGTACCGACGGGCATGAAGCAGGGCGTCTCGTAGGCGCCACGAGCCGCGGCGGCGACACCGGCGCGGGCCGTGCCGTCGGCGGCAGCGAGGGTGAAGGTGACGGGGTGCATCAGTGCAGGGATCGGTCGAGGAGCATCGCGTCGCCGAAGGACAAGAACCGGTAGCGCTCGGCGATCGCTGCAGCGTAGAGGTCTCGCCAGCGCGGTCCCACGAACGCCTCGATCATCAACAGCAGCGTCGTGCGCGGCAGGTGGAAGTTGGTCATCAGCAGGTCGACGACCCGCCACTCGTAGCCGGGGTGGATGAACAGCTGCGTCCGCCCCGACGAAACGCCGGTGGCCGCTGCACTCTCCAGCGCGCGCACCGCGGTGGTGCCGACGGCGACCACCCGGCGAGCCGCGGCGCAGCGGTCGAGCACACCCGCCGGCACCCGGTAGCGCTCGGAGTGGATCGCGTGCTCCAGAGGGTTCTCGGCGCTGATCGGCTGGAACGTGTCGAGGCCGACCACGAGGTCGACGCGGGCCAGCTCCACACCCCGGCGATCGAGCGCGTCGAGCAGGTCGGTGGTCAGGTGCAGCCCGGCGGTGGGCGCCGCGGCCGAGCCGGGTTCCGCGGCGTACACGGTCTGATAGCGGTCGGGCTGCGCCAGCGGCGCCGTGATGTACGGCGGCAGCGGCATCCGCCCGTGGGCGTCGAGCGCGGTCAACGGATCGTCGTCACCGAGGATGGTGATCCGGAACGTGTCGCCCGCCGCGGTGCGCCCGTCGAAGCGGACGAGCTCGCGGTCACCAGCCAGCAACGTCTCGTTGGGCCGTAGCTTCCCACCGGGGCGGACCAGGGCCTCCCACGTGCGCCGGTCGCCGTCGAGGGCCTCGAGCAGCAGCACCTCGGCCGCTCCCCCGCTGTGGCGGCGCAGCGTGAGGCGGGCCGGGATCACCCGCGACTCGTTGACGACGAGCAGGTCGCCGTCGCCGAGCAGCTCGATCAGACCAGACACCTGCCGGTGCTCGCAGGGCGCGCTGCCCCGGTCGACCAGCAGCCGCGCCGAGTCACGGGGCTCGATCGGGTGCTGGGCGATGAGCTCGGCGGGCAGCGGGTAGTCGAGGTCGGAGAGCTGCATGACGGGTGTGGAACACTACGGCCGTGACCAGCCCTACCCGCCGAATCGAGTCCGTGACCGTGCCCGATGGCACGTTCGACCTCCACGTCTGGTCGCCTGGCGAGCCGGCGCCAGGCGTCCTGGTGCTGCAGGAGATCTTCGGAGTCGGCGAGTACATCGAAGCGGTGTGCGAGCGCCTGGCAGCGGCCGGCTACGTCGCTGCCGCCCCCGACCTCTACTGGCGCGTCGCACCCGGGTTCCGTGCAGTCCACGACGAGGCCGGCATGCAGGCCAGCTTCGAGCAGGTCAGCAAGCTCGATGTGCCACAGGCCGCGATCGATGCCGTCGCCGCGCTCGGGGCGCTGGGCGACCTGCCCGACGTGGCCGGACGTCCGGGCGCGGTCGGCTTCTGCCTCGGCGGCACGCTGGCGTGGGCCGTCGCCGCCCACGGGGACCCGAGCTGTTGCGTCAGCTACTACGGCTCCGGCGTGGCCGACATGCTCGGCCTGGTCGACCAGGTCCGGTGCCCGGTGCTGTTCCACTTCGGCGACAGCGACCCCTACATCCCCGGCGAGCGGATCGAAGCGGTGAACGAGGTCGTCGGCCAGCACCGCAACCTGACGCTCAACGTCGAGCGTGCCGGTCACGCCTTCGACAACGAGTTCGCACCGATGTTCTCCGAGCCCGCGGCGGCCGCCGCGGCGTGGTCCAAGACCCTCGCCTTCCTGGAGACCAACCTGCCGCGCTGAGCCACTACGAGCGGCTGCTGGCGGAGCGGATGTTGCTGCGCACGCAGATGCCGGTGATGTTCGACGCCTCGTCGGAGGCCAGCCACAGCACCGTGTTGGCGACCTCCTCGGGCGTGCTGAGGCGTTGGAGGTCGAGGCCCGACACCAGCTCGGCCTCTCCGCCGTGCTCGGTGAGATGGGCGCGCAGCGGCGCGGTCGCAGTCGGGCCCGGCGTGACGGCGTTGGCCCGGATGCCCTGCGGTCCGTACTCCAGCGCGACGGTCTCCATCAGGTTGATCACGCCGGCCTTTGCCGCCGCATACCCGCCGAGGGCGTACTGCCCGCCGATGCCGGCGCCCGACGACATGCACACGATCGAGCCGCGGCCGGCCGCCACCATGTGCGCCAGCACCGCCCGCGTCGCGTAGAAGGCGCTGTCGAGGGTCGCTCGCTGCACGAACCGCCAGTCCTCGTCGGTGATCTCGCCGATCAGCCCCACACGCGACACACCGACGTTGCAGTACAGGATGTCGACGCGCCCGTGTGCAGCCGCCGCCGCGTCGACCCATGATCCGATGTAGGACGCGTCGCTGGCGTCGCCTGCCGAGCCGCCGACGGTGGCCCCGGCGGCCCGGAGCTCGTCGGCGAGCGCGTCGAAACCAGCGGGATCGAGGTCGTTCAGCCAGAGCACAGCGCCCTCGGCCGCGAACCGTCGCGCCGTCGCCGCACCGATGCCGTTGGCCGCGCCCGTGAGCAGGGCCACCTTGCCGGCCAGCCGCCCGCTCCCGACGCCGATGGGGCTCATGTCTCGAACAGCGAGGGAAGGCCGGGGCGAGGCGACGGCAGGCCGATGTGGTCGAACGCGGCCGGCATCGCGATCCGGCCGCGCGGGGTGCGGGCGAGCATGCCCTGCTGGATGAGGAACGGTTCGTACATGTCCTCCACCGTCTCCGGTTGCTCGCCGACGCTGATCGCCAGCGTGGAGAGGCCGACCGGGCCCCCACCGAACTGCACGCAGATCGCAGTGAGGATCGCCCGATCGAGCTTGTCGAGCCCGCGCTGGTCGACGCCGAACACGCGCAACCCCTCGCGGGCAGTCCCCTCGTCGATGCCACCGTCGCCGCGCACCTCGGCGTAGTCGCGCACCCGCCGCAGCAGGCGGTT
>CAZMGD010000033.1:0-37499 GCA_964565705.1 uncultured Ilumatobacteraceae bacterium | reverse complement strand
CCTCCGCTGCAGCACCCACAACCGCCAACACCACCACGGCTACCGAGCACCACCACCGACCGACTGAGCCGACGTCGTCAGGAGTCCCAGATCGGACCGAATGCCGGGATCCCTCGACGCTCGAGCTCGTGAACGAGGCGAAGCGTCGTCGCCTTGTTGCTGACGATGAACACCGCTTCGGCTCCGAAGTCAGCGTAGGTGCTGAGGGCGAGCTGCAGCAGATCCGGCTTGCCCTGGCTCGTCGTGTCCCAGATCACGGCGTCGGGCTGGATCGCGGTGACTTCGTCGACGAGCGCGTCGCCGTAGGTGGCCCGGGGATCGCGGGTCGACCAGACCAGCCGCGCCGGGATCCGGTCGGCGAGGATCTGGCCGAGGCAGGGCCCGATGCCGCTGCCGGTGACGAGGTAGACAGCGCGCCGGTACATCGATGCCACCTTCGCCATCGGTGCGGAGACGGGGATGCCCCGCACCCAGACGTGCGACGGTGGGTCGTCGATGAAGCGCCCGGTCCAGTCGCCGGCGCGCGAGATCAGGAGCCGATAGCCGGGCTTGCCAGGGGTGGTGACGGTCGCGAAGGCGTGCCACTCGCGCAGTGGGCTGCGGCTGATGCCGACGCCCGAGGCGAAGTCCGGCCGCACCCCGTAGTCGAGGTGGACGATGACCGCGTGCGACGACGGCCGTACGACCGTGACCGGCACCCGCCGCAACCGCAGCCACGGCCATGCGACGCTCGCCGTGAGCAACGCCAGCACGTACAGGTGCCAGTCGGTGAGCACGGCGACGGCCGCGTGGGTGCGTCCGCGGCCTTCGACCGCGAGGTGCACGGTCAGGGCCCAGAACACGACGATCGACGTCCACCCGCACCACCGGTGGGTGGTCTCGAACACGTTGTGGGCACGCGTGCGGACCGGCGACGTGGCGCACACGGTGAGTACGACGAGCAATCCGACCAGCGCCAGGCACAGCCCCATGGTGAGGTCGCTCACGCTGCCCGGGTAGCGCGTCGCGGTCAGGATCGCCACTCCGGTGAACCCGCAGAGTGATGCGGTCCCGGCAACTGCGCACCCGACGTGCAACCCGCCGACGTGGTGCACCTTGGACACGGACCAGCGCACCCACAACGGCCACGACGGCGACCCGCGCCCGGCGAGTCCGTACAGCAGGTTGAGGAACGACTGGTTCCTCACGAGCACCGCCACGGTGAGGTTCACCAGGGTCATGGTCGACAGCGCGGACAGGGCACTCCCGTCGGAGATCTGCCACGAGCCAGCGCGCAGCTGCACGGCGGCCAGCGCCGTGTCGAGCAACAGGACCGCGGCCATCAACCGTCGGTAGGGCATCAGCCGCGGATGCTTCGAGGCGGCGCGTACCGATCGCAGGCCACGCGTCGGTCGCCGCACGACGACGCCGGCGGGAGGGTTGGCCACCCGGGCGGTCACTTCGATCATGGGATCTCAGACGCCGCGCCCACGGTCTGGATGCACCGTGTCGTGTGAGTACGGTCCCGTCACATGGAAGCCGACATCGCCGACCTGCTCTCCAAGCAGGCGATCACCGAGCAGCTGTACCGCTACTGCCGCGCCCTCGACCGCTTCGACAAGGGCCTGGCGCTGCAGTGCTGGCACGAGGGCGGCAGCGCCGACTACGGCGCGGACATCTACCAGGGCACGGGCGACGGGTTCGTCGAGTGGGTGTGGGTCGTGCACGAGCAGGGGTTCTCGACGCACAGCCATCAGATCACGAACGTCCTGATCGAGGTCGACGGCGACACGGCCGTTTCCGAGGCCTATGTGACCGTGGCACTCCGCCCGCGCCAGGGCGATGACCTCGTCGACCGTGGCCGCTACCTCGACCGATGGGAGCAGCGCGACGGCAGATGGGCGATCGTCGCCCGCCGCTTCGTGTCCGACTTCAGTGGCGCGCCAGGCGCGAGCCGCGATCGGACCGACCCGAGCTGGGAGCTGTTCGGCTGATCAGTCCGCGGCCCTGGCCCGCGCGAGCGCGAGCACGTGGTCCGCGCTGCGCAACGTCAGTGTGTCGCCGTCGAGCTCGTAGCTGCCGATGATGCGGTTGACCCCGCCGGTGCCCGACACGCGGCCGTCGGCACCGAACTCCTCGTGCGGCGGCCGCGGCGGCCCCTCGACACGCTCACCGTCGATCGACTCCAGGTTCCACACGCCCACGATGGCCCGCCGCTCGTCCGTCACGCTTCGAACGTAGCGCCGGCCGCTCGCCATGCTGTGCGCCATGTCCGGTCGCCTGCAACTCGATCTCACGCTCACCTACTCCGTCGCCGGTGCAGCCGAACGTGCCCGCGAACTGGAGGCGATGGGCGTCGACGGCGCGTTCACGTTCGACAACGCGCACGACCTGTTCCTGCCCATCGCGGCCGCGGCGCCGGTGTGCTCGCTCGACCTGTTCACCAACCTGGCGATCGCGTTCCCGCGCAGCCCGATGACGCTGGCGACGACTGCCAACGACCTCCAGCTGCTGTCGGAGGGCCGCTTCCGCCTCGGCCTCGGCTCGCAGATCCAACCCCACGTCGAGAAGCGCTTCGGTTCGACCTGGGGCAAGCCGGTGGCGCACATGCGGGAGTGGGTGCTGGCGATCAAGGCGATCTTCACGGCCTGGAACGAGCGGACGAGGCTCGACTTCCGCGGGGAGTACACGCGCCACACGCTGATGACGCCGGCGTTCGATCCGGGCCCGAACCCGTACGGCGCACCCAAGATCCTCGTCGGTGCGCTCGGGCCGAGGATGAACGAGATGGCGGCCGAGGTCGCCGACGGCGTGCTGGTCATGCCGTTCAACAGCGAGCGCCACATGCGCGAGCGCACGATGCCCGCCATCCAGCGCGGGCTCGGCACGGCCGGCCGCTCGATCGACGACTACGAGATCACCGCCGAGGTCATCGTCGGCCTCGGGCGCACCGACGAGGAGCTGGAGCGAGCGCTCGGCGTCAAGAACCTCCTCGCGTTCTACGGCTCCACACCCGCATACCGGCCGGTGCTCGAGGTCGAGGGCTGGGGGGAGCTGCAGCCGGAGCTGAACCGCCTGTCCAAGCTCGGTCAGTGGACCGAGATGTCGGGCCTCATCACCGACGAGATGGTGGCGACCATCGCCGTCCACGGCACGCCGCGGTACTGCGCCGAAGAGATCGTCCGCCGCTACGGCGACGTCGCCGATCGCGTCTGCGCGTACTTCCCGTTCTACGAACCGTCCGACGAGCTGATCGCCGAGTTCGTCGTCGCGCTCCGCGAGGCCTCGACCCGCTGAGTGCATGGGCGCGATGTGACAGGTCAGAGCGTGCGCACCGCGCCCACGGAGGGCTACAGCCCGAGGTCGTCGGGCCACTCCTGGCTGACGCTGCCCGACCACTGTGGGTCGCGCCGTTCGAGGAACGCGAGCACGCCTTCGCGCGCGTCCGGGCGGCCCATGATCACGTGGTGCATCGCCGTCTCGGCGCGCTCGACCGCGTCGGGGCCCAGGTCGAACGACGCCCACAGCAACCGCTTGCTGAGCGCCGCCGACATCGGCGCGACGTTCGTCGCGATGTCGCGGGCTAGTTCCAGCGCGGCCGGCAGCACCTCGTCGTTGGGCAGCACGCGGCTGCAGACGCCGAGTTCCTTGGCCTCTCGCCCGTCGAACATCCGCCCGGTGAGCAGGATCTCGGCGGCGGACGCGAGGCCGGCGATGCGCGGCAGCGTCCAGTGCGAGTAGGCGTCGCCCATCACGCCCCGCCGGGCCTGGACGATGCCGTACTTGGCGTCGGCGGCGAAGAGGCGGATGTCGCACTGCAGCGTGATCGTGAACCCGAGCCCGATCGCGTGGCCGTTGACAGCGGCGATCACCGGTTTGCGCACCTGCCATGCCGGCACCTCGAGCGCCGCCGCGCTGAACGTGGACCGGTCGGGCGCCTTGAACGTGTCGCCGCCCGAGCCGAGGTCGGCGCCTGCGCAGAACGCCGGCGGCGTGCCCGTCACCACGACAGCGCGCACCCTGTCGTCGGTGTCGCAGCGGCGATAGGCGTCGGACAGCTCATCGCCCATCCCGTCACCGAACGCGTTGCGCTGCGCCGGACGGTTCAGCGTGATCGTCGCGACGCCGTCGTCGACCTCGAAGAGGAGGGTGCGATAGGTGACGTCGGTTCGCTCGCTGCGCTCGCTCATCGTCACAGGCTGGCGCGCCCGGCAGACGTCGCTCGCATCCGGCGACGTACGCTCGACGCAGCGCGAGCGAGGAGGTCGAGATGACCGAGCAGTACATCAGGTCCGAGCACGACGGTGCCGTGGTCACGATCACCCTCGCCCGGCCCGCGCAGCGCAACGCGCTCTCGCTGCCGATGATCGCGGCGCTGACCGACGCGTTCGTCGCTGCCGGCGAGACCGACGCGACCGGGGTGATCCTGGCCGCTGACGGCCCGGCGTTCTCCGCCGGTCACCACTTCGGCGACATGGTCGACATCGACGAGGCCGGCGCCGAGCACCTGTTCCGCGTCTGCACCCGGATGATGGACACGATCCAGTCCGTGCCCCAGGTCGTCGTCGCCCGAGTGCACGCGCTGGCCACCGCGGCCGGGTGCCAGCTGGTCGCGACCTGCGACCTCGCCGTCGCAGCCGAGAGCGCGGCGTTCGCGCTGCCCGGCGGCAAGGGTGGGTTGTTCTGCCACACGCCGTCGGTGGCGATCGCCCGCAACATCGGCCGCAAGCGGGCGGTCGAGATGGCCTTCACGGGCGACGCGATCGACGCCACGACGGCCGCCGACTGGGGCCTGGTGAACCGCGCCGTGCCGGACGACCAGCTGATCGCGGCGACCGCCGACCTCCTCCGGCGGGCCACCCGCGGGTCAGCGGCGTCGAAGGCAGCCGGCAAGCGCGAGCTCTACGCGCAGATGGGACTCCCCCAACCCGCCGCGTACGAGTCGGCGATCGCGGCGATGGCCGCCGCGGCGACGACCCCCGACGCGCAGGAAGGGTTCACCGCGTTCCTCGCCAAGCGCCCACCCGAGTTCGGCGTTCACGCGGCGACCTCCGCGTAGGCGCGGCGCACCTCGTCGATCGCCACCTGCCGGCGATTGCGGATCGTCCGATCGGTGCAGCGCAGCGCCTGAGCGATCTCGCTCGACGAACCACCGGCCGCGAGCCGGCGCAACAAGTCGAGGTGGACGGCGGCGACACCCCGCCTCGTGGCCCAGTCCAGCAGCTGGCCCCACTCCATGCGAGCACCCGGATCGAGGTCATCCTCGACGCCGTGCTCCTCGCCGAGCTCGACCTCGACGTCGGGCACGTACACCTCCCGCGACCGCCGGCGGCGAGAACGGACGAACGTCTGGTACTCGATGTCGCGCAGCAGGTTGGCGGCGACGCGCTGCGAGCGCCGTTCGATCGGGTAGCCGCGGATCACCTCCCACGCGACCGACGCCAGATCACCGAACGCAGCCACGGGACCCCCGGCCACGATGCGCCCGCGGCGCATCGCGATGCGCACCAGACCGGGGAGGATCCGTTGCAGCACGATCCGGGCGGCGAGGTCGTCGCCGCGGGCCAGCAGCACCAGGCTGGCGAGCACCCGGTCGCCGATCTCGTCATCGGGCGCGGTGCCGTAGCCCGCTCGGGCGAGCAGTGCGTCGAGCCGGTCGAGCGCTCGATCCCGGGTCAGCCCCCAGGAGCGGGCACGGGAGAGCGCCGACGGATCCCCGTCGAGCAGACGCCACTCACGGTTCAACCGCTCGACCTCGCCAAGCCGCCGGCCTCGGGCGGGGCGAGGGCCGGCGGTCCAGGGAGCTGAGGCGGCGAGGAAGGTCGATGTCGTCATGGGCTGGACCCTCCGCGCGGCAGCTCACCACCGGCCTCACCGGGGACGTCTCGTCGGCAGGGTGAACGAGCCGGTGAGCAGTCACCGCGCCGATCACCGGCTCACAGCACCTGGTCAGCGGCCTGTGGACGTCGCGACTTCCGAGGACGGCGCGGCGGCGCACACACCAAGGGTGTGACGACGACACTGCGCGGCCGCATCGGCCGAAGGACGGTGCACATCCGCGCGAGCACGGGAGGAGCGACCGCCGGCGAGCTCGCGGCGGCCTGCGGGTTCGGCTCACTCCGGGTCGACGGCAGGGCTGTGGACGACGACTGCCCGCTGGCCGTGTGTGGCCTGGTCGATGGCTCGGAGCTGGCAGACGCCGCGGCAGGTCCGATCGACGACGATCCGCCAGCCACGCCGCGCTGGGCGTGCGCCGCGGTGACCGGGCCCGACTGCGGCCCGCTGCCACCGTTGCCGCCGGGACGTCACGTGCTCGGTCGGGCTCCCGGCGCCGCGCTGCGCGTGCAGGACCCGCACGTCGAACCTCACCACGCGCTGGTCGAGCTCGGGGCGATGGGCGACGACGGGGTCGCGCGCGCCGTGGCGCTCGTCGGCAGCGGGATCCTCGAGGCGGGGACCAGCGCGGAGGGTGCGGCGATCGAGGCCGGCGATTCGTGCATCGAGATCGGGGCCTTGAGGGCGCCGCCACCGGCCCGCCGCGTGCCCCCGACATCAGGCACCTCGTGGCACCGCGATCACCATCGCCCGCCGCGCCCGGCCACGCCGGATCCGCCCAGCTCGGTGACCGCGCCACCGCTTCCGCCGCCTCGGGTTCCGACGATGGTTCCTGTCACGCTCGTACCGGCCCTGCTCGGCGCGCTCGGAGCCGGGATTGCCGCAGTCGTGCTGCACCAGCCCCTCGTGCTGCTGTTCGGGCTGAGCGCCGTCGTCGCTGCCGCGGGGACGTGGACGGCACAGCAGATCGGCCGGCTGCGACGCGCCCGCAGCGACGACCGAGAGCGAGCGGCGGCACTCCAGCGGTTCGCCGCTGACGTTGCGGCCCAAGCCGACGCCGACGCCAACTGGCTGCGATCCACGACGCCGGACGTGGTCGCTGCGCTGACCCGCATCGACGAGCACGATGCTCGGCTGTGGGAGCGACGGCCGTTCCACCCGGACGCGTGGCGGGTCGTGCTCGGGCGCGGCCAACGGCCGTGGAGCGCGCGTCTCGATCGCGAGCTGGCCGATGGCGATGACGACCTCGCCGCACTCGTCGAGGCGCGCGCCGTGCTGCGCGACATGCCCGTCGTCATCGACGTGGGGAGCGGGTGCGTGCTCGGCATCTGCGGAGCCGCGGCCGCCGGACTCGCCCGATCGATCGTCGTCCAGCTCGCCTCGTCCAACGGACCGGCGGATTGGGAGCTGGTGGTCGTGACAACACGACCCGACGAATGGTCCTGGATCGCCTGGCTACCGCACGAGACGTTGCTGCTCGATCCGGCCCAGGCCGCTTCGACCACCTTCGCCCGCACCACGCGCCATCGGCTGATCGTCGTCGATGCCCCCGGAGCGCTCGCGGCGCGCACCGCGCCCCTCCGCCGGGCGCTCGATTCCGATCCCCATCCGGCCGCGGTCGTGCTCGCCGACGACGAGCGGGCGCTGCCCAGCTGCTGCAGCTCGATGCTCACGGGTGGATTCCGGTCCGCGCGTTGGTTCTCCCGGCTCGAGCGCGACGAGCTGCCGCTCCCGGTACGACCCGCCGGGATCACTGTCGACCGGGCAGGTGCCGCCGCTGCCCGCCTGGCTCACCTGCGCGACCCCGAGACCGACGGCGGCGCGACGTCCGCTCCGGCGAGCGTGGACCTCCTGACGGTGCTCGGCGATCGCTGCGCCGACGCGCGTGCCATCGCCGACTCCTGGGCCCGCGCTGGGTACGACCCCGCGCCCGTTGCAACGATCGGCGCCGCTGCCGACGGCACGATCGAGATCGACCTGCACCGCGATGGGCCGCACGCCTTGATCGGCGGTACGACCGGCGCCGGCAAGAGCGAGTTGCTGCGCAGCCTCGTCGCCGGGCTGGCCGCGCGCACGCCGCCCTCCCTCCTGTCGTTCGTGCTCGTCGACTACAAGGGCGGCGCTGCGTTCGACGCGTGCGCCGCCCTCCCCCACGTCGCTGGCGTGGTGACCGACCTCGACGAGCGACTCGCCGCGCGGGCGCTGCGAAGCCTCGACGCCGAGGTGCGCCGCCGAGAGCGCCTCCTGCGCGCCACCGGCGCCTCCGATCTGACGACCCATCGGATGCTCACCGGAGGGCGCGAGCCCCTGGCGCGCCTGGTGGTCGTCGTCGACGAGTTCGCCACGCTCGCCGCAGACCTCCCGGGCTTCCTCCGCTCGCTCGTCGCCGTGGCCCAGCGCGGGCGCAGCCTCGGCGTCCACCTCGTGCTCGCGACCCAGCGACCGGGCACGGCGATCAGCGATGACATCCGCGCCAACACGAACCTCCGCGTCGCCCTGCGGGTACAGGACACCGCCGACGCCGTGGACGTGGTCGGCGACGCGACCCCTGCCGCGTTCGGTCGCACCGCGCCGGGCCGGGCGATGCTCCGCCTGGGCAACGACGAGCGCGTCGTGTTCCAGGTGGCCGCCTCGTGTGGTCCGGTGCCTCCGGCCGACGCACCCGGCGTACAGGTCGCGTTCGGTGAGGCCGATCCCGCCGTCACCGACGGTGACGGGCCCTGCCAGCTGACGGAGCTCGTCGACCGGATCTGCACCGCTGCGGCCACCCACCCGCCGGCGCGGCCCGTGTGGACCGCGCCGTTGCCCGATCGGTTGCTCGAGCTGGACGGCGACGGCGCTGATGGCAACCTCCCGGCGGTCGGCCTGGTCGACGAGCCGGGGCAGCAGCGGCTCCGTCCACTGATCTGGGACCACACCCGCGGACACCTCCTCGTCGCCGGATCGCTCGGCAGCGGTACGACGACGACGGCGATGACCGTGGTGCGCGCGCTGATGGCCCGGTGCCCACCGGAGGATCTCCAGATCTACGTGATCGGCAACGACGAGCGGCTCCGCGAGCTGGAGACGGCACCCCACTGCGGCGCAGTCGTCGCGCTGGCCGAGCGAGAGCGCCTCGAGAGGCTCCTGCGCGTGCTGCGCGCCCGCGTCGACGCGCCACCCGCCTGCCACACCGTGGTGGTGATCGACGGTCTGCCCGCTGTGCGGACAGCGGTCGACGGCCTCGGCGGCGACCTCCACGAGCGGTTCGACGAACTGCTCACCGACGGGCCGCCGGCGGGGATGACCGCGCTCGTCACGTCCGACCAGACGGTGCTACCGCTCGCGGTCACGGCTCGGGCGACGCAACGCTGGATCATGCGTCTCGCCGACGCGCCGAGCGCTGCGCTGCTCGACCTCCCCGCCGCCGAGACGCTCGGCGAGGGCACGCCGCCGGGACGACTCGTCGCGCTGCCCGAGCACCTGGAGGCGCACGTCGTCGCGCCCGAGGTGGCGAGGCGTTGGTCGGTTCATCCCGGACCGCCGGCACCGTCGATCACGGTCCTTCCTGATGTCGTGCACGCCCGTACGCTCGATCCGGCGTGGCGAGGCGACGGACGCGTCCACCTGCCGATCGGTCGCGACGGTGCGCTCCTGGACCCGGCCGCGATCGACCTCGCCGACGGCGAGCACGTGCTCGTCCTCGGCACGCCGCGCAGCGGCCGCTCGTCCGCGCTCGTCCGGCTGGCGAGCGCCTGGGCGGAGTCGACGCCCGAGGGATCGGTGTTCGTCGTCGCGCTCCGACCGTCGCCGCTCACCACCTGCGCCGACGCCGAGGGCTGGCGGCGCCTCCCACCCGACCGCCTGTGTGAGCACGTTCACGGTCCGCGGCTGGTCGTCGTCGATGACGCCGAGCTGCTCGACGACCCGGCGCTTCCCCGTGCCTGTGCCGCCGACGCCACGACCGTCCTCGCTGCCAGCCGTCCAGACGCGCTCCGCGGGAGCTACCAGCACTGGACGACCGCCGTGCGCCGCAGCCGCAACGGCTTGGTGCTCGGCCGCCCGACGGAGCAGGACGGCGACCTGCTCGGCGTGGTGCTGCCGCGACGTTGGCCGGTGCCCCACGGTGCCGGACGCGGCTGGCTGGTCACCGGCGGCGTGTGCCACGGGATCGTGCAGGTGGCGCTCGACGACGTTGGCGGAGGCAGTCCAGGCGCCACGTTCGGCGACTCGGGTCAGCGAGCGCCGTAAGGTCGAGTGGGTGATCGAGTTGGAGCGCGTCACCAAACGGTTCGCCGACGGCACCGTCGCCGTCGACGACCTGACGCTCGAGGTGCCCTCCGGCACCGTGACCGTGCTCGTCGGATCCTCGGGCTGCGGCAAGACGACGACGCTGCGGATGATCAATCGGCTCGAAGAACCGTCGTCGGGACGGGTGCTGATCGACGGCGCCGACGTCGGCCGCCAGCCGGTGCACGCACTGCGTCGCAGCATCGGCTACGTGATCCAGCAGGCGGGGCTGTTCCCACACCGAACCGTCGTCGACAACATCACCACCGTGCCCCGGCTGCTCGGCTGGAAGCGCGACCGCGCCCGGACGCGAGCGCTCGAGGTCATGGACCTGGTCGGTCTCGACCCGGCGCTCGCCAAGCGCTACCCCGCGCAGTTGTCGGGCGGCCAGCAGCAGCGAGTCGGCGTGGCCCGGGCTCTCGCCACCGAACCGCCCGTGCTGTTGATGGACGAGCCGTTCGGCGCCGTCGATCCGGTCGTGCGAGCACAGCTGCAGATCGAGTTCGCCCAGCTGCAGCGCCGGCTCGGCACCACGGTCGTGTTCGTGACCCACGACGTGGGTGAGGCGCTCGTGCTCGGCGATCGCATCGCCGTACTCGGCAAGGGAGCCCACGTGCACCAGTACGGGTCGCCACCCGAGCTGCTCGCTGCGCCGGCGGACGACTTCGTCGCCGGGTTCATCGGACCCGACCGCCACGTCGCGCTGCTCGGGCTCGCACCGGCCTCCGACGTGCCGCTGCGTGCGGTCGCCGACCTGCCCGACGGTGTGGCGGCCGCCGACCTCCCTCGCGTCGACATCAGGGCGGGCACCACGGCGCGTGACATGCTCGATGCGGCACTCGGCTCCCCGTCCGGCTTCGTCGTCGCGATCGAAGCGGGTGTGGTGACCGGCGCCGCGCATCTCGCCGACATCGCCGCTGCCGGTCACCGGGAGCCCGCCGGGTGATCGCGACACCCCCGAACTGGTCGGGGCACCAACTCGCCGGGAACTGGGACGTGATCCTCTACTGGTCGCGCGTTCACCTGCGCTTCACCCTGATCGCCGTCGCCCTCGGCTTCCTGGTCAGCCTCCTGCTCGCCTACCTGGCACACCGGGTGCCAGCGGTGTATCCGCCGATCCTGGTCGTCACGAACGTGATCTACGCCATCCCGTCGGTCGTGATGTTCACGATCATCGCGACCGTCACGGGCACGCTGCTCAGCGACACCCCGATCGTGCTGGCGATGGCGCTGTACACCACCGTGATCCTGGTGCGGAACATCACCGAGGGTCTGCGCGCCGTGCCCGACCAGGTCACCGATGCGGCGCGGGCCATGGGATACCGGCCGTTGCGCCGGTTCAGCACGGTCGAGTTGCCCCTCGCCCTGCCCGGCATCGTCGCCGGTCTCCGCGTCGCCACCGTGTCGACGGTGTCGCTGATCTCGGTCGGCGCGCTGCTCGGGCGCGGTGGCCTTGGCCGCCTGTTCAACGACGGCTTCGCTCGCGACATCAGCATCGAGGTGTGGGCCGGTCTGGTCGCGATCGTCGTGCTCGCGCTCGTGCTCGACGCGCTCGTCGTGCTCGCCGGCCGCCTCCTCACCCCGTGGACACGGGCGACACGATGAGCGGCGCCCGATGAGCGACCTGATCGACGGGTTTCACTGGCTGACCACGGCGGAGAACTGGTGGGGACCGAACGGGATCGCGGTGCGGCTCCGTGAGCACATCTGGTACTCGTTCGTGGCGACGCTCGGTGCTGCCCTGATCGGCATCCCCATCGGCCTCGCCGTGGGGCACACGGGCAAGGGCCGGTTCCTCGCGACCAACGCCGCCGGCGTGCTGCGGGCGATCCCGACGATCGGCGTGGTGATCCTGCTCTACCGCTGGAAGCCGGTCACGGTCTGGCCGATCCTCGGCGCGCTCATGCTGCTCGCGATCCCACCGATCATGCTGAACTGCGCAGCCGGGGTCGAGTCGGTCGATCCGGCGGCGCGCGACGCAGCTCGCGGCATGGGCCTCACCGGGTGGCAGACGCTGTGGCGCGTCGAGGTTCCCAACGCGCTCGGGCTGATCCTCGCCGGCGTGCGGTCATCGGCGAACCAGGTGATCGCCACGGCCACCGTGGCCGGGTACTACGGCATCGGTGGGCTGGGACGATTCCTCTTCCTCGGGTTCCAGACCAGCCGCTACGACATCATCTACGGCACCACGATCCTGGTCGTCGCGCTCGTCCTCACCGTCGAAGGTGGGTTTGCGATCGCCCAGCGTTGGATAGTGTCCCCCGGCGTAGTGGCGAGCCGCCCGCGACGCCGCCGCTAGAACGGAGAACCCCCCAATGGTCCGTAGCCGTCTCACGATCCTGCTCGGAACGCTCGCTGCGGCGGGACTGCTCCTCGCCGCCTGCGGTGGCGACGACTCCGGCTCGAGCAACGACGAGATCACGGTCGGTTCGGCCGACTTCCCCGAGAGCCAACTGCTCGGCGAGATCTACGCCCAGGCGCTGGAGGCGAAGGGTTTCACCGTGGCCCGCGAGCTGAACATCGGATCGCGCGAGGTGTACTTCCAGGCGATCGTCGACGACGAGGTCCAGGTGCTGCCCGAGTACACCAACTCGCTGCTCTCGTTCGTGCTCCGCCAGGACGACCCGGATGCGACGCCGACCGCCACCGACGTGGCGAGCCAGATCACCGAGCTCGACGCCGCCCTGCCCGATGATCTCCAGGTGCTGACGCCGAGCACGGCGGAGGACAAGGACACGATCGTGTGCACCGAGGCGGTGGCCAGCGAGTACGGCCTCACCAACCTGTCGTCGCTGTTCGCTGCGGCGAGCGACATCACCCTCGGCGCTCCCGCCGAGTTCGAGGAGCGGGCGCCGTTCGGGCTGGCCGGCTTCGAGGCGCAAGGCGCGACGTTCAAGAACTTCATCCCGCTGCAGTACGGCGCCATCCCCGACGCGCTCGCCGCGGCTCAGATCGACTGCGCCAACATCTTCTCCACCGACCCGGCGATCTCCACCAACGGGTTCGTGGCGCTCGAGGACGACCTCGGCCTCGTGCCCAACGAGGCGGTGGTGCCGCTGGTGCGCACGTCCGTCGGCTCCGATGACGACGCTGTCGCTGCGCTCGACGCGGTCAGCGCGGCGCTCACGACCGAGAACCTGACCGAGATGGTCAGCAAGATGACGGTCGATGCGGCCGATCCGGCCGAGGTCGCCAAGCAGTTCATCGCCGACAACGGGCTCAGCTGACCGGCAGCGGGCGGATCGCCGCCAGATGATCGTCGTCGAGGACCTGCGCAAGCGGTTCGGCAGCGTGCTCGCCGTCGACGGCTTGAGCTTCAGCGCGGGCGCCGGCGTCGTCACCGGCTTCCTCGGCCCGAACGGGTCGGGCAAGAGCACGACGATGCGCTGCATGCTCGGGCTCGACCGCCGCGAGTCGGGCACCGCGACGTTCGACGGTCGCCCCTACCACGAGCTGCGCCGGCCGCTGCACGAGGTCGGCGTGCTGCTCGACGCCGGGTACGTGCACCCGGGTCGTTCCGGACGCAACCACCTCCGGTGGATTGCGGCGAGCAACGGCATCGGCAAGGCCCGCGTCGAGGAGGTGCTGCAGCAGGTCGGCCTCGACCAGGTGGCCAACCGGCGCGTGAAGGGCTACTCGCTCGGCATGCGCCAGCGGCTCGGCCTCGCCGCCGTGCTGCTCGGCGACCCGCACACGATCGTGCTCGACGAGCCGGCGAACGGCTTGGACCCCGAAGGCGTGCGATGGATCCGTGACGTGCTCGTGCATCTCGCCGGCCAGGGCCGCACCGTGTTCGTCAGCAGCCACCTCCTGTCCGAGATGGCGTTGATGGCACAGGATCTCGTGGTCATCGGGCGCGGGCGCCTCATCGACCAGTGCCCCCTCGCCGACTTCGTCGAGCGTCACAGCGAGCGTTGGGTGAAGGTCCGCACGCCGCAGGTGCCGGCTCTCCGTCAGGCCCTGGCGAGGCGTGGTCTGCACGTGCGCGAGGTCGACGCGAACACGATCGACGTCTTCGGCGTGGACGCGGCGGCGGTCGGGCAGGCGGCTCACGACACGGGTGTCGTGCTCCACGAGCTCAGCCCGCAGACCGGTTCGCTCGAGGATGCGTTCCTCCGGGCGACAGCGGGTACGGAGCAGTACCGGACGCAGGCCGCCACGTGAGCGCGTTGATGCGCGCGGAGTGGATCAAGCTCCGCACCGTCACCAGCCACTGGGTGATCGCCGCGGTGGGCATCGCGTTCACCCCGATCGTGGCTGTGCTCACGGCGATCTTCATCACGCTCGACCGCTCCACGGACACCTCGCTGCCGGTGCAGGCGACCGTCGGCACCGTCGTCGTCATGTCCCTGCTGTTCGGGTCGATCGGCGTCTTGTCCTTCGCCCAGGAGCACAGCCACGGGACGATCCGCGTCACCTACGCCGCAGAGCCCCGCCGGATCCGCGTCCTGGTCGCCAAGGCGGTCGTGCTCGCGGTCACCGCGTTCGTGCTGTCGGCTGGCACGATCGCGGCCACGTACGTCGCGACGGTGATGATCCTCGACCGGCGCGAGGGGGCGCCGTCGTTCGTCGGCGGGCACACCGGCAAGGGTGCGCTCGTCGGTGCTGTCGTGCTCTGCGTGCTGCTCACCTTGCTCGGGTTGGCGATCGGGATGCTGCTGCGCAACGCACCGCTGGCGATCACGATCTTCGTCGTGTGGCCGCTGCTCGCCGAAGGGCTGATCGGTGCGCTCCTGGCACAGATCTTCGGTGACGGCGTCTGGAAGTTCCTCCCCTACACGAGCGGGTTCCAGCTGCTGAGCACGTCGCAGGACGACGACTACTTCGGCAGGGTCGCGAGCGGCGTGTACTTCGGGGCGTGGGTGGCTGCGCTCCTGGCGTTCGGCATGGTGCTGAGCAACCGGCGCGACGCCTGACTCAGCGCGCCCGCTGCGACAAGCGGTCGCGGTGCACGATGTGGTAGCGCCGCTCGTGCTGCTCGAGCCAACCGAGGCGGATGAAGTTGGAGATCGCCTTGTTGACGCGCTCACGCGATGCGCCCACCATCCCCGCCAGCTCTTCCTGGGTGACGGGCAGGACGAAGTCATCGGCGCCGTCGGCCAGTTCGAGCAGCCGCTTCGCGGTGCGCCCGGTCACGTCGAGGAACACCGAGTCGGCGAGCGCCTCGTCCATCGCCCGCAGGCGCTTGGCGAGCAACCGGGTGACGCCCCAGAGCAGATGCGGCTGATCCTCGAACACGCCCTGCACCGCGCTGTACGGGATCTCGAGCGCCCGGCTGGGCTCGAGCGCACGTGCACTCGCCGAACGCGGACCCTCGTCGAGCATGCCGAGCTCACCGAACAGGTCACCAGCCTCCATCAGCGCGACCATCGATTCGCGGTGGTCCAGCTCGTTGCCGATCGCGATGGCGATGCGACCGGACAGCACCACGTAGAGCGCGCTCGGCGTACCACCTTCGTCGAACAGGACGTCACCGCGCACGAGGTCGCGTTCGACGGCTGCGGCGGCGACGGTCGCGAGCACCTCGTCGGGCGCGTCGGCGAACAACTCCGTGGCGGCGAGGATCTGTTCGTAGGCCATGTGACGGATGACGCTAGTACGCTCGCCGCCCGTGCCTCACCACGACAGCGACCCGGCTGCGCCGGACGTCGTCTGGACGATCGTCGTCGGCGGTGGCAGCGGCACGCGCTTCGGCTCGCTCAAGCAGTTCGAGCAACTCGGGGACCGCTCCGTGCTCGACTGGTCCTGTGCCACCGCCAACGAGGTGTCCGACGGCGTCGTCGTCGTGCTGCCCGCTGCGGAGATCGACCGTCGGCCGGGGGCAGTGGCGGGTGGTGCGACGCGCGCCGACAGCGTTCGGCGGGGGTTGGCGGCGGTCCCCGACTCGGCGACGATCATCTGTGTGCACGACGCGGTTCGGCCGTTCGCGACCCCCGATCTCTACCGCGCCGTCATCGACGCGGTGCGCGCCGGGGCCTCGGGAGCCGTGCCCGGCGTAGCCGTGACCGACACGATCAAGCAGGTCGACGACGCCGGCACGGTCGTCGGCACGCCGCCTCGCGACGCGCTCGTGGCCGTCCAGACACCCCAGGCGTTCCGCGCCGACACGCTCCGCCTCGCCCACGCCGCAGCCGGTGAGGGAACCGACGACGCCGCGCTCGCCGAGGGGATCGGTGCCACGATCCAGGTCGTGGACGGCGAAGTGGCCAACCTCAAGATCACCCACCCCGACGACCTCACCCGCGTGGCGGGCCGCGACCTCCGTGACGTCGGAGCAGCGACGCGCGTCGGCAACGGCCTCGACGTGCACCGATTCTCCGACGACCCGGACCGGCACCTCGTGCTGGCTGGCTGCCGGTTCGACGGCGAGCGCGGGCTGGTCGGCCACAGCGACGCCGACGCGGTGGCCCACGCGGTCACCGACGCCCTGCTCGGCGCGGCGGGCCTCGGCGACATCGGCGAGCACTTCCCCGACACCGACGAGCGCTGGCGCGGCGCCGACTCCATGCGTCTGCTCGCCCACGTCGTCGATCTGCTGGCGAGCTCCGGATGGTCGATCGTCAACGTCGACTGCAACGTGATGTGCGAGGCCCCCAAGCTCGCGCCACGTCGCGAGGAGATGGAGCGCAACCTTCGCGATGTCGTCGGCGCCCCGGTCTCGGTGAAGGGTCGGCGGGCCGAAGGGCTCGGCGCGCTCGGGCGCCGCGAAGGCATCGCCTGCTGGGCGGTCGCGATGATCGAACGAAGGAGTGGCTGATGGCCCCTCGTCCACGACGTCCCGAAGGCGCGTCGAGCGGCAAGCGGCAGCCGTCGCCCGGCGCTCGCAAGCGGGCACCGGCCAAGCGCAGCGGCGGTGCGCCCCGCGGACTCGGCAAGGGGGTGGCCCGGCGGGTCGATGCCACCCGGGGCGCCGCTCGTACGGGTCGCGTCAGCGCGCCTGGCCAACCGGAGCGCAAGGTCACCAAGGGCCTCGGTGGCGAGCAGGTGGAAGGACGTCAAGCGGTGCGCGAACTGCTCATCGCCGGCAAGCGCCGCGTCTACGAGATCTGGATCGCCGGCGACGTCGACGGCGACGAATCGGCGATCGTCGGCGACATCGTCGAGCTCGCCCGAGCCAACCGGGTACCGGTCCAGCAGGTCGCCAAGCGGCGGCTCGACACGCAGGCGCGCAGCGAGGCGCCGCAGGGGGTGCTGGCCAAGGCCGCACCGCTGCCCGAGGTCGAGCTGGACCAGCTCCTGCGTCGCCGGCCGGGTCGACCCCCCTTCCTCGTCGCCGTCGACGGGGTGACGGACCCAGGCAACCTCGGCGCGCTGCTGCGCTGCTGCGACGGAGCGGGCGTGTCCGGTGTCGTGTTGCCGCGCCACCGGGCTGTGCACGTCACCCCGACCGTCGCCAAGGCTGCCGCGGGTGCCGTGGAGCACGTGCCGATGGCCCTCGTCGGCGGGCTGCCTGCAGCCCTCGCCCGGATGAAGGACGCCGGCATCTGGGTCGTGGGCCTCGACGACGACTCCGATCGCGGCCTGTTCGAGCTCGGCGACCTCGCCGCGGAGGGCATCTGCCTGGTGCTCGGCGCCGAGGGCGCCGGACTGTCCCGGCTCGTGCGCGAGCGCTGCGATCTGGTCGTCAGCATCCCGATGCGGGGCCGCTTGAGCTCGCTGAACGTCAGCGCTGCCGCGGCGTTGGCGTGTTACGAGGTCACCCGCGCTCGCCTCGCCGAGTGATCACCCGGACCAGGTGACCGAACCGCGTTCCTGCTGAACACCACTCGGAGTAGTATTCCCGCTGTGACCAGGGCATTCGGGGTGGCGGTGGACACCTTGATCACGAACGTGGCCAGTGTGGTGCGCGGCAAGCACGATCAGGTCCGACTCGCGGTGTGCTGCCTGCTCACCGAGGGCCACCTCTTGGTCGAGGACGTGCCGGGCACCGGCAAGACCTCCCTCGCCAAGGCGATCGCCGGCTCGATCGACGGGACGTGGAAGCGGGTGCAGTTCACACCGGACCTCCTCCCGACCGACATCACCGGCGTCGCCGTGTTCGACCAGCGCACCGGACAGTTCCGTTTCCGCGAGGGGCCGGTGTTCACGAACGTGCTCATCGGCGACGAGATCAACCGCGGGAGCCCCAAGACCCAGTCCGCCCTGCTCGAGGTGATGGAGGAGCGCCAGGTCACCGTCGACGCCGTCACCCACATGGTGCCGCGGCCGTTCTTCGTGGTGGCCACCCAGAACCCGCGCGACTTCCACGGGACGTTCCCGCTGCCCGAGGTGCAGCTCGACCGGTTCTCGATGCGGTTGAGCCTGGGCTACCTGGATCCGGCCACCGAGGCGAGCGTGATCGACCAGGTGCGCCACAACGGCGCCAGCTCCATCGTGCCCGTCTCGCCAGTGATGAACACGGCCGAGCTCGCCCACCTCATCGAGTCGATGCGGGACGTCCAGGTGGCCCCGAGCGTCAGCGACTACGTCGTGCGCCTGGCGAACGCCACTCGCCAGCACGCCGATCTCCGGCTCGGGGTCTCCACCCGCGGCACCATCGCGATGGTGCGCGTCGCCAGCGCGTTCGCCGCGACCGACGGCCGCGAGTTCGTGACCCCCGACGACGTTCGCGCGGTCCTGGCGCCGGTGTTCGCCCACCGCATGGCGCTGACCGCGGAGGCGGAGCTGCGGGGTGTGCGCGTCGAGCACATCGTCGCTGAGATCGCCGACGACGTCAGCGTGCCCCGCACAGCGGAGAGCTGAGCCGTGCTCACCCGGTCAGGCCTGGGCGCAGCCGTGGTCGCGGTGCTGGCCGCTGGGTTCGGCCTGCTCTGGCACTACGACGAGCTGATCGTGATCGCGGTGGCGATCGGCGCCGCGCTCGCGATCGCCGTGTGGTCCGCACGCCGGCAACCGACACTCGTCGTCCACCGAGCCCTGGGCACGGCGCGGGTGCCGCGCGGCACGCCGCTGGCGGTCGAGTACCACGTCGAGAACATCTCGACGCGGACCACCCCGGCAGTGACGTTGATCGAGCACCTGGACGGCGAGATCACACCCGTCGCGCTGGACGCACTGCCCCCCGGTGCCGAATCGACCATCGCCGCGAACCTGGCGACGCGACGTCGCGGCATCTTCGATGTCGGGCCGCTCACCGCACGCCGCACCGATCCGTTGGGGCTGGCGGTTGGCGCTCGCGAGGTGGCCGGTCGAGCAGCGGTTCTGGTACACCCTCGCGTGTTCCCGCTCGAGCGGATCAGCGGCGCCACGCGCGACATGGAGACCGAGGTCGCGACCCGTCGGGCCCGCCACGAAGCCCACTCGGGGTTCGTGTCGTTGCGCGACTACGTGCCCGGCGACGATCCGCGGATGGTGCACTGGCCGACGACCGCTCGGGTCGGGCACCTCATGGTGCGCGAGAACGTCGAGAACCGGACGCCGGAGATCACGATCGTGCTCGACGCCTCGCGCCAGGTCGCGACCGCCGACGACTTCGAGGAGATGGCCGACATCGCCGCCTCGCTCGCCGTCCAGTCGCTGGGTCACGGCATGGACCTCGTGCTGCGCACCACCGACCGCAACCACCCCGGACAGCGGACCCCCATCGCTGATGAGCTCCAGACGCTGCGGTTGCTCTCGATCACCGAGCAGGTCGATGGGCACGAGGTGCTGTCCGTTCCTGGTCTGTTCACCGAAGGGCTCGAACAGAGCACGATCACCATCGTCACCGGACCGCGCGGGCCATCCAGCCGGATCCGCGATTCGTCGTCGATGCTGGTCGTGCGCGTCGGCGCTGGTGCAACCGCCGGCGAGGGCGTTGCCTTCGCCGCACCCGACGCGCCCACCTTTGCCGCGCGCTGGGCGGGGATCACGTGAGGGCGGTGCGCACAGCGGCGCTGGCGATCGTCGCCTGCTCGGTCGCGTGGCTCGGAGGCCGCGTCTTCGACGCCCAGCAGTGGGTCTTCTACGTCGCTGCGGTCGCGCCGATCGTCGCTGGTCATCTGCTCGCGCTGGCCCGGCGGTGGGTGCGCGCCGTCGGGCTCGCGCTGTGCGTCGTCGGCGTCACGGTGCTCGCGATCATCGTCGCCGACGGAGGTGCAGGCGACCTCGCGATGACGCTCACGAACGGGTTCGGGCGGCTGCTGTCCACGGAGTGGCCGAGCCCACTACGGCCCGAGATCGTCGGGATCGTAGCTCTCGTGATCGGGGGGGCCGCCGCCCTGGCAGCGTGGTTGGCCGGTTCGGCTCGCCTCCACCTGCTGCCACTTCTGCCGCTGCTGATCGCCGGGGTGGCGCTCGCTGCGCTGGCTGCGCCGGCTGGAACACCGACCGCAGGGCTCGCCGTCGGCGGTGCCGGAGCCCTCGTCTTCGCCGCCAGCCACAACGATCGCTGGAGGCCGACCCAGGGACGTGGCGACCGATCGACCGTCGCGGTGCTGCTGGCGGTGATGCTCGTCGGCGCCGGTGCCGCGGGTGTCATCGATCTCGCTCCCCGCGCCGACCCCCGCGACGAGCACCCACCGGTCGACGCCTCGGTAGCCGTCGATCCGCTCGACGCGGTGGAGGCCTTGCAGAGCATCGAGCCACCGATCGATCTGTTCACGGTGACGGTCGACGGCGAGCTGCCCTCACCGTCGCACTGGCGGATGTTCGCCGCCGACGAGTTCGACGGGGAACGATGGACGTCGTCCGCCGCGATCCGCCCGATCGGGCGGCGCCTCTCGGGATCGGCCTCCGACGATGTCGAGGTCGGGCTGCGGTTCGAGACCGACACGATCGATGTCATGCCGTTGCCGGGCACGCCGGTCACCGTCGACGCCGACGTGAGCACCGATCCCTCGCGTGCCCTCGTGCGCCTCGACGACACGCCGACGGTCGGCCAGACCGTCACCGCTACGGTCCTCCCGTTCGTCACCGTGGTGCCCGACACGGCGGCGGTGCGCTCGCGGCCCATCGACCCGGAGTTCGCAGACCTGATCAGTTGGGTTCGCGGCCGGGCCGGCACGGGCACGACGGTGGAGCAGCTCAGGACCATCGAGCGCATGCTGCACGACGACTACGCGCTGACGCCGGACAACCCTGGCGCAGGCGTGCAGCAGGTGCTGATCGATCGGTTCCTCCGTGACTCACCTCGACGCGGTACGGCCGAGCAGTTCGTCGCCGGGTTCGTCATGCTGGCCCGCGCGCTCGGCGCCGACGCCCGGGTTGCCGCCGGGTTCGTCGTGCCAGAGGGCACCAGTCCCGATCGGCTCACATCGAAGATGGCCGCGATCTGGCCCGAGGTCTACGTCGACGGTTCTGGATGGGTCGTGTTCTCACCGGTGCCCGACGAGGAGACCACCGCCGCCGACGTCGCGCCACCGGTGCAACGCCTGACACCGGTGGCTCCCCAACCGCCGGCGGCGCCTCCAGCGCCGGAACAGGCGACCGACCAGCCCGACGACGTCGTCACCACGCCGGTCGAGCCCGAGAGCACCTGGACGGCGGTCATCCACTGGACGCTGCGCATCGTCGGTGCCGTCGCGCTCGTCGTCGCCCCGTTCGCGATCGCCGCCGTGGCCGTCCTCGCCGCCAAGCGTCGACGGCGCCGCCGGCTGCTCGGTGCCTCGACGACATCAGCGCGCGCCTGCGGCGTGTGGGCAGCGACCAACGACGTGATGGTCGATGCCGGTCTCGACATCGACCGCTCCTGGACCGATCGACAGATCGCATCGGCCGGCGGGGGTCGCTTCGACGGCTCGGGCGAGCGGTTGCGCCAGCTCGGCGACCTGTCGTCGGCGGCGACGTTCGCGCGAGAGGCCGACGCGATCGCGACCCTGGACGACTGGTCGCACGAACGGCTCGTGGCCGAGATGGAACGCTTCGAGCGCGACGTGATGTCGTCGATGTCGCGCCGGCGTCGCTTGCGCTATCGCCTCAGCCTGCGGTCGCTGCGGAAGCGTTCGAGCTCACCGGTGTCACAGGCCGCGTCCCGCTGATCCTCAGCCGGGCGCGAGCGTCGTCGGTTCGGCCGAGGTGGCCGGTGGCACCGTCGTCGCCGCAGTTGTCGTGGGTGGTTCGGTCGGCGGCACCGTGGGCGGTTCGGTCGGCGGCACCGTGGGCGGTTCGGTCGGCGGCGCCATCGGTGGCTCGGTCGTCGGCGGTGCGCGGCCGACCACGGTGACCGTGGCCGGGTTCGACTCCAGGCCATAGGCATCGCGGACCGTGTACTGGAACGTGACGGTGCCGAACACTCGGCGGCGTTGCAGGTTGATGAGGACGGTTCCCCCGCCCTGCTTCTCGATGGTGGCGACCCGCCCATCGTCGAACACGACCTGGGTCGGCAAGCTCCACAGCTCGATCGCATGGCCGTCGGGATCTGAGTCGTTGGCGAGGAGGTCCACGGTGACGTCGCCGTTGGTGACGTCGGCCGTGTCATCGACCGCGATGGGCGCGTTGTTGGTGACGACGACCGTGACCGTGGCGACCGCGGTCAGACCGCCGGGATCGGCCACGACGACGCCGAACGTCGCCGAACCGGCCACCGACGGATCGATCTGCAGCGCCGACGGGCCGAAGGCGACCCAGCCCGGTACGTCGCCCTGCAGGCCGGTGATCGTGAGCACCTCGCTGTCGGACGCGAGCTGCGACACGGGCACCGTCTGGCTGCCCCCGAGCCGGATCGGCACGGTGATCGCGCCGGCCACCGGATCCTGGTTGACGTCGATGGTCACGGTGCCGAGCGCCGAGCCCCCGCAATCGTCGCTGACCGTGTAGTGGAACACGACGTTGCCGTTCTCGCCCGCCGGCGGCGTGTAGGTGCCGACGGCCTGTCCGAGCGGTGCCTCGACGGACGTGATCGTGCCACCGCTCGCGTACGGGGTGAGGTCGATCGCGATCGGCTGCTGGTAGCCCGTGCGCAGCGCCACGTCGGCGGCGCGCGGGGTGCCCGTGCACGGCACGACGAGGATGTTCAAGCTGGCATTGGTCTGCAACTCGCCGTCGCTGACCGCGTACCCGATCGACACCGATCCGGACTGCGGCCGCGGCGCGGTGTAGGTGATCGAACCGCCCGACACCTGCACCGCGCCGAACTCGGGCCGCGACACGAGCGAGATCGACAGCGGGTCGTTGTCGGGGTCGGTGTCGTTGGCGAGCACGTCGACGGTCACGCTCTCCCCGCTCGTCACCTGCGCGCTCTCCGATCGAGCGTTGGGCGGCCGGTTCAGCGGCTCGGACACGATCAGCACGGCGTTCGCCGTGGCAGGAAGACCATCGGCGTCGGTGATCGTGTACCGGGCGATCATCGTGCCCACGAACGTGGCATCGGGGCGCAACGTGACCGTCGACGAGGTGACCGACGCCGTGCCGCTGCCGCTCTGGAGGCTCGCATCGGTGACCCGCAGGGACGCGCG
Source organism: uncultured Ilumatobacteraceae bacterium (assembly GCA_964565705.1). Classification (GTDB taxonomy): domain Bacteria; phylum Actinomycetota; class Acidimicrobiia; order Acidimicrobiales; family Ilumatobacteraceae; genus CAZMGD01. Next base: position 14,043 of record CAZMGD010000033.1, on the reverse strand, counting down.
ATCACCATCGGGATCGACGTCGTTGACCAGCACGTTGAACACCGTCGCCGGGGCAGGCGCCGTCGCGGTGAGCAGGTCGTCGGCGGCGAGCGGAGGCTGCTTTTCCACCACCGGCGGGATCACCTGGACGGTGACCCGACCGGTGCCGATCCCACCGCGCCCGTCGGACACCTGGTACGTGAAGGAGATGACGGTCGCCGACGTGGTCACCGGCGGTGTGACGACGATCGAGTCGTCGACTTGGGCGGCCGACCCCGTGTCCAGCGGGCCGAACCGCACCAGCGTGAGGGGATCTCCGTCGGGATCCGAGTCGTTACCGAGCACCGGCACCGTGACCGGCACCCCTGGCGCGGTGGTCATCGAGTCCGGACGGGCCACCGGAGGTTGGTTGGCGACCGGCCGCTGCTGCACGCTGATCACGATCGACGCCGATGCGGTCAGGCTCTGGTCGTTGGCCACCTGATACTGGCAGCGCACGACGCCGCGGGTGTCGGGCGCGGGCGTGTACAGCACGTTGCTGGCGGCGGTGACGACCGCGTCACCTGATGGGCACCCGACGCGCCCGAGGATCGCCGGCGTCGCGCCGGACGGGTCGCCGTCGTTGTCGAGCACGTCGATCGACACGGGCTCGCCGACGTAGGTGGTCGCCGAGTCGTCACGCGCCCACGGCGGTTGGGCCAGGCGCTCGGCGAGCACCTGCACCGAGACGTCGGCGCTCACCTCGTGGCCATGGCCATCCGCGACCGAATAGGTGAACGACGCGGCGCCCGTCGCCCCCTCCAGGGCGCTCGCCGACGGCGTGAACCTGACCTTGTTGCCGACCACGGTGGCCTGGCCGTTGACCACCTTCCCGGCAGACATCACGATCAGCGGGTCGCCGTCGGGGTCGCTGTCGTTGCCCACCACGTTGACGTCGACGGACCGACCGAGCACCACCGTTGCCGTATCGGCGTTCGCGAGTGGCGGCTGGTTCGGCTCCTCGGCGCCGAAGACCTGCACGAGCACCGAGCCGACGGCTGTGCCGCCGTTGCCGTCGTCGACCTGGTACGAGAACGGCACCAACTCGCCCGCTCCCGCCCGGGCGGTGACCCGCAGGACGTCTCCCCGCGGCTCGATGGTGACACCGTCGGGCGAAGGCCCGACCAAGGAGATCGACAGCTTGTCGCCGTCGGGATCGACGTCGTTGGCGAGCACCGGGACATCGATCTCCAGGTCACGGCGCACGCGCACGGCGTCCGGCGCGGTACGCGGCGGACGGTTGTCCTGATCCCGCGATGCGACGTCGACGGTGACGGTCGCCTTCTCGCTCCGTGCGCCGCGGACGTCCTCGGCCTCATACGTGAGCGTGGCACTTCCGAAGAAGTCGGTCGCGGGCACGAAGTGGAGCGCGGGCAGTCCGTCGCGGCCGACGGTCGCCGAGACCGATCCTTGGTCGGAGGCGAACTCACCGATCCGCAGCGGATCGCGCTCTGGATCGAGGTCGTTGGCGAGCACGGAGATGTCCACCGGCGTGTTCTCGCTCGTCTCGGCCGCGTCGTCGGTCGCCTTCGGTGCCTGGTTCACCGCGTCGGCGGCCAGGAGCTGCACGGTCACCGTGGCGGTCGCCTCGGTGCCGTTCCCGTCGACGATGGTGTACTCGAACGTGTCGGTGCCCGCGTAGCCCGCCTCCGGTGCGTAGCTGACCGTGCTGGCGGACGCGATGACGGCCGTGCCGTGCCCGGGCGCCTTGACCTCGCTGACGGCGATCGCCTCGCCGTCAGGGTCGTAGTCGTTGCCGGTGACGGGGATGCCGACCGTCGTCCCAGCTCGGGCGGTCACCTGGTCGGGGACGGCGATCGGTGGGTCGTCGATGCCGTTGTCGTCCGGTTCGGGCACGTTCGTCTGCATGTCCATCTCGCCGGTGCTCGACGCGCCACCATCGTCGGGCGCGACGCTCTCCAGGATCACATCGCCGTCGTCGCCGAAGTCGAGCGCATTCGGGTCGTCCTTGCGGATCGCCTGAAGACCCCACGGGTTCACAGCCCACACGTGATCGCCGGCCACATCGTCGATCCAGACCAGATCGTTGCCGACAGACACCTGCAGATCGGCGGTCGCCGGAACGAATGCCTGCGGATCGTCGACGAGGATCGACGCGGCGCGCCAGCTGAAGCGGACGATCCCCGGCGGCGACCGGTGCACCACCGTGGCCGCGTCGCCGGCGATCGCCAGCTGGTCGGAGCCCTCCACGTCGAGTCCGCTGACGGTGACCTCGCGGACGAGACCGCGCTCGTCGATGCACCACAGCACGTCGTTGGCGCCGATCCATGCGCACGCCGCGTCGGGGCCGGGCGCTTGCACGACGAGCTCGCTCCCCGGCACCCCGGGGAGCTCCACCCAGACGCCATCGCCGACTCGCGCCCGCGAGTTCGCCTGGTCGAGCACGATCGGCTCGTCGCCCATCATCGACAGCAGGGCGCCACCGGTGCCGACGTCGGTCCGCGTCGACAACCCGGAGGGGGTGGTGCCCACGAGCGACGCGCCATCGAGCGACCACACCGTCGAGTCCGATGCCACCTCGGTACGCCCGCGACCATCGGTCTCGACGTCGAACGGCGTCGACTGCCCGTCGGGGGAGACGAGCACGGCGTCGCCGGCCTGGTTGTCGACGACGACCAGACCGTCGTCGGTGACCGACACGGTCGGCCCGTTGTCGGACAGCGCGGCGACGCCAGCCGCCGGGCCAAGGCGGAGGTTGGCGCGATCGATGGGATGGACCTGCGCCCTGGTGACGTCGAGCAGGTAGGCACCGCTGGTTCCTTCGGCCACCCGGACCCGGCCGGTCGTGCTGATCGGCAGGCGCGCGACCGTCTTTCCGGAATACCCGTCGGCGAGGACGACACGACCCGTGGAGGGATGCACGAACCAGCGCGTCGCCCGTCCGACCTGCGCGCTGCTCGCGTCGAACCCGCCGCCGCGCACCAGCGCCAACGTGCCGGCCACCAGGGCGGCGACGCCGAGGACGATCCACAGGACGCGTCGCCAGGGCACCCCCGTCGGCGGGGTGGTCACCGGTGCTGACATGCTCGTCCGCGGAGGCCGTGCGGCTGCACGATGATCCGCCCTCCTGGATCGTGAGTGGAGCTTGCAGGCTACCGCGGAGCGTGGTCGAGGAGGCGTCGGACCTGGTGCGTCGCCGCGACGACCCGGCTCGCTCGCCTACCCTTCGGCCAACCATGCTCGTCGTCATCCGCAGCCCGCACGGCGAGGCGGAGGTCCGTGTCGATCGCAACGGCACCGACGCCACCATCGCTGATCTGCTGAGCGCTGTCACCGGTGAGGTCGCGCCCTCGACCGTGTTCCTGGACGGGCGGGCCGTGGCGACGACTGAGCTGATCGAGACATCGGTGCCCGACGGGTCGATACTCGATGCGGACTGGCCGTCGCCCGCCGCACCCGCCGACCTCGAGCTCGTGGTCGCGGCCGGGCCCGGTTCGGGGATCTCTCGCCGACTCAGCAGCGGCCGGTACCGCATCGGTCCCGGATCGCACACCCGCGGGGCCGAGCTCGCCGACGGAGTGGGCGTGGACCCCCGCCTCGAGCTCGAGGTGGTGACCGGCGGCGCAGCACGGGTGCAGGCGACTGGAGGATGGCTCGCCGGATCGCCGGTCGCCGGCGCGGTGCCGTGGACGGCGGGCACCCTTCGCGTCGCCGACCACGCGTTCGTCGTGCGCGATGCGAGCCGGCGGGAGATCCGCCGGCGGCAGTCGGTGCACGACGGCGCGGTCACCTTCCATCGCCCTCCACGAACGCAGCCGGACGGCAGCCGACCGTCGGTCGCCGAGATCGTGTCGTGGGCATGCACCACCGATCCCGCCCTCTGGCACCGGCGGCCCGGACACCCGGACGCGTTCGTCCTGGCGGTCGGCGTCGATACCACCGGGATGCCGGCATCGGTCGACATCGACGACCACCACGGCGTCGGGATCATCGCCGAGGTCGAAGCGGCCAACGCCATGGCACGAGCGCTCGTGCTCGGACTGGCCGTCCTCCACGGTCCTGCCGACGTGGAACTCGTCGTCGCCACCTCTGCCGCTCGCGCACCGGCGTGGGAATGGGTGAAGTGGCTCCCTCACACCCGCGTCGGCGGTCAGCTGGCTGTCCTGACCGATCCGGCCGCGGCCCGCGAGTGGGCCGACGCATCCGGCACCGAGCGGTCTACCGGCCGATCCCATCGTGCCATCGTCGTCACCGACGATCCCGTCCTCTGGACGGGACGGGATGCGCCGCTGCGCAACCGGCTCGCCGACGATTCACCCGTGCGACTGATCGCGCTGGCGGCCCACCGCGACGTGCTGCCGGCAGCCTGCACGGCACTCCTGGCCGACGCCGGCGACGGCACGGTCTCCGTGGACGACCTCTCACGCGGCACGACGGTCACCGGTGTGCTCCCGATCCTTCTCGACGCCGACGTCGCCCTCGAGGCGGCACGCCGACTGGCCCCGCTGGAAGATCCCGAGCTGCCCGGCGACGACCCCACGGCCCTGCCGACCCACGTCCCGATCTGCACCGCCTTGGGCGTCGAGGAGATCACCGGCACGGCGATCCGCCGCCGCTGGGAGCTGTTCGAGGGCCGGCCCGTCGTGACGATCGGGGCCGCGCCATCAGGGATGCTGGACATCGACCTGGCCGCAGACGGTCCGCACGTGCTGCTCGCCGGATCGGATGCCGCGGCGGTCGGCGAACTGCTGCAGACGATCGCACTCGGCTTGGCGGCGAACTGCTCCCCCGACGACCTGGAGATCCTGCTCGTCGCGCCGGGGGGTGCCGGTGGCCTCGCCACGTGCGCTCGGCTCCCGCACTGCGTCGGGCTCGTCGCCGAGCTCGACGAGCACGGCGCGCACCGCCTGCTGCGCTGCCTCCGTGCCGAGCTCGCCCACCGCGAGCGCCAGCTGCTGGCCGGTGGAGCGTCCTCCTTCGACCGGCGCTGGTCGATGCGCAGCGAGCTGCCGCCCAGACTCGTCGTCCTGGTCGATGGCCTCGACGACGTCGTCGCCGGTGCCCCCGGCTTCCTCGGCGGGCTCGTCGAGATCGCCCAGCGAGGGCGGACCACCGGAGTGCACCTCGTGCTCTGCTGCGCTCGGCCGGCCGAGGTGCTCGACAGCAAGATCCGGGCGCAGGTGCACGTCCGCATGGCGCTGCGCCTGGACTCCGAGCCCGACTCCATCGATCTCGTCGGCACGCGCCAGGCCGCACGCCTGCCCCGAGCCACCTCGGGCAGGGCGGTCGTGCGCGTCGGTGCGGAGGCACCGATGACCGTCCAGACCGCCCACACGACCGGGCACAGCGGGGTCGAGCGCATGGGGATGATCGTCACCCCGTTCGTGATCGCTCGAACCACCAGCGCGCTGGAACAGCGGATGCTGCGCGCCGCGCGGCTCGCCCGACCCGATCCCGAGCAGGCGAGTGACCTCGAGATGCTCGTCGGCGCGATCGACGACGCCGCACGCCAGAGCGCTTCGCGCCAACCGCTGGCCCTGTGCCCCGAACCGCTCCCGCGCACGCTCACCCTCGACGACATGCTCGCCCGGAACCCCGGTGACGCGGTCCCGTACGCCCTGGCCGACCAGCCCGACGAGCAGCGCACCGCCGTGCGCTGGTGGCAACCGGATCGAGACGGGTCGCTGCTCGCGTACGGCACGCCCGAGTCGGGCACGACCTCCCTGCTCATGACGCTGATCCTCGGTGGCGCCGAGCGCCACTCGGCGGACGACCTGCACCTGTACGTGATCGCTGCCGACCATCAGCCGTTCCTTCCGCTCTACGGCCTGCCCCACCTCGGAGCCGTGGTCCCCATCGGCGACCACGACCGCGTGGGCCGGGTGCTCGCCCATCTGCTCGACGAGCTGACCCGCCGCGCGTCCACGAAGGAGACCGGCGAGCCGACGATCGTCCTCATGGTCGACGACGTCGGCGAGCTCGGGCGCATCGACCCATCGGCCGACCGTCGGCAGTGGCGCGACCTCGAGCGCATCGTGCGCGACGGGCCGGCACTCGGGATCTGCGCCGTGTGCACCGCTCGTCATCCCGAGGACGTGCCGGGCGCCATCGTGCGCCACGTCGACGAGCAGCTCCTCCTGCAGCCGGACGCGGCGACGCTGCTTCGGTTCGGGTTCGCCCGCGCCGAGGGGCCGCCTCATGTCCCCGGTCGCGCATTGGCGGTCAACGACCGCAGCGAGCTCCAGATCGCTCGTCCTCCGGGTGCCGCGGCGATGACGGTGGAAGAGATCGCCGCCGCAGGCTCGCCGGGCAGCCGTCCGCCACGTCACATCGGGACGGGGTCGGCGACGATCGACATCCACCCGTTGTTGCGCCGGGCCCATCACGCGGTCGGGCGCCTGTCAGCGCCGGTCGGGGTCGACGCCCGCGACCTCTCCCCGGTCGCGTTGGCCCTCGACCACGGTGGGGTCGCGTTCGTGGCCGGTCCGCCGCACAGCGGACGGTCGACGGTGCTCACGTCCGTGGGCCTGGCGGCCATCGAGGCCGACGACGACCTCCAGCTGTACGTGATCGAGCACCACCCCGGGCCGACCGTTGCGCTCGGCGGCCGGGCATCGCGCGCAGCGCCCGGGGAGATCGGGCCGCTCGTGGAGCGGATCCTCGCCGACACCCGTCCACGGCTCGTGCTCGTCGACGACGCAGACCTGATCGACGATCCGGCATTGGCCGCGCTGGCAGACGGACAAGACGATTCCCTCATGCTGGTCGTCGCCGGCGTCGCCGACCACCTCCGAGCGCGCGATCACTGGACCCGTCCGCTTCGCCGGGCCCGGACCGGGGTGCTGCTCCAGCCCGGGCCGAGCGATGGCGAGTTGGTTCGGGTGCTGCTCCCGCCCAGGCCGGAACCCTTCCCCGTCGGCCACGGCTACGTCGTCAACGATGCCGACATCGTGCCCGTGATCGCGGCAGCGCTCGGAGGTGAGACGCCATGAGCGGGGCGCGTGGCAACGGGACCGGCATCGAGGTCGGGGTGATCGGGATCCGCGCCGTTCGCCTCGCCGCCGACGCACCGGGTCGTGTCGTGACAGCGGTCGATGAACGGATCTTCCGGACCGACGTGCAGGGCACGATCGACGCCCTGATCCGAGTCGCGACGCGGCTGTCGCTGACCGTCGACGACGACGTGACGATCGCCTCGTTCGCCGACGGAGAGCGGATCGCCGGGTGGGACGCGACCGGATGGTCGGTGTCGGACCTCGCCGCGCGGCCACCTCACCCGGGCACCGACGGGTCGAACCGGTGGATCGTCGATGCCGGGCCGCGGCGATGGCAGCTCGACGTCCGCGCCGACCGAGCCGACGCCGGGCGTGTCCGCGATGCGGCAGCCGCCGCTGGCCTCGGTCACGCCAGGTTCGAGCCGTCACCGCTGGCACTCGCCCGGCTCGCCTCGTCGGCGCCGCGCCTTCTCTGGCGGGTCGAGCGCGGCGGACCCGCCTGGTGCGCGCTGTGCGCCGACGGGCTCCCGATCCTCGCCGCCACGGCGCCGCCGCCGCAGAAGAGCGAGCTCGGCGTCTTCGACGCGCTCCTGCGCGAGGAGGAGTACCGGTCCGTCCTCGGGCTGCTCGAGCGTGAACCGGAGCGGGTGCCCGAGGCGTGGTCCCAGCTCGTACGCCGGGGAGCGTCGCGACACCGCCGGAACCCCGACCTCGCCATGCTCGGCGATCCCTACCCTCCGTTCCCCGCAGACGACGTCCGCTCCATCTCGCGACAATGTGTGGCGCTGGGCGCGGCGCTCGCCGCCGCCGGGCTCGTCGGTCGGGTCCGGACGATGCGTCAGCTGGAGGCGGCACCGGGCCCGACGGCCCGACGCCCATGGCTCGTCGAACGCGTGGCCGACAGCGCGGGCGGGTCCACGAGCGCCTCGCGGTCGTGGCGGCGGCGTACCCGGCGCACCGAACGCTGAGGCGCCGCCGGGCCACCGCGCCGGCGAACCACTAGAAAGTATGGACGCGAGCGCTGGGAGGAGTCGGCACGATGACAACGCGACGGCTCGGTTTGCGCACGCGGGTTGCGCTCGGCACCACGCTCGTTGCCACGCTGCTCGCCGTCGCCCTCGCGATCGTGGTGTACGTGTCGGTTCGCAGCTACCTGCTCCAGCAGCGCGAATCCGTCATCCGGCGCGAGGCGTACGCGAACGCGAGCGTGGTGGCCGCCGTGGTCGGCGACGATCCGTCCCGGGCCAGCAGCGTCGTCTCCTCGCTCCGTAGCGAGCCGGGCTCGGTGGCCATGCTCCGAGTGAACGGTGAGTGGCGGCTGTCGTCGATCGGAGTCGGCCCCGAGTCGCTGCCGCCCGACGTGCTCGAGATGCTCGACGCCGGCAAGGCCACCACGATGCGCTTCACGAGCGGCGGGCAGACTCGCGCCGTCGTGGCGATCCCGATCGGCGACGGCAACCTCGACTACATCGAGGTGTTCCCCCTCGAGAGCCTCGCTTCCGCTCTCGAGCGCCTGCGGGTCATCCTGCTGGTCGGCACCGCCGTCGTCGCCGCCACGGGCGCGGTGCTGGGCATCTGGGTCACCCGCCGGGCGCTGCGCCCCCTCGGCGTGGCCGGCGCCGCGGCGGCGCGGCTGGCGAGCGGCCAGCTCGACGCCCGGGTGCCGGCCGACCCCGACCCCGACCTCAACCGACTGGCGGTCGCGTTCAACGACATGGCCGATGCGCTCACCGACCGGATCGAGCGCGAGCGGCGCTTCGTCTCCGACGTCAGCCACGAGCTGCGCACACCCGTCGCGACCATCCGTGCCGCCACCGACGTGCTCGCCCGACGACGAGGCGAGCTCAGCGAGCGCGGCCAGTACGCGCTCGACCTGCTCAGCTCGGAGGTCGACGAGTTCGACCAGCTCGTCGTCGATCTGCTGGAGGTGTCGCGGCTCGAGGCGTCCGGCGAGCTGCCCGTCGCCGCCGACGACGTCGTGCTGCCCGACGTGCTGCGGCGTGTCGCCCGCCAGCACGGCCACCCCGACCTCACGATCACCATGCGATGGGCTCGGTTCGAGTCGCCGATCCGCACCGACAAGCGACACCTCGAACGGGTGATCGGCAACTTCGTGCGCAACGCGGACGTGCACGCCGGCGGGCCGGTCGAGATCTGGGCCGACCGCGATCGATCGGGGATGGCCGCCATCGCCGTCGACGACACCGGGCCGGGCGTACCCTCAGAGCTGCGGAGCCGGATCTTCGAGCGCTTCGCCCGGGGCGACGACGCGCGCCAACGCCCCGGTTCGGGGCTCGGCATGTCCATCGCCGCCGAGCACGCCCGCATGCTCGGCGGCACGATCCGGGTCGAGGACCGGCCCGGAGGCGGCGCCCGGTTCGTGCTCGTGCTCCCGATCGAGACCGGTCCCGACGAGGACGAGTCGTGAGGCTGCGGCGCTGGATCGCCATGGCCGCGATCACGGCGAGCACGGCGCTGGTGACCGCTTGCGGGCTGCCGACGGATTCGGCGCCGCGCCCCCTCGAGGACGTGCCGTTCGGGCTGGTCGAACCGGCCACGACAGTGCCGACCGACGATCCGAACCCCGCGGAGCGCACGTACACGGCGCACCTCTACTACGTCAGCGGCACCCGCCTGGTCGGCACCGAGAGCGAGGTGGCGCTCGGTGTGACGCCCGAGGACCAGGCTGGCATCGTGCTCGACGCCCTCGCTGCCGGACCACCCCCCGATCTGCCGCTGCGCAGCGTGCTGACACCCAGCGACGACCTCTCCGTATCCGTCCGCGGCTCGCTCGCGACCGTCGAGCTCGACGAGGCGGTGCTCAACGTGACCCCGTCCGAGCAGCTGTTCGCGATCGGACAGATCGTGCTCAGCCTGACGCGGGTGTCGCCCATCGTCGAGGTGCAGTTCACCGTCGACGATCAGAAGGTGCTCGTTCCGCTCCCCGACGGGAGCTCACAGGACGAGCCGGTCACCGCCTCGGACTACCTGCCGCTGCTGACCACGTGACGCGCACCGTCAGGCGCCGGAGGTGGCCGACGGCTCGAATCGGTAGCCGAGACCTCGGGCGGTGATGATGACGCGTGGGTGCTCGGGATCGTCCTCGATCTTCGTCCGCAGCCGGCGGATGTGGGTGTCCACCAGCCGGCCGTCACCCACGTAGTCGTATCCCCACACCGATTCGAGCAGCTGATCACGGCTCATCACCTGGTTGGGATGGCGGGCGAACTCGCACAGCAGGTGGAACTCGGTCTTCGTGAGTGCGAGCCGTTCGCCGTGCTTGAGCACGAGGCCCTGTGCCTCACGGATGTCGAGCCACGATGTTCCGGGCTCAGCCGCGACGAGGTCGGTCGGGCCGGTCCAGCTGGCCCGCCGCAGGTGTGCCCGCACCCGGGCGGCGAGCGCCTTGGCCGACACCGGCTTGGTGACGTAGTCGTCGGCCCCGGCCTCCAAGCCGGCCACCATGTCGTGGGTGTCGTCCTGGGCCGTGACCATCACGATCGGCACGAGGCTGCGTTTGCGCAGCTCACGACACACCTCGAACCCACTGAGTCCCGGGAGGCGCACGTCGAGCAGCACCAGGTCGACACCTGACGCGTCGAAGACCTGCAGGGCCGTCTCCCCGTCGGCGACGTCGACGACCGTGTGTCCTTCATCTTCTAGGGCGAGGCGGAGCCCGATGCGCAACGGCGCGTCATCCTCCACGAGCATCAAGTTGGCCATCGGGTCTCCTGCGACACGATTGTTACATAGCCGTCGCGCAACGGGTACACAGCCGTCGCTTCCACGCGACAGAGTGCGGTCGATCCGGCGCCGGGTGCGGACGCCGCGATGCAACCGAGGAGGCCATCTCGATGACCGACGTCACGATCCGCCGCTGGCAGGACCACACGGTCTGGCTGTCGGTGAACCGAGCCGACCCGAACTGCGTGCGAACCATCTCCGACGAGCTCGCCGCGGCACGCACGGGCGCGACCGTGCTGGTCGATCTGACCGACGCCGAAGCGGTGGACGGCGCGTTCGCCGCACCATTGCGCGACGCCGTGGAGGCTGCGACGCAACGGGGCGTACACGTGGTCGTCGCCGCCAGCGACCTCGGGGCCCGGCTCGCCCTCGTCGGCGTCGACCTCGACCATCTCGCGCCGATGCCACAGACCCGCCGCGACGCCATGGCGTTCCTCTCGACGGTGATCGCCCAGGCCAGCTGAACCGAACGCCCCACCGATACGGCCCCACCGATACGGCCCCACCGATACGGCCCCACCGATACGGCCCCACCGATACGAACCTGCGGTCGAATCGCGCCCGTTTCGGGCTCACTTCGACCGCAGGTTCGGCTGGTAGGCGACCTCCCAGAGGGTGAGGCCCTGCGGCGGGGCGACCTGACCGGCTGCTGACCGGTCGCGAGCGGCCAGGATCGCGGTGACGTCTCCGGGGCTGATCCGGCCGAGCCCGACGTCGACGAGCGTGCCGGTGATCGCTCGCACCATCTGGTGGCAGAACGCGTTCGCCCGGATCTCGAAGCGGAGCAGCGGTACGTCGAACAGCTCGTCGGTCACCTTGCTCCACTGCGTCCGGAGCACGCGGCGCACCAGGCTGACCGGTACGTCGCCGGGCGCCTGCTTGGGGCGGCGACAGAACGACGTGAAGTCGTGTTCACCGACGAGCGGGTCCGCCGCGAGTTGGAGCACGGCGAGGTCGAGCGGCTGCGGCACGTGCCAGGCGAGGCCCGTCAGGAGCGGGTGCGGCTCCGGGGTGTTGAGGATCGTGTAGCGGTAGTGCCGCCACTCGGCGCTGAACCGGGCGTCGAAATCGTCGGCGACCCATGCCGGATCGCGCACGGCGATCGCGGGTGCGCACATCCGGTTGACCCGGCGTGCCAGATCGGCGAGATCGACGGTGGCAGGGAGATCCACGGAGACGACCTGACCCCAGCCGTGCACGCCGGCGTCGGTGCGCCCGGCCCCGGTCAGCTCGACCGGCGCCCGCACCACCCGGGAGATCGCCTCGGTCAGCGAGCCGGCCACCGTGGCAACCCCGCGATTGACCGCAAACCCGTGAAACGCCGACCCGTCGTACGCAACGGTGAACCGCGCCCGAGGCATCGGGTCAGGCTACGAGGATGCGAGGCGAGGCGCAGACAGCGCCGCCGGAGGCGGCGCCGTCGACTCAGCTCAGACCAACTCGATGCGCGCCATCGGGGCGTTGTCGCCCTGGCGCGGGCCGAGCTTGAGGATGCGCGTGTAGCCACCATTGCGCGACGTGTAGCGGGGCGCGACCTCGTCGACGAGCTTGGCGGTCATCTCACGGTCACCCAGATAACCCTGGATCTGGCGGATGCGGTGCACGCGGCCTTCCTCGCCGTCACCGGCCTTCTTCGCCTTGGTGATCAGCTTCTCGGCGATCGGGCGCAGGGCCTTGGCCTTGGCCTCGGTCGTGACGATGCCTTCGGCGGCGAACAGGGAGGCGCACATGTTGGCGAACATCAGCCGCTGGTGCTGGGAGTCGCCGTGGAAGTTGCGGGCGCGGCGCGGGGTGGCGGGCATGGTGGTTCCTTCTCAGCCGCGCAGCGACAGGCCGCGCTCGTCGAGCTTCTGCTTCACCTCGTCCAGGCTCTTTTGCCCGAAGTTGGTGATGTTGAAGAGGTCGTCCTCGGTCTTCGTCAGCAGTTCGCCGACCGTGTTGACCTGCGCCCGCTTGAGGCAGTTGCGGGGACGCTCGGAGAGGTCGAGATCCTCGATCGCGAGTTCGAGATCGGGCGAGGTGTGGCCAGAGCCGACGACGTCGCCGAGCTCGAGGCCCTGCGGCTCATCCGACAGGTTGGCGACCAGGTCGACCAGGCCGCGCAGCGTGGCGCCGGCAGAGGCGAGCGCGTCGCGCGGGGTGATCGAGCCGTCGGTCTCGATCTCGAGCACGAGGCGGTCGTAGTTGGTGCTCTGCTCGACGCGGGTCGGCTCGACGTCGAACACGACGCGGCGCACCGGCGAGAAGATCGCGTCGATCGGGATCAGGCCGATCGTGCGGTTCTGGGCGTCGCGGTCGCTCGACAGGTAGCCGCGGCCGCGCTCGACGGTCAGGTCGACGGCGAGCCGGCCCTTCGCGTTGAGGGTCGCGATCGCCTGCTCCTTGTTCAGGATCTCGACGTCGGCCGGCAGCTTGATGTCGCCGGCCGTGACCGTCGCTGGGCCGCGCACATCGACGCGCACGGTCACCGGCTCGTCCGACAGCGACGTGAGCACGATGTCTTTGAGGTTGAGGATGATCTCGGTGACATCCTCGGTGACACCGGTGATGGTGCCGAACTCGTGCAGCGCCTCGTCGAAGCGCACGGTGGTGATCGCCGCGCCGGGCACCGACGAGAGCAGCGTGCGGCGCAGCGAGTTGCCGATGGTGTAACCGAAGCCGGGCTCGAGCGGACCGATCGCGAACCGCTGGCGGCGCGCGTCTTCGTCGGAGATGGCCTCGACGGTGGGGCGTTGGATGACGAGCATGTGTGTGGGGTCCTCGGCTGTGGCTTCTGGTTCGCTGACGCTTGGCTTACTTGGAGTAGAGCTCGACGATGAGCTGCTCGCGCACGGGCACGTCGATGTGTTCGCGCTGGGGCAGGTCGCGCACGGTGACCTGCTTGTTGCCGTCCCCGGTCTCCAGCCAGCCGACGACAGAGCGGTCGAGCACGTCGAGGTTGTGCTGGATGACGATCATGCCCCGGGCCTTGGGCGAGAGGGACACGACGTCGCCCTTGCGCACGCGGGCGCTGGCGATGTCGAGGCGCTTGCCGTTGACGTTGATCAGGCCGTGGTTCACGAACTGGCGAGCCTGGGGCCGGGTGGAGGCCCAGCCGGCGCGGTAGACGACGTTGTCGAGGCGCAGCTCGAGCAGGCGCAGCAGGTTCTCACCCGTCGGGCCCTGCTGGCGGTTGGCCTCGTCGTAGGTGCGGCGGAACTGGCGCTCGAGGACACCATAGATGTACTTGGCCTTCTGCTTCTCCTGCAGCTGGCCGAGATACTCGCTGGCGTTGTTGCGGCGGCGGGTGCGGCCGTGCTGGCCGGGCGGGAAGGGGCGACGCTCG
>CAZMGD010000032.1:0-37583 GCA_964565705.1 uncultured Ilumatobacteraceae bacterium | reverse complement strand
GGCACAGAACGCGACCCCCGAGCAGATGAAGATGTTCCTGACCCGGATCGGGTTCGGCTCCAAGGTCGTCGTCACCGGCGACACGACCCAGGTCGACGTGCAGAACGGTCGCAGCGGACTGATCGGCCTCGAGCGGGTGCTGAGCGGCATCGAGGGTCTCGGCTTCATCCACCTCAGTGCCCGTGACGTCGTGCGCCACCGCATCGTCGCCGACATCGTCAACGCGTACGAGCGCGATGCCGCCGACGGCCCGGCGCCGGGAACCCGCCGCCCGCGGACGGTGCGGGAGCGTCACCGTGGCTGAGGGGTCGAGACCCCGGCTCGCCAAGCGCCGCCTCGTGGGCGGAGACGGCGAGCCCCAGGTGTTCGTCGCCGACGAGCAGTCGGCCGTCGCCGTCGACCTCGCCCGCTGGCAGCGGTTGGCCCAACGGTGCCTGCACACGCTCGGCGTGCGCGGTCTCGCCGAGCTGTCGGTGATGTACGTCGGCACCGACGAGATCGCCGACCTGAACCGTGAGTTCCTCGGAGGCAGCGGCCCGACCGACGTGCTGTCGTTCCCGATCGACGTGGACTCCCACCTCGACGACGTGACGATGATCGACGTGCTGGCCGACGCGCGCGGGCCCAGCCGGGCCCCGGATCGGGCGCCCGTCGACGTCGACGACATGCCGCTCCTGCTCGGTGACATCGTGATCTGCCCCGAGGTCGCGCTCGGCCAGGCGTCCAGCCATGCCGGCAACCTCGACGACGAGCTGGCCCTGCTGCTGGTGCACGGGATCCTGCACGTTCTCGGTCACGATCATGCCGAGTCCGAGGAGACAGAGCGGATGCGCGCGCTCGAGCGTGAGCTGCTCGAAGCCCACCACTGGGACGGCCCGGCGCCGGCTGCGTTCCGCCACAGCCATCCCGACGATCCGGATGAGACGGCGTGATCGCCGCGTTCAGCGGCGCCGACGCCGCGATGCTGGTGGCGATCTTCGTGCTGCTGATCATCCTGGCGATGCTCGCGGTCGCGGAGATGGGCCTCTCGCGCATCTCGCCGACACGGGCTCAGGTCATCTCCCAGCGGGGATCGAAGTCGGCCAAGGCGCTCACCCGCCTGGTCGAGAAGCCCGAGGTGTGGGTCAACTCGCTGTTGCTCAGCGTCAACGTCTGCCAGACGCTGCAGGCCACGCTGACCGGGCTCGTGGCCGGCAGGTTGTTCGGACCTGCCGGCGTCGTGATCGGCGTGGTCCTCAACGTGATCGTGTTCTTCGTGCTCGCCGAGTCGGTGCCGAAGACCTACGCCGTGATCTGGCCGGAGAAGGCGGCGATGCTGGTCGCCCGCCCGGTGTCGGCGCTCGTCAGGTTCTATCCGCTGCGCCTGGTCTCCGGCGGGCTGATCCGGCTGACCAACGTGATCGTCAAGGGCAAGGGCCTGGAGAAGGGCCCCTTCGTCAGCGAGCAGGAGCTGCTCGGGATCGTCGAGGCCGCCGCCGACGACGAGGTGATCGAACACGAGGAGCGGGAGCTGATCGAGTCGATCATCGAGTTCGGCGACACCGTCGTGCGCGAGATCATGGTTCCCCGACCCGACATGGTGATGGTCGAGCCCGAGATGACCGTGTCTGCCGCGCTCGACCGGGCGATCGAGCACGGCTTCTCGCGGGTGCCGGTGATGGGCAACGGCGATCACGGTGACGTCGTCGGCCTCGCCTACACGAAGGATCTCGTGCGCGCGGAGCGCGGGGGGCGTGGTGCCGAGCTGGTGACGGTCGTCAGCCGCTCCGTGCAGATCGTCCCCGAGAACAAACCCGTCGCCCGGCTGATGCGAGAGATGCAGGCCCAGAAGTTCCACATCGTCATCGTCGCCGACGAGTACGGCAACATCGTCGGGTTGTGCACGCTGGAGGACTGCCTCGAGGAGCTCGTCGGCGAGATCGTCGACGAGTTCGACGAGGAGACCGCCGAGGTCGAGGCGTTGCCCGACGGCACGTGGCGGGTGGACGGTCGGGCCAACGTGTCCGACGTCAACGAGCTGCTCGGCGTGCAGATCCCCGACGACGAGTGGGACACGGTCGCCGGGTTCGTGTTCGGCACGCTGGAGCACGTTCCCGAGCTCGGCGAAGAGGTCGAGCTCGATGGCTGGCGCTTCGTGGTGGAAGCGGTCGAGGGCCGGCGCATCCGCAAGGTCGTCGTGCACCGTCACGGCGCCTGAGCTTGCAGCGAGGGAACGTCAGTCGAGCTCGTCGAGCAGGTCTGACATCTCGCCGCGGAACCGGCGCAGCTCCTCGCGATGTGCGTCGGACAGCGAGGCGAGCACGTCGCTGCCGCGGGCGGTGAGCACCAAGCGCTGGCGGCGGCGGTCGTCGGGGTCGGGCTGTCGGGCGATCAGGCCGGCGTCGGCGGCGCGGTCGACGAGCTCGACGGTCGAGTGGTGCTTGAGCTGCAGCCACTCGGCGAGGTCCGTGACCGACGGGTCGCCGGTCGGGAAGCCGCGGATGGCGAGCAGTAGCTGATGTTGGTTCGGCGTCACGCCGACCTCGCGCGCCGCGTCCTCGGAGAAGCGCAGGAACACGCGCAGGGCGAAGCGGAACCGGGCGAGCACCCGATACTCGGCGCCGGTGAGGTCGGCGCGCCGGGCCGGCCGGTGCTCAGCCACGGTTCGGCTCTGGACCGGGGGCAGCGTTGACGGGTGCCGGGTCGGTGCGCCGGCGCTGGCTCTCGATCAGGCCGACGTTCGACGTCAGCAGGAGGGCGACGACCGAGGCGATGAGCGTGGTCGGCAACAGGAGCATGCCTGCCATCTCCGTCACGACGAGCACGCTACCGAGCGGCGTCTTGGTGACGCCGACGTTGCACGCCGCCATCAGCGCGGCCATCAACACGACGGCGTTCGTGCCGGGGAACACATGATGGCCGGCCTGGCCGAGACACGCGCCGATGAAGAACAGCGGGATGATGAACCCGCCCTTCCATCCCGATGACAGCGTCACGCTCGAGCCGAGCAGCTTGGCGGCGGCGGCGACGCACAGCGTGCGCAGCGCGACGTCGGTGGTGGCGATGTGACCGAGCTGATCCTCCCCGAACGTCAGGGCGTACGGCGAGACCCACGCCAGGAGGGCGAGGACCACACCACCGCACGCCGGTCGCGCCGCCGGCGGCACACGCCGGACCGCGGCGCGCAGGCCCTGGTTCAAGTAGGTGAAGGCGAACGCGACGGCCGCCCCGACGACCCCGCACGCCACCGCCCAGGCCAGATCGACGCCGTGCAGCTCGCCGACGTCGGGGAACTCCCAGATCGGCGCCAGGCCCATGCCGGTGACGAGCACGTACACCGCGTACCCCGACAGCGAACCGAGCACCGCCGGCATCAGTGCCTCGTAGTACTCCAGCCCCCGCCGGTGGAGGATCTCGAGGGCGAACACGGCAGCACCGAGCGGCGCTCCGAACAGGACCGTGAACGCCGCGGCCATCCCGGTGATCGTGACGACGCGCAGCCCGACGGCGTCGAGCCCAGCCCGTCTCCCGAGCCACGACCCGACCGTACCGCTGGTCTGCACGAGCGGCGCCTCCGGGCCGAGCGCGCCGCCGGCGGCGACGCACAGCAGCGAGATCGGGATCAGCGACGGCAGCCGGCGCAGGTCCTCGGCGCCGCCGGACACATGGATGTTGTCGACCAGGAGCTCGACGTCGCCCGAGCTGCCCATCAGCCGGCTGATCAATGCGACAGCGACACCGACAGCGACGAGGATCACGCCGTGGACGACCAGGCCCGAGTGGGTCGGCCACAGCCCGCGCTGCAGGACGTGCAGCACGGCGAGGTACACCGCGCCGATGACGCCGCCGACGATCCCGGCGCCGATCACGATGCCGAACATGCGGTTCGTCGGACTGTCGAGGACGCTGCGCACGCGGGGTTCCTTCACTCGTGACACGATAGTCGTGATACGATGTATTTGTCGCGACAGGAGGGGACGATGTCGCTAGCGAGCGCCCGAGGTGTCCACACTCCAGGACGAACCCCGGCGCGCCGGCTGGTCGTCTTGTCCGCGGCGGCCACGGTCATCGGGCTGCTGGGCGGCGTCGCTGCGTTCGTCCTCATCCGCCTCATCGCCCTGCTGACGAACCTCGCCTGGTTCCACCGTGTGGGTTGGGAGCTGCCGAGCTTCGCCGACCTGCCGCGCTCCCCGATGATGATCGTCGTCCCGATGCTCAGCGCGCTGGTCGTGATCATGCTGGCGCGCTGGGCGCCGGAGATCCGTGGCCATGGCATCCCCGAGGCGATGGACGCCGTGCTCACGAACCAGAGCCGCATCCGGCCACGTACGGCGGTCGCCAAGCCGCTGTCGGCCGCGGTCGCCATCGGCGGCGGCGGGCCCTTCGGTGCCGAGGGGCCGATCATCGTCACCGGAGGCGCGCTCGGATCGCTGCTCGGCCAGCTCTTGCCGATGTCGCCGTCCGAGCGCAAGATCCTGCTGGGCAGCGGCGCCGCCGCCGGGATGGCGGCCACGTTCGGCACGCCGCTCGCCGCCGTCGTGCTCGTCATCGAGCTGCTGCTGTTCGAGCTGTCGGCGCGGGCGTTCGTGCCGCTGGTGGTGTCCTCCACCCTCGCCGCCGGCGTCCACTCGGCGATCTTCGGTGACGGCCCGCTGTTCGCCGTGCCGCTGCACGACTATCACGGGCTCGACAAGCTGCCGTACTTCGCCGTGCTCGGCGTCGGCGCCGGGGTGCTGGCCGTCGTGATCACCAAGGGCCTCTTCATCGTCGAGGCCTGGTACCGGGGGCTGCCCGTCTCCGAGACGTGGCATCCGCTGATCGGCGCGTTCCTGTTCGGCATCGTCGGGCTGTTCGAACCGCGCGCGCTCGGCGTCGGCTACGACGTGATCAGCGACGTGCTCCTCGGGCGGATCGCCGCGGGTGCGCTGCTCGTCCTCGCCGTCGCCAAGCTGCTCGCCTGGTGGCTGGCGCTCGGCTCGGGGACGTCGGGCGGCACGTTGGCGCCGCTGCTCTTGATCAGTGGCGCTTTTGGCAGCCTCTTCGGCACCGCCGTGGAGCACGTCGCGCCCGGCGCCGGGATCGCCCCCGGGGCATTCGCCCTCGTGGCCATGGCCGCCACGTTCGGGGCCTCGGTCGGGGCGACGTTCGCAGCCATCGTGTTCCTGTTCGAACTGACCCGCGACTACCAGATCATCCTGCCGCTGATGCTCGCCAGCGTGATCGCCGAGGTCGTCAGCCGCTCCTTGATGCACGAGACGCTGATGACCGAGAAGCTCTCCCGACGCGGCGTGCGCGTCCAGTCGGACTATGCGGTCGACGTGCTCGAACGGGTCACCGTCGGCGAGGTGATGACCGCCGAGGTGGACACGCTCACGCCGGCGGCGACGGTGGGCGACGCGCGTCGACGCATCAACCGCCATGGCCATGGCGCGTATCCGATCGTCGATGACGCCGCGGAGTGCCTCGGGATCATCGCCCGCGAAGACCTCATCGACCTCGATCCGGCCGCGGACACCGAGCCGGCGCTGACCTTCGCCAGCACCGACGTGGTCAGCGTCGGGCCGGAGGTCTCGCTCGTGACCGCCCTGCGGGTGCTGCTCGACGAAGGCATCGGCCACCTGCCGGTGATCCGTGACGGCAAGCTGATCGGGATGTGCACGCGCACCGACGTGCTCAGCGCGCGCCGCCGGGCGTTCGAGGACGAGTCCCTGCAACCCGGTTGGCGCCACGTTCGATCGAGCAACCTGCACCACGCCCGCCGGTCATCGCCCGGCGGGATCCGAGAGGAGGGCATCGTGCACCACATCCTGATCGTGGGCAACCAGACGCTGGCCAGCGACGAGCTCACCCGGGCCGTCGGCGAGCGCCTCACCGACGGACCGGCGTCGTTCTACGTCGTCGTCCCGGCGACCCCGGCACACGACTTCTATGGCTCCGTGCTGCGCGCGCTCGAGGGCGAGCCGGCCAGCGAACAGGAGGAGCGCGCGGCAGCGGCGCAGCGGCTGGCCACCGAACTGGAGTCGATCCGTGCAGCCGGGGGCGATGCCGACGGCGAGGTCGGTGACGCCGATCCGCTCGCGGCGATCGCCGCGGTGCTGCGCGAGCAGCACTTCGACGAGATCGTCGTCTCGACGCTGCCGGCCCACGTGTCCAAGTGGCTGCGCCTCGACCTGCCGCGGCGCGTCGCCCACACGTTCGACCTCCCGGTCACCCACATCGTCTCGTCCACCTGACGGTGGCGGCTGGGCGGCCGCCACGCGCGGCCGCTCAGTGCAGCGTGCCGAGGCTGCGCAGGCCGAACGCGAACATGATCGTCGACAGGCCGCGCAGCAGCACGTAGATCCCGAGCAGCACGGCGAGCACGAGGACGGTCGCGTCTGGCCAGGCCAGCGACAGCACCCCGGCGACGACCGCCAGGACGCCGCTGACGAGCGCCCAGTACCAGCCCGGCATCTCGCGCCGCATCCGGATCGCGAACACGATCTCCAGGATCCCGGTCACGAGCAGGCCGATGCCGACCACGACCGCGACCGCCCAGAGCGTGATCCCCGGCCAGGCCATCGCGATGACGCCGGTCACGATCCAGAGGCCGCCGAGCAGCCATGACGCCCACCGGGAGGTGTGGCGGTCGGCCTGCACGATCTCGTCGATGCCCGAGATGATCAGGCCGATCCCGATCAGCAGCGCCAGCGTGAACGCGGCGCCGACGAGGTGCACGATCAGGAGGATCCCGATCACCACGAGGGCGACGCCGAGCAGAGCGACCAGCCACCAGTACTTGACGAGCTTGCCCCCGAACCAGGGGTCAGGGGTCATGACGACAGGGTCCATGCGGATCATTCTGGCCCACGGGGTCACCGCTAGCGTGCCACCGATGGACATCCGACTGGACGGAAAGGTCGCGCTCGTGACCGGCGCGTCGAAGGGCATCGGCAAGGCGATCGCCTCCGAGCTGGCGGCCTCGGGGGCGGCGGTGATGCTCAGCGCGCGCAAGCTCGAGGGGTTGGAAGCCGCCGCCGAGGAGATCCGTTCCCGGGCGCCAGGTGCCCGCCTCGGGGTGTTCCCGGCGAACGGCGGCGACATCGACGCGGGCGAGGCGGCCGTACGGGCGACGATGGACGAGCTGGGTGGGCTCGACATCCTCGTCAACAACGCGGCGACCAACCCGTTCTACGGGCCCACGCTCGACGTCGAGCCGCGGGCGTACGACAAGACGTTCGAGGTGAACCTGCGCGGCCCGCTGTTCTGGAGCCAGGCCGCCCACCGTCTCGCGTTCTCGACCACGCCCGGTGTGATCGTCAACATCGCGTCGGTGGGCGGCTTGCGGTCCGAGGTCGGCCTCGGCGTCTACAACCTCACGAAGGCGGCGATCATCCACCTCACCCGCGTGCTCGCCGGCGAGATCGGCCCGACGCGCGTCGTCGGGATCGCGCCGGGCCTCGTCGACACCGACTTCGCTGCGGTGCTCGTCGAGAACTTCGGCGACCGCCTGGCGCACTCGATGCCGACCGGGCGCCTCGGCCGGCCCGAGGACATCGCCAACCTCGCCGCGTTCCTCGTCAGCGACCGCGCGTCGTGGATCACCGGCGAGACGTTCGTGATCGACGGCGGCGCCGGCGTGCGCAGCGGCGCGATGTAGCGATCGGTGAGCCGCCAGCTCGTCGCCCTCGATCTCCCCGCCGGCCCGGGCTTCGTCGACGCGCTGCGCCGCGTGTGGGATCGCGGGGACGCGGTGTTCCCGGTCGATGCACGGCTGCCTGACGTGGCCCGCGGTGAGCTGTTGCGGGCGATGGCACCGGGATCGGTGATCGACGGCAGCGGGGAGCACCGGCTCGCCGGTGGACGCCCGGTGGAGTCCGGCGACGCACTCGTGGTCGCGACCAGCGGCTCGAGTGGCGTCCCCAAGGGAGTGGTGCTGACGCACGGCGCGGTCGCGGCCTCGGCGACGGCCACGAGCGCCCGGCTCGATGCGACCGCCGGCGACCATTGGATCGCCTGCCTGCCCCTGGCCCACGTCGGCGGCCTGTCGGTCGTCACGCGCGCCCTGCACAGCGGTGCGTCGCTCACGGTGCTCGAACGCTTCGACGCCGACGCGGTCGTCGCCGCAGCGCGGCCCCGCCGGTCGTTCGTCTCGCTGGTCGCCACCGCGCTCGCCCGGGTGGATCCGGCCGTGTTCCGCACGATCGTGCTCGGCGGCTCACGTCCGCCCGCCACCCTCCCGGCGAACGTCGTCACCACCTACGGGATGACCGAGACCGGCTCGGGCGTCGTCTACGACGGCGCGCCGCTCGACGGCGTGCACGTACGCATCGACGAGCGTGGCGAGATCCACCTGCGCGGGCCGATGTTGCTGCGGGCGTACCGGGACGGCTCGACACCGCTCGACAGCGAGGGCTGGCTGGCGACCGGCGACCTCGGCGCGTGTGGAGACGACGGTCGTCTCGTGGTGTACGGCCGGCGCGCCGAGCTGATCATCAGCGGCGGTGAGAACGTGTGGCCGCAGCGGGTGGAGGCGGTGCTGCTCGCGGCGCCTGGTGTCGCCGACGTCGCCGTCGCCGGTGCTCCCGACGCGGAGTGGGGTGAGCGGGTCGTCGCCATCGTCGTGCCTGCCGACCCTTCGGCGCCGCCGTCGCTCGACGAGCTCCGTGCACATGCAAAGACCGTGCTGCCGGCATTCTGCGCCCCGCGCGAGCTGCGGCTGGTGGAACGGATCCCGCGCACAGCGCTCGGCAAGCCGCGGCGCGACCTGCTCGCCCTACTCCGCTGAGATCCTGCCCGAGGTGTCAGAACGGCGCGGTGGTCGACCAGCGCTGTGAGCGCGGGGTTTCTGACACCTTGCGGCCCGGCGTCAGTTCACCGGGTCGATCGGGGTCGGGAGGCCGAGCGCGGATTCGATCTCGGCGGCGACGTCGAGGCAGCGCAGGTCGTCGAACCGCCAGCCGCTGACCTGCACCCCGACCGGCAACCCGTCGGCCATCCCGGCCGGGACCGCCGCCGCCGGCAGGCCGAGCAGGTTCATCGGCGTCACCGGCCGGATCAGCTCCAGCACGGCGTTCGCGCCGTCGAGATCGCGGACGTCGAGGCCTTCGACGAACGCCGGCTGCGTCCACACCGGGCTGAGCAGCAGTTCATGGGACCGGTGCCACTCGCGCCAGCGGCGCAGGACCCCGTGACGGGCGGTGAGCGCTGTCGTCCAGCCGGTCAGATCCGTGTCCGGCACCCGCTGCCTGGCGAGCTCCAGGAAGCGCACACCGGCGGCGCCCATCACCGCCTCGATCAGGGGGAGCTGCACCGTCAGGTCGCCGGCGAGCACCAACCCCCACAGCTCGATCGCCTGCTCGTAGTCCGGCGGCGTCGCCTCGACGACGTCGTGACCCGCGTCGGACAGGACGTCAGCGGCGGCACGTACGACGGCGGCGACCGACGGATGCGTGCTGCCCCCGGGCGGCTCTGCGGTGACGGCGATCCGCCGCCGCACACCGGCTGGCCCGTCGGCGAGCACGACCGGCAGGGCGCCGGGGTCGCGGGGGTGCGGCCCGGCGACGACCACCAGACCGGCGCGGACGTCGGCGACGCGGCGGGCCATCACGCCCTGTACCAGCATCAGCTGCGAGCTCATCCCCCCGTCCTCGAACGGGAGGGTGTCGGCCGAGGGGATCACGCCGACGGTCGGCTTGATCGACGCGATCCCGCAGCAGTGGGCGGGGTTGCGCAGCGATCCGCCGATGTCGTTGCCGAGCCCGATCGGGCTCATCCCGGTGGCGAGCGCGGCGGCCTCCCCACCGCTCGACCCGCCGGCGGTGCGAGTCGGATCCCACGGGTTGCGGGTGATGCCGTGCAGCGAGGAATCGGTCGTGACCCGCAGGCCGAGGTCGGGCAGGTTCGTGCGCCCGATCGGGATCGCTCCGGCGGCGCGCATCCGCTCGACGACCGGCGCGTCGACGGCGACGACCGCGTCGGCGAACGCGACGAGTGAGTTGGTGGTCGGCGTGCCGATGAGGTCGAGGTTCTCCTTGACCGTCATCGGCACGCCGTGCAGCGGACCGAGCGGGTTGCCGCCGGCGACGGCGCGGTCGGCGGCGTCCGCGCCGGCGAGGGCGCTCTCGGCGAGGACCCGCACGATCGCGTTGACGGCCGGGTTGACCTGCTCGATGCGGTCGAGGTGGGCCTGCACCAGCTCCCTGCTCGACACCTCGCGCCGGCGGACCATCGTCGCCTGTTCGATCGCGTCCAGCCGCCAGAGATCGTCGGTCATCACCCGTCCCCTCACCGATGCGTGCCCGCACCGTATCCACCCGGCAGGCTGGGCGGGTGACGAACCGATGGATCCAGGGCGCCCGGCCGCGCACGTTGCCGGCGGCGGTCGTACCGGTCGCCGTGGGCATGGCCTGCGCGGTCGGCGAGCCGCACCCGGTGTGGTGGCGGGCAGCGTTGGCGTTGGTGGTCAGCCTCGCGCTCCAGGTGGGCGTCAACTACGCGAACGACTACAGCGACGGGGTGCGCGGCACCGACGCCGATCGGGTCGGGCCGGTGCGCCTGGTCGCCAGCGGCCTCGCCTCAGCGTCATCGGTGAAGCGCGCCGCGTTCGCCGCATTCGGGGTCGCCGCCGCCGCAGGGCTCGTGCTGGCGGTCGTCACGACGTGGTGGCTGCTCGTCGTCGGCGTCGCCGCGATCGCCGCGGCCTGGTTCTACACGGGCGGTCCCCGGCCCTACGGCTACGCCGGCTTCGGCGAGCTGTTCGTGTTCGTGTTCTTCGGCCTCGTCGCGACGGTCGGCACGTCGTACGTGATCGTCGAGCGGCTGACGGCGTTGATGTGGGTCGCGTCGATCCCGGTCGGGTTGCTGGCCTGCTCGCTCCTGATCGTCAACAACCTGCGCGACATCCCGACCGACCGTGCGTCCGGCAAGCGGACGCTGGCGGTGCGCCTCGGAGATGCGCGCACCCGGTCGCTCTACACGGGATCGATGGTCGTCGCCGCAGTCGCGGTCGTCGTTGTGGCCGCGCTGTGGCGCTGGCCGGCGGTGCTCGGGCTCGGCGCGGCGGTCGCCGCGGTGCCCGCGGTCAGGCTCGTGCGGCGCGGCGCCGTCGGGCGCGAGCTGATCGCCGTGCTCGGGGCCACGGGCCGCACACAGCTGGTGTTCGGGCTCCTGTTCTCGATCGGGATCGCCCTCGGCGGATGACTCGTCCGACTAGGGTCACCGTGCCATGAGCTCGATCCCTCCGCCGCCGCCGAACATGGGCCCGCCGCCGGGTTACACGCCGTACGGGGGCGGTGGTGACTCGTTCGGCCCGCCCGCCCAGAGCGGCAAGGCGACGGCCTCGCTGGTCCTCGGGATCATCGGGATCTTCGTCTGTCCGATCGTGCTGTCGATCCTCGCGATCGTGTTCGGTGTGCAGAGCCGCAAGGAGATCACGAACTCGATGGGCCGGATCAAGGGTCACGGGATGGCGACCGCCGGCCTCGTGCTCGGCATCGTCGGCCTCGCGCTGATGCCGATCTGGTTCATCATCGTCAACAACAACTGACCGACGCCGCAGCGCTCGTCAGGAGCGCAGGAACTCGGCGATCAGTTCGGCGGTGACGATCGGCTGCTCGAAGTGCACGGCGTGGCCGGCGCCGGGCACCCTCACGAACGTGGACCGGTCGATGCCGGCTGCCAGCTGGCGGCCGATGTCGACGAACTTCGTGTCCCGGTCGCCGGCGATGATCAGCACGGGCATCGACAGCTCGCGCAGGCGGTTCCACAGCGGATCCTGGGTGCCCGTGCCCGCCATCCGCAGGCTCGACGCCAGGCCCTCGGCGGTGTTGCGGAGGCGATCCTCACGTTCGGCTTCGGTGATCGCCAGGCCGTCGAAGATCGGCTGGGCGATCCAACGATCGAGGAACGGCGCGACGCCGTCGTCCTCGATCGAGTCGGCGAGGTCGTCGTCGTGGTCGCGCCGCTCGGCTCGTTCGGTCTCGTCGGCGATGCCGGCCGTCGTCGACACGAGTACGAGGCGGGGAACGAGGTGTGGATGGGTCAGCGCGAGGTGCAGGCACATCCGGCCGCCCATCGAGTAGCCGATGTAGGTGCCGGTGCCGCCGGTCTGGCCGAGCAGGTCGGCGGTGCGGCGGAGATCGGCCCGGACCGTCGCCGAGCCGCCGTGGCCCGGTGCATCGACGAGCATCACGTCGAACTCGCGGGCGAACGCGGTGGCGACGGGCAGCCACGATCGGCCGGTCTGGGTGAAGCCGTGGAGGAACACCAGCCGGTCGGTGCGCGGCCCGAAGCGCTCGGCGTAGAGCGGTCCGTTCCACGGCTGGAGGCGCAACGGCTCGAGCGGACGATCGGCCGTGGGTCGGGGCATCACGGGTGTCACGATAGGCCGGTGCCGATCCCCGATCCCGCTGACGTCGCCGCGACGTTCTGCGCCACCCTGGTCGACGAATGGGTGCGCGCCGGCGTGCGCCACGCCGTGATCGCTCCCGGCAGTCGTTCGACCCCACTGGCGCTGGCGCTCACCGAACGCGCCGAGTTGCGCGTCGACGTGTTCCACGACGAGCGAGCCGCCGCATTCGCCGCACTGGGCAGCGCGCTCTCGTCAGGGGTGCCGGCCGTGCTGCTGTGCACGAGCGGCACGGCGGCCACGCACTTCCACGGGGCCGTGGCCGAGGCCGATCTGTCGGGCGTGCCGATGCTGGTGTGCACGGCCGACCGCCCGCCAGAGCTGCACGACGTCGGCGCGGCGCAGACGATCGACCAGGACGGCCTGTACGGCGCGGCGGTGCGCTGGTTCCACGCACCCGGCGTCGCCGATCCGGCGACCAGCGGATCGTGGCGCTCGCTCGCGGCGCGGGCGTTCGCCGCGGCGTCGGGGGCCGATCCCGGGCCGGTGCACCTGAACTTGGCATTCCGCGAACCGCTGGTCGGGACACCGTTCGAACCGCCACCCGGGCGCGATGGTGGCGTTCCATGGCAGCGGACCGTTCACCCCCTGGCGGGCGCGCTCGATGACGCCGTGGTCGCGCGGCTGGTGTCGACGCTCGACCGTCAGCGCGGTGTGATCGTCGCCGGTGCCGGGTGTGGCGCGTCGGCCGCAGTGTCCACGCTCGCGGACGCGACGGGCTGGCCGGTGCTCGCCGACCCGCGCTCGGGGGTCCGCAGCCTGGAGGCGGCGATCGTCCGGTTCGATGCCCTGCTCCGGGTGCCGTCGTTCGCCGACGCCCACGCGCCGTCCGTCGTCGTCCGGCTCGGCGAGGCGCCGTCGTCCAAGGTGCTCGCCCAGTGGATCGCGGCCTCGGGCGCGACCGAGGTGCACGTGAGCGCCCGGCCGGCGGTGGCCGACCCGGCCCACCTCGTCGCCGTCCGCGTCACCGCCGATCCGTCGGCCGTGTGCCGCCGTCTGGCGGCCGCGCTCACCGGCGCGCGCGGCACGCCGTGGGCGGCGCGGTGGCGCCACGCCGACGGGGCCGCCCGGGAGGCGGCCGACTCGCTGCTCGGGTCGGGCGCGCCGACGGAGCCGGCCGTCGCCGCTGCGGCGGCGGCCGCGCTGCCGTCCGGTGCGACGCTGGTCGTCTCGTCGTCGATGCCGATCCGGGCGCTGGAGTGGTTCGGTCCTGCCCGCGACGACGTGCGCGTGCTCGCCAACCGCGGGGCCAACGGCATCGACGGTGTCGTGGCGACGGCGATCGGCGTCGCCGCGGCGACCGGTGGGCCGGTCGGGGTGCTGATCGGCGACGTCGCCCTGCTGCACGACTCGGCGGCACTCGTCGCGCTGGCCGGTCGGGGCCTCGACGTGCGGATCGTGGTCGTCGACAACGACGGCGGCGGGATCTTCTCGTTCCTGCCGCAGCGCCAATCCCTCGACACCGCCCGGTTCGAGCAGCTGTTCGGCACGCCCCATGGCACCGACGTCCTGCTGCTGGCAGCCGCTCACGGACTCGCCGCGACCGATGCATCCACGGTGCACGACGTGACGTCGTTCGTCGAGACGCCCGGCCCGTCCCTGCTGCGCGTCCACCTCGACCGCGACGAGAACGTCGCCGCCTACCAGCGCCTCCACGCCGCGGTCGCCGAAGCCCTCGGCACTCGCCCGTGACCCTCCCGCTCCACGTTCCTGCGGTCAGAACGGTCCCGCCCGGGACCGATCCGACTGCAGGAACCCGTTGTTCGGGCTACGGGCGGACGATGGCGCCGAGCATGGCTTGGAGCTTGGCCTGGGTCTCGGCGAGCTCGGCCTCGGGTTCGCTGTCGGCGACGATTCCACCGCCGGCGACGAGGCGGGCGTGACGGCGGTCGGCGCTCAGCTCGGCGCAGCGGATCGTGACCGCCCAGCACCCGGATCCGGACGCGTCGACCCATCCGACCGTGCCCCCGTAGCGGCCGCGGTCGAAGCCCTCGACCTCGTCGATCAGCGCCAGCGCGCCTGCCCGCGGGTGGCCTCCCAGCGCCGGGGTGGGGGAGAGGAGGCGGGCCAGCTCCAGCACGTCGGGCGCCGGTTGGGAGAGTCGTCCTTCGATCGCGGTGCCGAGGTGCTGCACGTTGGCGACGGCGACGATCGTCGGCTCGGGCTCCCAGTCCAGGTAGCTGCTGTAGGGCAGCAGCGTGTCGTGGACGACGTCGATCACGACCCGGTGCTCCACCTGGTCCTTCATGCTGCCGATCAGGCCGGCGGCGATGCGGGCGTCGGCAGTCGGGTCGCCGGTGCGGGGAGCGGTGCCCGCGAGTGGGTGGCTGCGCACCATGTCGCCCCGAACCTCGACCAGCAGCTCAGGGGAGGCGCCGACGAGCCCGTCCACGCTGTAGCGGTAGCTCGATCCGAACCCGGCACGGAGGCGGGCGAGGATGCCGCGCACCGAGATCGGCACGTCGCTCGTGATCCCGACCTCGCGGGCGATGACGGCCTTGACCAGCCGGCCGTCACGCACGGCATCGCGGGCCGCGGTGACCGCCGCCAGGTAGGTCTCCACCGGCGTGATCGGCGCGACCGCGAAGGAACCGGCGGCCGGTGGTGGAGGCGGGGTGCGCGGCACCTCCTCGGACGCCGGCGATCCGTCGGCGGGGAACACGTCGGTGCGCCAGCGATGGCCGTCGGCGTCCCGGCCGACGATCACCGAGGGGATCACGAGCGCCGGTTCGGCGCCCGGACGGTAGGGAACGGTGCCGATCGCCACCGGACCGCAGCCGGCGAGACCGGCCCGGTCGTCGTGGTCGATCCCGGCCAGCACCGCCACGGCGTCGCCGCCGACACGAGCCGCAACGCCTCGCCCGGCCACGCCGACGCCGTCGCGGACGAACAGGTAGCCGTCGTCGCCGGCCACGTCGTTGAGGTCGACGTCGCCGACGAGCGGCGTCGTGACCGCCCGGAGGTCAGCCACGGGTGGCCGTCAGGAGCTGCGTGATGCCGCCCGACAGCTGCACGTGCGACACCTCGGCGAACCCGCTGCGCTCCAGCGAGGCCACCATCTGCTCGGCCGGCGGCAGGTAGGCGACGCTGCGCGGGAGGTAGCTGTACGCGGCCTTGTCGCTGAGCGCTCCGCCGATGCGCGGCACCACCTTGCCGAAGTAGATGCCATGACCCCAGCGCATGACCCCGTTGTGTGGGGTGTCGACATCGAGCAGGGCGATGCGTCCGCCCCGGCGCAGCACCCGTGCCAGCTCTGTGAAGAACGCGTCGAGGTCGACGAGGTTGCGCAGCGCGAACCCGCACGTCGCCCCGTCCACCGAGGCGTCGCGCACGGGCAGCCGGGTCACGTCGGCCTGCACCCGCGGCGCGCCGCTTCGGTCGGCGGCGAGCATCCCGTAGGAGAAGTCGACCGAGACGGGACGGTGGCCGGCGCCGGTCAGGTCGATGCACATGTCCCCGGTACCGCTCGCCAGGTCGAGGACGAGGCTTCCGCCGGGCAACTCGAGGTCGCGGATCGCCCGCTTGCGCCAGCGCACGTCGAGGCGGAACGTCATCACCCGGTTGATGAGGTCGTAGCGGGGGGCGATCGTGTCGAACATCTCGCGCACGGCCGCGGCCTTCTCCTCGCCCTCGGGCAGGGTCTCACGGTCCCAGGTGGCGGCTCCCGCGCCGTAGCGCGGCTTGCGGATCGAGGTCACTTGTACCAGAGCCTCTGGTGCTCCCGGCTGGTCGGGTGCAGCAGCAGCACGACGAGGGCGACGTCGAAGATGAACGCGATCGCCGACCCCCCGGTGAGGCGGTCCATCGCCGACGCGTTCGTGCCTCGCAGCACCCAGAGTCGAAGCGCGAACGGGGAGAACGCGGCGACCAGCGCCAGCCAGTAGCCGAGCTTGCGGTCGTTGGCCATCAGCAACCCGCCGAGGGCGTGGCAGACGACGAGCACGATGATGACGAGCAGCCCGATGCTGTAGCGCTCCTTCGCCACCCACACCCACGAGCCTCTGTTGCCGAGATCGATCAGCATGAACACACCGCTGATGTACAGCAGCCACGTCGCGATCTGCAGGGTCTGGGGCTGGAAGCGGTCGAACCACTTCTTGAAGTCGATGGATGACGACGCTCCGGGCACGGTCACCAGGCTCGCACACTCGGCCCGATGTGGTACACCCTGCGCATGGGGGACGTTCTCAGCCTGTACGCGACCACGCAGCCGACCAAGCCGGCGCTGATCGAGGATCGGCCGGGCAGCGCACCACAGGTGCTCGACTACGCCACTACCGAGTCGGCGGCCAACCGCCTGGCGCACGCGCTCGCCGGCTTCGGTGTCGGTGCCGGCGCGTCACTGGCCTGGTGCGGGCCGAACTCGATCGGCGTGGCGCTGCTCGTCCACGCCGCACGGAAGCTCGGCGCGACAGCGGTCCCGGTCAACTATCGGTTCAGCGACGAGGAGGCCGCGTACGTCATCGACCATTGCGATGCCGCCGTCGTGTACGTCGACGCCGAGCAGGCGCCGATGGTCGCCCGCATCCGCCAGGAGATCCCGAAGGTGCGAACCGTGCTGGTGTACGGCGGGGCCGTGCCATCGGGCGACGGTACCGAGGGGTTCCTCGACGTGGACGCGTTGGCCGCGGAGCAGCCGAGCACGCCGACGACGGACACCGAAGCGGGCGCGACGATGATCTACACGTCGGGAACGACCGGCAAGCCCAAGGGTGCGCTGCGTCCAGGAGCGCTCGACCCGGCGTACATCGGCACGATCATCGGGATCATCGGTTACACGCCAGACGACGTGTACCTGACCACCGGGCCGTTGTACCACTCGGGCCCGTCGGCGTTCATGAGCATCGCGTTCGCGCTCGGCAACACGGTCGTGATCCAGCGCAAGTTCGATCCGCTCGACTGGCTGCGCCTGGTGGAGACCTACCGGGTCACGACGACGTTCAGCGCGCCCACCCCGGTGCGCATGATCTGCAACCTGCCCGAACCGGGCACGACCGCGTTCGACGTGTCGTCGATGCGGCGGCTGATCGCCAACGCCGCACCGTGGAGCTTCACGCTCAAGCAGCAGTATCTCGCCCGCTTCCCGGATGACTCGCTGTTCGAGGTCTACGGCAGCACCGAGCTCGGCATCAACTGCATCCTCGAACCCGCCGACCAGCTGCGCAAGCCGGGTGCGTGCGGCAAGCCGGTACCCGGGCTGGAGCTGCGCCTGTACGCCGACGACGACTCCGTCGTGACCGGCACCGGACCCGACCACACCGGCGAGCTGTTCGTGCGCGGCGCCAGCCTGTTCAGCGACTACTACAAGCAGCACGACCGCTACCTGGAGGATCATCGCGATGGCTTCCAGACCGTCGGCGACATCGCCTACGTCGACGGCGAGGGCTACGTCTACATCTGCGATCGCAAGAAGGACATGATCATCAGCGGCGGCATGAACATCTACCCGGCGGAGGTCGAGTCGGTGATCGACGCCCATCCCGACGTGTACGAGGCAGCGGTGTTCGGCGTGCCGAGCGAGGAGTGGGGTGAGAGCGTGCACGCGGTCGTCGTCGCCCGGCCCGGCAGCGGCCTCGACGAAGCCGCAGTGCTCGCCCACGCCCGGGCCCACCTGGCTCACTACAAGGTGCCGCGCTCGGTCACGTGGATCGACGAACTGCCGAAGACCGGATCGGGCAAGGTGCTCAAGCGCGAGCTGCGGGCGCCGTTCTGGGCCGGACGCCCGTCGAAGGTCTGACCGGCACCAGTAGCGTGGATCGCTCCATGCGCTCCGGATTCGTCACCCTCGCCGGCCGCCCCAACGTGGGCAAGTCGACGCTCGTCAACGCCCTCTGCGGGCGCAAGGTGTCGATCGTCAGCGACAAGCCGCAGACGACGCGCACCCAGATCCGTGGCGTGCTCACCCGCCCCGACGCGCAGCTGGTCTTCGTCGACACGCCGGGGCTCCACAAACCGGTCACCGCGCTCGGCGAGTCGGTGAACGCGACGGCGCTCGACGGCCTCTCCGGCGTCGACGTCGCCTGCCTCGTGCTCGATGCGACGAAGCCGTTCGGCACGGGCGACCAGTGGGTGGCCCAACACCTCGACGTGCGGACCGCGGTCGTGATCGTCAACAAGGTCGACGTCGCGTCGCGCGACCAGGTGATCGCCCAGCTCGGCGCGGCGTCCGCGCTGGACGCCGAGGCCTACTTCCCGGTGTCGGCCAGGACCGGCACGGGCATCGGGCCGCTGGTCGAGCACCTCAGCGCCCGGATGCCGGAGGGCCCGCTGCTGTACCCCGACGATGTCGTCAGCGACCTGCCCGAGGAGGAGTGGGTGGCCGAGCTGGTGCGCGAGCAGCTCTTGGCGGCCACCCGCGACGAGCTGCCGTACTCGATCGCCACGCGGGTGACGGAGTGGGAGTGGCCGCGGATCCGCTGCGAGATCATCGTCGAGCGGGAGAGCCAGAAGGGCATGGTCATCGGCAAGGGCGGCACCGTACTGCGCGAGGCGGGCACGGCGGTGCGGGCGCAGCTGCCCGAGGGCGTGTTCCTGGAGCTGTTCGTCAAGGTCGACAAGGACTGGCAGCGCCGTCCCGACCGCGTCCAGCGCCTCGGCTACTGACGCTGCTCACTCCGTCTCGGCGACGAGCCGGAACGTCGTCTCGGTGCGGAGGCGGAACCGGCCGCGCCCAGTGCGCTCGATCCGCACGGGCGCGTCGCGCTCGTCGAGCCGGCGCTTGAGCAGGATCAGCCGGCTCTCGAGGTTGTCCTTGAAGCCGGGCATGTCGAGCGACCGGTCGAGCCGCAGCTCGCGGTTCGTGAAGTCGACGCGCCCGTCAGCGCCGTGCTGGCGGAGCAGCGACCACAGGATCCGGCCGGCCACGCCCTTGACCAGGTAGTCGTTGTCCAGGAAGCAGCTGCTGTCGACGGCGAGGAAGCGCACCGTCGCGACCGCTGCACCGATCCGCGGCGTGGCTGGGGCCGGAGCGACCGGCGCCGGTGGCGGCGACGACGGTGAGCGCCTGCTGGTCGGCGTCGCTGAACGCGACCCGCTCGATGCTGTCGACGGCCAGGTTCGGCGGTGTGCCGGAGGTCGCTGCGCCGGGAACGCGCGTCGAGGTGGAGAACACGTCGGTCACCGAGCTCCACGAGCTCGTCGTGGTGGCGTTACCCGACAACGAGACCCGATCGGTCGACGAGATCGTGCACGGTGAGGGGCTCGAGGCCGCGCTGTCGGCGGGCCCGCCGACGCTGGTGATCCTGGTCCCACCCGCTCGCGGCGAGCAGATCGTCGCCGTCGGCGACGGCACGCTGAGCGAGCCGGGGCGGTATCTCGCCGTGTGCATGATCCCGACCGGCGCCGACCCGCAGGCATGCCTGGAGGCTGCGGCGCAGTCGAACGGCGCCCCACCCCACCCCACGTCGTGCATGGCATGTACGCCGAGGTCAACGTCGCCTGAGCGGAGCGAGGCCCGACGAGCGCACCACGCCGCGCCGGGTGTCAGAACGGATCCGACGCCGACCTGCACCGGTGAGCACCGAACTTCTGACACCCGGCGTCGGACGCCCTCGTCGACGGCATGCGCAGCGCGAGGCCGAGCCTGGCGGCCTGGCTGCGAGCCTCACCCGCAGGCAGCGTTGGCGGCCAGGTCGCTGTAGTCCTCGCAGACGACGTCGGCTCCGACGGTCGTCTGCTGGCCGTCACCCTTGATGACGGCGATCGGTTGCTCGTCGGAGACGAAGGTCACCTGGCCGATGCCGGGGCGGCTGGTGAGGCTGAGCACGATCTGAGCGATCGCCAGCGGCTGGTCGCGGGCGGGGGTCTCGGTCAGGAACTCGGGCGGGACCTCGACCGTGGCCCGGCCGCCGGTCACGCTGACGTTCCACTCCAGCCCGGGCGGTGGCAGCGTCGTGCTGAGGCCCTCGTACTCGGTGCCGTCGGGCACGCCGTCGACGAGGGCGGAGAGGACCTGGCCGGGGGCCGGGCTGGCGAGCTGGCGGGTGATCGCGGTGAGCTGGCCTGGCCCGGCGACGAAGTACAGCTGCACGTCGTAGACGGCGGTGGTGCTGCTGGTCGGGGCCAGGGTCGTCGACGTGGACGTGGTGGGGGCGGTGGCGGTCGGTGGCGGAGCGGTGAACGCCGGTCGGGTGGTGCTGGGCGCGGTGGTCGACGTGGTCTCGTTGAGGACGGCCGGCACGTTGTCGGGGTTGATCCGCTGGAAGTCGCCGCTGCCGGGCACACCGCAGGACGCGGCGGCGATCGTCAGTGCGATGACGGCACCGAGCAGGGCGGTGATCCTTCTCACCGCACACCTGCGCTGTTCGGGAAGCGGACGACGAAGCGAGCGCCGCCGCCGGGGCGATCCTCCACCCAGGCATCGCCGCCGTACGAGCGGGCGTGCTCGACGACGAGGGCGAGCCCGAGACCGGTGCCCGCGACCCGGTGGCGGCTGGCCGTGCCGCGGGTGAAGCGCTCGAAGATCCGACCCTTCTCGCTGGCGGCGACGCCTGGGCCGCCGTCCTCCACGGCGAGCAGGACGGTGTGCCCGGTGCCGGGTTCGACGCTGATGCGAGAGGCCCCGCCGGCGTGGACCCGGGCGTTCTCGAGCAGGTTCCCGATGATGCGTTCGAGGCGCAGCTTGTCGATGCTGATCGCGTCGTTGGCGGCGGTGTCGATGTCGATCGTCATGTCCGGATAGCCGTGGCGGGCGGCGATGCGGGGTAGGACCTCTCCGAGGCGGATCTCGTCGCGGTGCACGTCGACCACGCCGACGTCGAGGCGGGACAGCTCGAGCAGATCGAGCACGAGCTGGTCGAAGCGGTGCACCTGGTTGACGACGACGTCGAGCGCCTGCTGGCTGCGCTCGGGCAGGTCGGCGCGGCGTGCGTCGAGCACCTCGACGGCCGCCGACAGGGCGGTGATCGGGGAGCGCAGCTCGTGGCTGACGTCGGAGGAGAACCGCGCTTCGCGTTCGATGCGTGCCTGGACCGCGTCGGCCATCTCGTTGAAGGAGCTGGCGAGGCGGTCGAGGTCGGGGTCGGCCTCGGGGGCGAGGCGGGTGTCGAGACCGCCGGACGCGATCTCGCCGGCCGCGTCGGCGACGTGGCGGAGCGGTCGCATCAGGCGCCCACTCATCCAGTAGCCGAGCGCCGCCGCGAACAGGGTGGTGGCGATGATCCCGATGATGAAGGAGATGGCGATGAGGTTGAGCGCCTTCTGGACGCTGTCGAGGGGGAAGGCCTCGAAGTAGGAGGCGTCGAGCCCACCGATCGGTACGCCGACGGCGACGAACGGGTCGCCCCCGGCGGTGAGGCGCTGGTAGCCGACCTCGCCCTGACTCGTGCGTTCGAGGAGCTCGGCCGGCAGCGACTCGCGGGTGTAGCGGATCCCGGCGCTCGGGTAGAAGTTGCCGTTGTAGGAGAGGAGGGCGAAGCCATTGCCCTCGGTGCGGACGCTCTCGATGATCGAGCGGGGTGAGTCGACGGCGGCTCGGAGCGATTCGCGCACGGTGCGGGCGTTGCCGAAGGCCTGGCTCTGGGCCACCTCGTTGCGCTGGTCGAGGAGGTACGAGCGGGCGGCGGTGTAGGTGACGAACGCGAGCAGGATCGACACGACGAGCCCGCCGAGCGTGAAGAAGAGCGCGACTCGGATGCGGAGGCGAAGACCTCTGCGGGGTCGCTGACGCGCGGCGGGCACCTGCAGAGCTTGGCCGATGGGGTGCGCCGCGGACATGCCAGGGTTTGGGAACCGTGTGGTGACGTCCCGCCCGGGACGTGGGTTCCGCTGGCCGGTGAGGCGCCAGGGGGAGGAAGGCACCCCACCGGGTCAGCGTGAACAGCCATGAGTCTGGTGCGCCGGTGTGACGGCGGCGCGCGTGCTGTGTGCGCTTTCTGTAACAAACGCGGTGCGGACCGTGGCGCGCCAGACTGAGGGCACTGTGCACACGTTGCTGTTCATCGAAGACGACGACCAGATCCGCCTCGCCCTGCGCCTCGCCTTGGAGGACGAGGGCTACGTGGTGAACGAGGCGGCCGACGGGCGCAGCGGTCTGGACGCGTTCGCCGCGGAGGAACCGGAGCTGGTGCTGCTCGACCTGCGCCTGCCGGATGTGTCGGGCTTCGACGTGTGCCGCAGCATCCGGGCGCAGAGCCTGGTGCCGATCATCATCGTGACCGCCCAGACCGACACGCATGACCTGGTCGCCGGCCTGGAGGCGGGTGCGGATGATTACGTCACCAAGCCGGTGGTGGCCAAGGAGCTGGCGGCGAGGATCCGTGCCCATCTGCGGCGTGTCCAGTTGCATTCGGAACTGGTTGCGGCGCCGACGTCGGTGGTGTTCGGCGATGTCGAGCTGCGACGCGAGCAGGGCATCGTCTTGAAGAAGGGCGTCGAGCTGCCGCTGACCAAGACCGAGTACCGCTTGATCACCGAGTTCGCCGACCACCCGAACACGGTGCTCTCGCGCGACCAACTGCTGGAGCGCGTGTGGGGCTACGACTACCTCGGGGACAGCCGCCTGGTCGACGCCCACGTGCGCCGGTTGCGGGTCAAGGTCGAGGATCAACCAGACGATCCGAAGCTGATCGTCACGGTGCGCGGCATCGGCTACCGGCTCATCCCGTGATCTCGCGCAAGAAGGCCTCGGCCTCGGCGCGATGGCG
The DNA here is from genome assembly GCA_964565705.1 of uncultured Ilumatobacteraceae bacterium. Classification (GTDB taxonomy): domain Bacteria; phylum Actinomycetota; class Acidimicrobiia; order Acidimicrobiales; family Ilumatobacteraceae; genus CAZMGD01. The sequence continues at coordinate 14,573 of CAZMGD010000032.1, read as the reverse complement.
GGTGCGCCGCATCGGCGGCAGCGCGTTGACGATCTCCCAGCGGTAGGCGGCCGTCCCGAGCCGCGGGTCGAGCACGGCGACGACACCGCGGTCATCAGCGGTGCGGATCAGCCGCCCGGTCGCCTGGGCCAGCAACGTGGACGCGCGCGGCAGGTCGATCTGGCGGAACGCCGAGGGTCCGAGCAGCTCGCGGCGAGCTGACAGCAGCGGGTCGTCGGGCCGGGGGAACGGGATGCGGTCGATCACGACGAGCGACAGGGAGCGTCCGGGGATGTCGACGCCCTGGAACAGGCCGGCGGTCGCGAACAGCGATGTCGCCTCGTCGGCGGCGAACTCGGTGAGGAGCGCCGGCTTGGGCTTGTCGCGCTGGGTGATGATCGGTAGATCGACGGCGGCGCGCACCGCCTCGGCAGCCGCGTCCATCGCCTTCCAGCTGGTGAACAGGGCGAGGGTGCGGCCGCCGGCGGCGGTCAAGAGCGCGATCAGCTCGGTGTGGGCGCTGGCCGCGAAGTCCGCGTGGCGGGGGTCGGGCAGGTGGACCGCGCAGTAGAGGAGCGCGTGGTGCTCGTAGTCGAACGGGCTGCCGACGTCGATCACATCGACCGGCCGGCCGGCCGGCTTGCCATCGGCGCGGGCGAGGCCGACGCGCTGTGGCAGCGACGCCGGGAGCGTGGCGCTGGTCAGCACCGCAGCGTGCGGGGTCCACACCCCGGCGTCGAGCACGGGCCCGACGTCGAGCGGAGCGATCTCGAGCTTGGGGTGCTCGGGCCCGCCGCTGACGAATGGGACGCGCTGCTCGCTGCCGGTCATCGCCAGGTCGATGTCGTCGCCGAGCCGCGTGGCGAGCGTCGTGGCCCGCAGCGCCTTCTGCTTCACATCCTCGACGTCGGTCTTCACGGCCCGCAACTCGCCGAGCGCGCTGTCGACGGCGCGGCGGGTGCGGACCAGTGCCTCGGCGATGTTCGGGTCGAGCGTCGGCGGCAGCCGGGTGCTGAGCAGCGGGCGCAGGGCCTCGCGCAGCAGCAGCGAGCAGTCGTGGAGGGTGACGGCCGCCTTCGAGTCGGCGAGCACGCGGGTCAGCGCGGCGGCGAGGAACGTCGCTCGGGAGGGGCCGATGTCGAGGCCGACGGTCGCGCTGACGATGTCCTCCAGCATGTGGGCCTCGTCGAACACGACGACGTCGTGCTCGGGGAGCAGCGCGCCCTCGCTGCCGACGTGCAACCCGTAGAGGTGCATGTTGACGACGACGACGTCGGCATCCTCGGCTCGGCTGCGGGCCCGCTCGGCGAAGCAGGGCCCGCCGTTCGGGCAGCGCCGGGCGCCGGGGCACTCGTCGCTGCCGACGCTGACCGATCGCCAGGCCAGGTCCGAGGGCGCCCACGCCAGCTCGGCGACGTCGCCCGACGACGTCTGGTCGGACCAGGCGACCAGGCGGCGGACCTCGGCCTTGGCCGCGTTCGACATCGGTTCCAGCTCGAGTTGCTGCCCGTCGTCGCCGAGCTCCTGGATTCGCTGCAAGCAGGCGTAGTTGCTGCGCCCCTTCAGGATCGCCCAGCTCAGCTCGCGGCTGTCGTGGGCTGCGAGCTGCTCGGCGAGGAACGGCAGATCCTTGCGGGCGAGCTGGTCCTGGAGGGCCTTGGTCGCGGTCGCGACGATCACCTTCTTGCCAGACAGCACGGCTGGCACGAGGTAGCCCATCGTCTTGCCCGTGCCCGTGCCGGCCTGGACGACGAGGTGGCGTTCGCCGGCGATCGCCGCGGCCACGGCTTCTGCCATCTGCAGCTGACCCGGCCGGTCCTCGTGCGCGGGCAGCGCCCGCGTGACGTGGGCCAGCGCCGCCCGCACGCCGGACGGGTCGGCGGCGGCATCCACGCCGATGAGTGTGCCAGCCATCCGTGGTGCGTGACGTACGCTCGCCATCACCCGTCCCCCCGATGTGGAGGCAGCGCCCTTGTCCAGGTTCAGCTCGCGGCGACCCGAGCCCGCCGACGCGGCGCGGGCGGGATCGCGCGAGGCGGATGCTGGGGGAGCGACCGCAACGGGCGCCGGGATGCTGCGCCTCCAGCGCACGATCGGCAACCGCGCGGTCAACGCGCTCGTGCAACGCGAGTTCGAGGCGTTCTCCGGCGTGGGGCGGCGCGTCGGCGGCGACGTGGACCCCGACGACTACGAGACGCCGGACCTGCCCGACACGGGCCAGTTGGTGCGCGGGCGACCCGCCGAGCAGGAGTCCCGACGACTCCAGCAGCTCGCCGCGCTCCGCGCTCGCGGTCTGCTCGGGCCGTCGGGCTACACGTTCCGAGACCACCAGAGCAGGGTCGACGAGCATCTCGACGCCCGCGACGATGCCCGCGATGCGCAGGCGAACGCGCTGCAGTCGTACGGCGTCGGCACTCGCCAGCTGCGAGAGGTCAGGGAGCGCCGGGCACAGATCGACGGCGACGTCCGCAAGGCGCTGATCATCGACGCGGCGACGATCGGCCCGCTCGACACCGCCGTCACGAACCGCTGCCAGGCCGCCGATCTGGCCGTCCCCTCGGCACGGGGCACGGCGGTCGCCCTGGCCCGGGCCGACCTGACGACACTCGAGCAGACGGTGACGCGCGTGCTCGCTGATCACGCCGCGCTGCTGCGCCAGATGACGACCGCCGCCGACAATGCCAAGGACCGCGTCGGGCGAGCGACGCGGGACGCGACGTTCGACGACACCGAGCTGAAGCGCCTGAAGGCGGACGCGAACCGGACGGTGACCGACGCGAAGGGGGCGGCCTCGACGATTCCGCTGGTACAGGCAGCGGTCGCGGCGATCGCCGCCCTCGACAGCCGGGCGACCGACGACTGCGCGTTCGCCGACCTGATCGCGAGGGCCCCGGGCGGGCTCGCCGCGCTCGACAGCGGCGACGCGTTCTCGGCGTTCCGCGTCGAGCTCAAGCAGAAGGGGAACGCGGCCTGGGCGAACTTCAAGCTCGCGGTCGTGCTCGTGCCGCGCGTGACGGCGACCTGCGCCCAGCACCTGAGGGCGGCCACGGACTTCTTCGTCTCCAAGGAGGACCTCGCCGGGCAGGTCAAGGGATCGTCCGACGTCAAGAAGTCACGGGCCGTCGAGGGACTGCTCGCACTCGGCCCGGTGAAGGACTACGCGAACGAGGGCGCCGACAAGTACATGGTCGGGCAGCTCCTCGACAAGACGCCCGGGAAGAACGCGTCCGGCGCCGACGCCCAGGTGCTGAAGAGGCTGCTGAGCGTCCCGAACGTGACCGCATCGATGCTCCTCGGCTGGCTGACGCCCGCGCCCGTCCCCGGCCCGGAGGTCCCGACGGTGGACGAGAACGTCGCGATGCTCGAGTGGGCCAAGGACGGCGGCGCGTTCGCCGCGCTGCGGCTGAAGTTCGCGGCGACCCTGAAGAGCCAGCTCTACGTCCTGCTCCAGCGTTGCCAGGGGCAGGGGCCGAGCCTGAAGTACGTGGCCGTCGACAAGAACAAGGACTTCGCCTGGCTCGACGAGCTGACCCAGGAGCACAAGGCATCGGACCTGGAGTGGTACCTGAAGAACAACGCTGGGCAGCGGTTCTGGCGAGCGGGCTCCACCTGCGCGGCGCCGACGCCGACCGGCGGGTCGACCATCGACCAGATCATCGTCAGCGCCCGCCAGCTCACTCGCAACAACCGCCAGACCCTGCGCAACGAGGGCGCCTACGTCGGCAATCGCTCGTTCGGCAACCGAGGGACGATCGACCAGATCGAGTCGAACGGCGACGTCACGTCGGAGAAGTGCATGGCGCTGCCGACCACCCGTGCGGGCGTCGCGATCGGCTACGTCGAGTACGACCTGGCCAAGCTCACGAACGCCGCTCGCGGCCCCCTTCGCTTCGTCGTGGGCACCGACGGGAGCCGCTACTACACCGACGATCACTACGGCACGTTCAAGCGCTTCAAGGAGCCGACGTGACGAACGAGCGGGCCGACCTGCTCGGTGACGTGGCGCCGTACATCGACGTCGTGCAGGTCGATCCCGGCGACGTCGACCGCTGGTGGTCGGCACTGCAATCGTCCGCCGAGCGGGCGCGCCCCGGAGCCGTGGTGCGCCTCGTCGACGGCGCCCGGTGCGCGACGACCGCGGGACTGTTCGAGGAGGTTGCCGCGGCGTTGAGCTTCCCGGATTACTTCGGGGGCGGCTGGGACGCGTTCGAGGATTGCGTGAACGACCTCGGCTGGTTGCCGGCACCCGCCTACGTCGTGGTCGTCAGCGGCGCCGAAGCGCTGCTCAGCGCGGCGAGCACGGTGAGCCTCGCCACGCTCGACGCCGTGCTGAACCGGGAGACGGCCGTCGACGCATCGAGCGCCGACGCGGTCGTGCCGCTGCGGTTCGTGCTGGTGACGGCGCATCCGGAGCCGCTGGTTCAGCGACTCGGCGACGCCGGCGCGCGCTTCGCTCTCGTCGCTGCCTGATCGGCTCGGCGCCGGCCGCGGTCTCGGTCACGGTGACCGCGTCGATGCCACTTTTCCGTAGCTTCACGGAAGAAGGGCGCAGAGATGAGCGATGTGCAGCAGGGTCCTGGCTGGTGGCAGGCGAGCGATGGCAAGTGGTACCCGCCCGAGTCACACCCGAGCTCCCCGCCGCCGACGCCCCCGCCCTTTGCTCCGACGCCTCAGCCGTACGCCGTGACGCCGGGCGGGCCAGCCGCGCGCCCGAAGAAGCCGCTGTGGAAGCGGTGGTGGTTCCTGGTCGCGGTCGGCGTGGTCGTGATCGGCGTCATCGCCGCGATCGCCTCGCCCAAGGACGACGACGAGACGGCGGTCAGCGACAGCACGGCGGGCGCGACGACCGTGCCCGCCGAGAGCACGGACGGGCCGACCGAGACCACCGGCTCGCCGGCCAGTGCCCCGGCGTCGACCGAGGCCGCCACCGAGGCGCCGACGTCGGTCGTCACCGAGGCGCCGACCGAGGTCGTACCGCTTCCTCCCGCGGCCAATCCAGCGCTCGGGGTCGTGGGTGTCGACACCCTTCCGGCGGGTGAGCCGGGCAAGCTGTCCGTCATCGCCCAGGCGAGCACGCTCGATCGCTCAGGTTCGCTGCCGATCGTCGTGCGCAACATGACCGACGAACAGGTCGCTCGCATCGAGGTGACGGGCACGGCTCGTGACGCGTCCGGCGCGCTCGTCGGCTCGGGTTCCGACCAGGGGCTCACGCCGTACCTCGTCGGCCCGGGGGAGATCGCGTTCGGCGACGTGTACTTCGGGTTCGACGGGGTGCCAGAGGGGACGACGTTCGAGCTGTCGGTGAGCGGCGCCGATCCGGACGACGTCTTTGCGGGCAAGGTCGACCTGGTGGTCACCGAGCACAACAGCGCGGCGGACTCCATCGTCGTCGCGCTGCGCAACGACGGCGACAAGGAGGTCTCGGGGCCCATCGGCCTGTCGCTGATGTGCTTCGACGAGGCAGGAGTGCCCACGGACACGGGATGGGGCTTCACGGATCAGGACACCGTGCCGCCCGGTGCGACCGTGACGGGAACGATCAACTTCTACGCCGACCCGCCGTGTGAGCGCTACATCGTGGGCGGATCGGGCTACGACTTCTGACGAGATGGGGCCGGCCCGGCGCGGCGCTCAGCGCCGGGCGCGGTCTCGCGACTCGCCGGCGAGGGCGACGGCGTCGGCGAGTTGCGTGTCGCCGATGTCGGGCCACAGGCCCTGCGTCCACAGCACCCGGGCGCCGACGGTCTGCCAGAGCATGAAGTTGGACAACCGGCGCTCACCCGACGTGCGCACGAGCACGTCGACCGGCGGCAGGTCCGGCAGGTAGAGGTGCTCGTCGATCGCGGCGGCGTCGGCGCGTCCGTCGGTGAGGGCCAGGCGTGCCGCGTGGGTCAGCTCGGCGCGGCTGCCGTAGTCGAACGCGATCGTGAGCGCGAGCCCGTTGTTTGCGGCGGTCGCTGCCTCCGCCTTGCGGATCGAGCGCTGGATGTACAGCGGCGTGCGCGACTCGCCCTCGTCGAACGGGCGGCCCATCCAGCGGACCCGGACGTTCATCTCGTTCAGCTCATCGATGTCACCGAACAGCTTGCGGTGCAGCGACAGGATGTGGCGCACCTCCGAACGGGGCCGCCGCCAGTTCTCCGTCGAGAAGCCGAACAGCGTCAGCCAGCCCACGTCACCACGGATGACCGCGGTGCGCACCAGACGGCGGATCGCCTCCTCGCCGGCGGTGTGGCCGGCGGTGCGGGGCAGGCCGCGCTGCTTGGCCCAGCGTCCATTGCCGTCCATGATGCACGCCACGTGCACGCTGGTCGGGGGCTGGCGGGTGGTCACGGTCGTCGGCGTTCCTCGTCCGGGCGGAGATCCGAGCCTATCGCCGCGCCCCACGGCGGTCCGGGTGCGATGATGGTGGACGTGCCCTCCCGAGCCCGTCCCGAGCCTGCCGGTCTCCGGCACGTGCTGGTCGCGGGCGGCACGCCGGCCGAGTGGTGGTCGATGCCGCCCGAGCACTGGATCGAGCGGCTGACGATGCTGGCCGAGCACGTCAGCGGCGCCGGCGGCACGTGGCTGTCCGTCCACCCGATGGGGCCGGACCGGCCCCCGATCGGGATCGGCGCCGACCAACCCCCGCCGTGGCCGACCGAGCCGATCGCACTCGACGGCGTGCGCGTGCTGGTGCGCTGCGAGCCCGACGCGCGGAGGCGGATGGAGTCCGTGCTGAGCACGCTGCTGGCGAGCGGCGCGGCCCTCACCGAGGCCGAGCTCGGCGCGGAGTTCGCCCGCCCGGCGCCGTGCGAGCCAGACCTGGTCGTGCTGTTCGGACCCGACGACGAGCTGCCGCGCTCGCTGTCATGGGAGCTCGCCTACGCCGAGGTCGTCTTCATCCCGGCCGGCTGGGCCGAGGTCGATCCGATCGTCGTCAAGTCAGCGGTCACCGAGTTCTTCACCCGCAACCGCCGCTTCGGCGGGGTCGATGGCTGAGCGGTGGGCGAGCACCTCTACCGCGACACCGGCGTCGTGTTGCGCACCTACAAGCTCGGCGAGGCCGACCGGATCATCGTGCTGCTCGGCCAGCAGCACGGCAAGGTGCGTGCCGTGGCCAAGGGCGTCCGCAAGACCCGCTCCAAGTTCGGGGCCCGGCTCGAGCCGCTCAGCCACGTGCGCGTGCTGATGCACCGGGGCCGCCAACTCGACGTCGTCAGCCAGGTCGAGGTGGTGGACGGCGATCACCTCGCGCTCGGCGACCTCGACCGCACGACCCAGGGCCTGGCGCTGGTGGAAGCGGTCGAGCTGCTCGCGCCCGATCGGGAGCCCGTGCCGCAGCTGTACCAGATGCTGGTCGGCGCGCTCCGGACGCTCGGGCGCACCTCATCGACGATGGTCGTACCCGCGTTCTACCTGAAGGTGCTGGCTGCCGAGGGCGTGCGCCCCGAGCTGGATCTCTGCGTCAGCTGCGGCGACGACGGACCACTGATCGCGTTCGACGCCGACCAGGGCGGCATGCTCTGCCGCTCGTGCCGCAGCGGTACCCCGGTGTCGCCGGCGGCGCTCGACGTGCTGCGGGCGATGCTCGGTGGCCGGCTGAACGACGTGCTGGAGATGGAGGCGTCGCCGGTCGGCGCCGAGGTGTCGCACCTGGCCACGCACGCGTTCGAGCACCACATCGAACGGCGGTTGCGCGCGGTCGCGATGTTCGAACGTTTTTGACGGCTCGCTGCGCTCGCTCGAGCGGCTGCGGCGCAGGTTCGTGGTCGCGCTCGCTCGGTTCGGCGTGCTCGCGGCGCTCGCGAAGCCTCGGTGAGTCGCGTGGGCGCGATGTGCATGCTCTGGCATGCGCGGCGCGCCCATGCCGCGAGCGCCTGGTCGTCCGGGTCCGAATCGTCGGTCCGGCCGGGCTGCTGCGTCCCTAGGCTTTCGGGCCTATGCCGGCGAACGACCTCGACCAGATCGTCAACCTCTGCAAGCGCCGCGGGTTCGTGTACCCGTCGGCGGAGATCTACGGCGGTTTCCGGTCGAGCTACGACTACGGTCCGCTCGGATCCCTCATGCTCCGCAACGTCAAGGATGCCTGGGTGCGGGCCATGGTCCAAGAGCGCGACGACGTCGTGCTGATCGACGCCTCGATCCTGTCGCCGCCCCAGGTGTGGGAGGCCAGCGGCCACCTCGCCAACTTCACCGATCCGCTGGTCGACTGCACGGTCTGCAAGCAGCGCTTCCGCCTCGACCACCTCGAGGACACGGAGACCTGCCCGAACTGTGGCGCCAAGAGGTCCTTCACCGAGGCCCGGGCCTTCAACCTGATGTTCAAGACCCAGGCCGGCCCGGTCGAGGGCGCAGGCGCCGACGTCTACCTGCGGCCGGAGACGGCGCAGGGCATGTTCATCAACTTCGCCAACGTACTCCAGACATCGCGCAAGAAGCCGCCGTTCGGCATCGCCCAGGTCGGCAAGAGCTTCCGCAACGAGATCACTCCCGGCAACTTCATCTTCCGCACCCGCGAGTTCGAGCAGATGGAGCTGGAGTTCTTCGTGCCCCCGGCCGACGGCCCGCGCTGGTACGAGTACTGGTGCCAGGAACGGATGGACTGGTACGTGCGTCTCGGCATGCCGCGCGAGCTGCTGCGCCTGCGCCCGCACGACGCCGACGAGCTGAGCCACTACTCGACCGGCACCGCCGATGTCGAGTACCTGTTCCCCTGGGGCTGGGGTGAGCTCGAGGGCGTCGCCCAGCGAACCGACTACGACCTGACCCAGCACGCCAAGTTCTCCGGCGAGCGCCTCGACTACTTCGACCAGGCCACGGGCGAGCGCTACGTGCCGTACGTGATCGAGCCCGCCGCGGGTGCGACCCGGACGATGGCCGCGTTCCTGCTCGCCGCCTACGACGAGGACGAGGTCAACGGCGAGGCCCGCACCGTGCTGCGCCTGCACCCGCGGCTCGCCCCGTACAAGGTGGCCGTGCTGCCGTTGTCGAAGAAGGACACGCTGACGCCGCTGGCCAAGGAGGTGTACCGCACGCTCGCCCAGCGGTACATGGTCGACTACGACGAGACCCAGGCGATCGGCCGTCGCTATCGCCGCCAGGACGAGGTCGGCACGCCGTACTGCGTCACGGTCGACTTCGACTCGCTCGAGGACCAGGCGGTCACGATCCGCGAGCGCGACACGACCGAACAGGTCCGCGTCCCGATCGCCGACCTCGTCACCGAGCTGTCGACCCGCCTCGGCTTCTGAGGCGGGTCGGGGCCGGGGCGATCAGATCTACCGAGAGCGCGGCAGCGACGGCCTCGCGGTAGACCCGGTCGGCCTGCGCCGCGGTGCGCTGGTCCTCGGCCAGGCCGTGGTGCATCCGGGGGGAGCAGTAGAGCTCGACATCGACGCCGGCGGCCATGAGGCGCATCGCGTACTGGATGCCCTCGTCGCGGAGCGGGTCGAGGCCGGCGACGTGGACGAACGCCGGTGGCAGCCCGGACAGGTCGTCGGCGCGGTTCGGCGCGGCGTACGGGGAGGTGGCCGACCGGTCGGCGTCGGCGCCCAGGTACGTGTCCCACATCCAGCGCGCCAGGCGGGCGCCGAACAGTGGGGCCTCCTCGTACTGCTGCATCGACGGTGTGTCGCAGCGGTCATCGGTGACGGGGATGTTGAGCGCCTGCAACGCGATCGGCGGTCCGCCACGGTCGCGCGCCATCTGGGCGACCGCGGCGCTGAGCGCGCCGCCCGCGCTGGCGCCCGTCACGACGAGGCCCCGCCCGTCGGCGTCGTACTCGGCAGCCGCCCAGCACAAGGCCGCGTAGCAATCCTCGACGCCCGCCGGGAACGGGTGCTCGGGCGTGATCCGGTAGTCCACCGACACGACGGTCGCGCCCAGCAACGCGAGGCGGGCGTCGTTGCCGACGAAGTGGTCGGCGCGCAGTGCGAACCCGCCGCCGTGGATGCTGACGATCAACGGCAGGTGCCCCGTCGCCTCCGTCGGGCGGTACACGATCACGCGCACGTCGGGCGCACCATCGGGGCCCGGCACGTGGCGCTCCTCGCGGGTCACGGCGGCGCGCAGCTCGGCGGTCAGTTCCTGTCCGTCGTATGGGGTGATCTCGTCGAGCGCCATGACGCATCCTCGCCGCTGGCCGACGTCGGGAGGGACTCGGACGCCCTGCTGCTCTATCGTCGCCGGCCATGACGACTCCCACCGTTGCCGTGATCGCCCGCATCGAGGCCAAGCCCGGCCAGCGCGACGCGCTGGCCGCCGCGCTGCAGCCGCTGATCGAAGCGGTCGAAGCGGAGGAGGGCACGCTGCGCTACATCCTCCACACCGACGATCAGGCCGCTGATGTCATCTGGTTCTACGAGCAGTACACCGACGCCGCCGCGCTCGGCGCGCACGGCTCGTCCGAGACGATGAAGGCGCTCGGCCCGACGATCGGCGAGTACGGCAGCGGCAACGTCGCGATCCACGTCCTGACCCCGGTCACCGGCAAGGGGCTGTGAGGCACGTGGCGGCGACGTACCTCGACGCGATCGTCGCCCGCCACCGTGCCGCCGCGGCCGGCGACACCCGGCCCCTCGACGAGTTGGCAGCGGCCGCCACCGGTCTGCCGCCGGCTCGCGGGTTCGCCACGGCGCTGCGGCGGCGCAACGACGCGGGTGAGCTGGCGGTGATCAGCGAGATCAAGCGCCGCTCGCCGTCGAAGGGTGCGCTGAACGTCGAGCTCGACCCGGCCGACATGGCCGGCCGCTACGCCTCCGGCGGCGCTGCCTGCCTGTCGGTGCTGACCGACGAGGAGTCGTTCGGCGGATCCGTCGCCGACCTCCAGGCTGCCAGAGCCGCCGCCGACATGCCCGTGCTGCGCAAGGACTTCACCGTCAGCGCCCGCGACGTCTACGACACCCGGCTGATGGGCGCCGACTGCGTGCTGCTGATCGCCGCTGCGCTCGGCCGCGACGAGCTCGTCGAGTACCACGCGCTGGCGACCTCGATCGGCCTGGACGTGCTCGTCGAGATCCACGACGAGCACGAGCTGGAGGTCGCGCTCGCCGCCGAGGCGACGCTCATCGGCGTCAACCAGCGCGACCTGGTCACGTTCCAGGTCGATCACGAACGGGCGGTTCGGATGGCCGGCGTCATCCCGGCGACGGCCGTCAAGGTCGCCGAGAGCGGGGTGCGCGGTTCCGACGACGCCCGCAACCTCCGCGAGGCCGGCTACCACGCCGTGCTGGTGGGGGAGACGCTCGTGACCGCCGACGACCCGACCGCGGCACTCGCCGCCTTGCGGCTCGCGTGAGCGAACCAACGGCTTCGCCGCAGCAGCATCCCCACTGGCGCGGGTGGTTCGCGGTGCCCGTGTTCGGCGGCCTCGCCGGTGCGCTGCTGTTCTGGTGGCAGTCGCTGACCCCGTCGATGATGCCTCGCTCGCCGCTGGCGCAGGCGGCGGTGAGCGCCGTGTGCATCGGTGTCGGCTGTGCGATCGGCACCCTCGTTCACACCGCGGTGGCGTGGGTCGTCAGGTCGCGCGGGCACCACGTGTCCGAGCGGGTGCGACGGACCGCCCTCCTCGTGCTGGCCGGCGTCGCGGTGGTCGCCGTCGTGCTCGGCTGGGTGCTGTGGCCGATGTGGCAGAACGACCAGCGCGACGTCGTCGGTGGCGACGAGGTCAGCGTCTGGTCATACCTGGTGATCCTCGTCGTCACGGCGATCCTCACCGCCATCGTCGTGCTGATCGGGCGGGCGGTGTGGCGCCTCGGGCTGCTCGTCGACCGACATGGCTCGAAGCTGCTGCCGCGTCCAGCATCGGCGGCGATCGCCGTGGTCGTGCTGGTCGTGGCGATCAACGTGCTCGTGACCGACGTGGTGCTCGGGCGCCTCCACTCGTGGGCCAACAGTGCGTTCGGCGTGCTGGAGGAGGACACCGGCGACGTCGATGCGCCGACCAGCCAGCTGGTGTCCGGCGGGCCGGATTCGCTCGTGCCCTGGTCCGACCTCGGGATGCAGGGCCGCAACTTCGTGACCGAGGCGACGACGACCGCCGACCTGGAAGCGTTCAACGGTGGGACGGTGCAGGAACCGATCCGCGTGTACGCCGGCTTGCGGTCGGGCGACGACGCCGAGGAGCGCGCCGAGGTGGTGGTGCGCGAGTTGGAGCGAACCAGGGCGTTCGACCGCTCGGTGCTGGTGGTCGCCACGGCGACCGGCACCGGATGGATCGACCCGGACGCCGCCGTCGCGATCGAGCAGATGTGGGCCGGCGACACGGCCATCGCGTCGATCCAGTACTCGTTCCTGCCGAGCTGGATCTCGACGCTCGTCGACGGCGACGTGGCGCAGGAGGCCGGTGCGGCGCTGTTCGACGCCGTGCACGACCGCTGGGTGGATCTGCCCGACGACGACCGCCCACTGCTGCTGGTGTTCGGGCAGAGCCTCGGCTCGTTCGGCGGCGAGGCGGCGTTCGCCGGGCACGACGCCTCGACCTCGATCGCCAACATGGTGGCCCGCACCGACGGCGTGTTGTTCACCGGGCCCACCAACTCCAACGTGATCTGGAACCAACTCACCGAGGACCGTGACAGCGGTTCACCGGTGTGGCGACCGGTCGTGGACGGTGGCACGAACGTGCGCTTCGTGAGCGACGTCGACGAGCTGGGCGATGTCGCCGGGTGGGAGTCATCGCGGATCCTGTACGTGCAGCACCCCACCGACCCTGTGACGTTCTGGGATGTGCCGACGATGTGGTCGAAGCCCGAGTGGCTCGACCGCCCGCGCGGTGCCGGCATCCCGCACCGGGCCACCTGGTTCCCGTTCGTGACCTGGGCGCAGGGCGTCGGCGACCTCGCCGCCGGCTTCGGTGCCGAGCCCGGCTTCGGCCACGACTACAGCACCGCGTTCGTCGGCGCGTGGGCCGCCATCGCTGCACCTGAGGGGTGGACCGACGGTGACACGGACCGCCTGGAGGCGTTCCTCGGCGCATGACGAACCGGGGTTGGTTCGCCGCCTGCATCGCCGGGCTGGCCGCCTATGACGTCGTGCGCAGCGCATGGCTGCCCGGTGGGGCGCACCTCGCCGTCAACGTCGCCGCCGCGGCAGCGCTCGGCGGCGTGGCGATCGCCAGCCGGCTGACGGCGGCCGAGCTGGGGCTGGCCGGCGGGGCCGTCGCGTCCGGACTGCGGTGGGGAGGGGCGGCGTTCGCCGCGGTCGCACTGCCCGTCGCCGCCGCGGCGGCGGTGCACCCGTCGTGGTTCGAGGTCGACCGGGCCCAGGTGAGCGGCGGTGAACTGCTGCGCGACGTGCTCGTCGTGATCCCGCTCGGCACCGTGCTGCTGGAGGAGCTCGCGTTCCGCGGCGTGCTGACCGGCCTGGCCGGCCGGCTGATGTCGTCCGGCCGGTCGCTGCTCGCGGTCGCCGCGCTGTTCGCGCTCTGGCACGTGCCCGGCGCCTGGAAGTCGGCGTTCGACGACGGCTGGGGTACGGCGGGACTCGCCTCCGCCGGCACCGTCGCTGCGACCTTCGGTGCCGGGCTCGCGTTCGGCTGGTTGCGTCAGCGGTCGAGGAGTCTGCTCGCGCCGAGCCTCGCCCACCTGGCGACGAACACGGTGCCCTATGCCGCGGCCTGGATCATCTCACGCTGAACCGTCGCTGGGCAGGTACGTTGAGCAGCGATGTTCGTCAAGATCTGCGGGATCACCAACGAGGACGACGCGCTGCTGGCGGTCGCGCTCGGTGCCGACGCGGTGGGGTTCGTGTTCGCTCCGTCGCCCCGTCAGATCGCCGCCCAGAGGGTGTACGACATCACCCGTCGCCTCCCACCGGAGATCCTGACCGTCGGCGTGTTCCGTGACGAGCACCCGAAGCTGGTCGTCGACACCGCGCAGCGAGCCGGCGTGAAGGCGGTGCAGCTGCACGGCCACGAGACGCCCGACGCCGTGACCGAGGTGGCCGCCCACTTCCGCTGGGTGATCAAGGCCGTGGTAGCCGGCTCCACCGACGCCCGCCGCGCCGACCGGTTCGGCACGGACATGGTGCTGGTCGACGCTCCCGCGCCGGGGTCGGGCAAGGTGTTCGACTGGGGTCTCGTCGACGACGTGCCCGAGGGCCTGAAGATCATCCTCGCCGGCGGTCTGCACCCCGACAACGTCGCCGGTGCGGTCGAGCGCGTCCGGCCGTGGGGAGTGGACGTGTCGTCAGGCGTCGAGAAGGAACCCGGGAAGAAGGACGCGCTGAAGCTCAAGGCCTTCATCGCCAACGCCCGCGCTGCGGCGCCGGCCCCGTACCTCGGGCCCGACGACTTGCCGTACGACTGGGCCGACGAGTAGCCACGGGTCCATGGGTTACATGGGCGAGCCGTCGGCCAGCGGGCGGTTCGGGGACTTCGGGGGCCGCTACGTGCCCGAGACGCTCGTCCCCGCGTGCGAGGAGCTCGAAGCGTCGTTCCGCGAGGCGTGGACCGATCCGTCGTTCCGCGCCGAGCTGGACCGGCTGCTGCGCGACTTCGCCGGTCGTCCGAGCCTGCTCTCGCCCTGCCACCGCCTGAGCGAGGAGCTCGGTGTCACGGTGCTGCTCAAGCGCGAGGACCTCAACCACACCGGCTCGCACAAGATCAACAACGT
>CAZMGD010000031.1:0-38989 GCA_964565705.1 uncultured Ilumatobacteraceae bacterium | reverse complement strand
CGACGAGACATCTGGCAAGACCGGCACCCGGCTCGTCATCAAGCTCAAGCGCGACGCCAACGCCAACGTCGTGCTCAACAACCTGTTCAAGCTGACCCAGCTCCAGACGAGCTTCGCCGTGAACACGGTTGCGCTCGTCGACGGCGTGCCGCGCACGCTCAACCTCGTCCAGGCGCTGCAGGGCTACGTCGACCACCAGGTCGACGTGATCACCCGCCGGTCGCAGTTCCGGTTGAAGAAGGCCCGGGCCCGGGCCCACATCCTCGAAGGCCGGATCAAGGCCCTGAACGTCATCGATCAGGTCATCGCGTTGATCCGGGCGAGCGACGACGCGGCAAGCGCTCGCGAGGGCCTGATGACGACGTTCGAGTTCAGCCTCGAACAGGCCACCGACATCCTCGAGATGCAGCTGCGCCAGCTCACCCGGCTCAGCCGGATCGACCTCGAGACCGAGGTCGCCGACCTCCAGACGCGCATCGCCGACCTCGAGACGATCCTCGCCGACGACGAGGTGCTGCGTGGCGTGATCAAGTCCGAGATCACCGCGATCAAAGAGGAGTTCGCCACGCCGCGCCGGTGCCAGATCACCCACGACACCGGTGAGATCGCGATCGAAGACCTGGTCGACGACAAGGAGCTCGTCGTCGTCATGACCGAGGCCCAATACGTGAAGTCGGTCTCCGCCGACTCGTTCAAGGTCCAAGGTCGCGGCGGCCGCGGCGTGTCCGGCGCCAAGCTCAAGGCAGAGGACATGGTGCGCCACGTGATCTTCACGACGGCCCACGCCTACCTGCTGTTCTTCTCGAACCGTGGACGGGTGTACCGCCTGCGGGCGATGGACATCCCAGAGCGCGAGCGCACGGCCAAGGGCATGCCGATCGTCAACCTCTTGCCGCTGCAGGCCGGGGAGACGATCCAGGCGATCATCGACACTCGCGACTTCGCCGGTGAGCGATACCTGTTCTTCGCCACCCGCCAGGGCACCGTGAAGAAGACGGCGTTCAACGAGTACGACAACGGGCGGCGCGACGGCCTGATCGCGCTCAACCTGCGCGACGGCGACGAGCTGATCAAGGTCATCGAGACCGCCGGTACCGACGACGTGTTCATGGTCAGCCGCAAGGGCCTGACCATCCGGTTCAACGAGTCCGAGGTACGAGCCATGGGACGCGCGGCTGCCGGGGTGCGGGGCATGAAGCTCAAGCCCGGCGACGAGCTCGTCTCCGTCGACGTCGCCCGCGACGACACCGCGATCTTGCTGGTCACCGAGGCCGGTTACGGCAAGCGCACGCAGCTCGACAGGTTCAACGTGCAGGGACGCGGTGGCCAGGGCGTGATCGGCATCCGCCTCACCGGCCGCAAGGGTGAGGTCGTCGCCGCGTTCATGGTCGGACTCGACGACGAGATCGTCGCCGTGTCCTCCGGTGGTGTCACGATCCGCATGCCGGTGCGCGAGATCTCGTCGCAAGGCCGCGACGCCACCGGCGTGCGGGTGATGAACCTCGACGACGGCCAGACCGTCGCATCGGTGGCTCCGATCCTGTCCAACGACGAGTAACCGACCCGACCCCTCGGTCCACGCGACCCCCTCGGCGGCGATGCCGCCCGCCACCGCTGGTCTCGAGGAGGTTGTCGTGGGTCGTCCACATCACGAGCGCGGGCAGGCATCGCTGCTCGCGGTCGTCGGCGTCGTCATGGCAGTGCTGGTCACCGCGCTCGCCGCTCGGGTCACCGTCGTCGCCGCCCAACAGGCCCGCGCCCAACACGCTGCCGACGCGGCGGCCCTTGCCGGCGTGATCGGGGGCGCGTCGCTGGCGTCGACGATCGCTTCGGCCAACCACGCCGAGCTCGTGTCGTACCAGCGCAGCGCCGGTCGATCGGGTGGGGCCGTACGGGTCACCGTCGTGGTCCGCTGCGGCGACCGCACCGCGCGGGCCACCGCGGAAGGTGATCCGGAACGCCGCCGGGGACCACCCGGCGCGCGGGGTGGCACCCGCTCAGCGGTGTGGGTGCTCTACGCTCGTTGAGGTGCCCGATGGCCACGTCGGTCCGGCGACCACTGCACCCGAGGGATCCCCCGCGGCGGACGAGATCGACGACGCGCGCCCCGATACCGCCTTGCCGGGCGATCCGCTGCTCCAGCCCGCGCCTCGGCCGCCCCGTCGTCGCGCCAAGAAGGTGATCGGTGCAAACGGCACCGCGCCCACCGGTGCCGCTGCCGAACCAAGCCCGACGGGCAATGGCCGCGGCACCGACAACGGCCGCGGTGCGACCAACGGTGCGGCCAAGGGTGCCGCAGCGAGGGCGAAGCCGGTGGAGGCGGAGCATCCGAGGGCTGATCTGACGTCGACGGCGGCGAGCCCACCATCGGCTTCGGCTGCCGAACCAGCCGGATCGGCTCCTTCGTCGACGGATCCGACGCCACCATCACCGCGGCCACGGCGTTCGATGAGCGCGCGCCTCGGCGACATCCCGGACGCGGCCGATGCACCCGAGCCGCCGGCCGCGGTGCGACCGGTGCCGACCGCCGACCGTGTGCCCGATGCCACCGAACCCGTGTTGCTGGTCCCCGAGGTGCTCCCGCCGACGGCGCCGGCGCCGCGGATCGTGCCGACCGCGCCCGACCTCACACCCCCCACCGAGCCGACGGAGGTGCTGCCCCCGATCGCCGAGGCGTCGCCGACGGAGTCAGTGCCGTACGACCTCGCCGCCGACGATCCTGCGCTGATCGTCGAGCAGCCGATCGTGCGGACCCGCCGGCGCCGACCCCGCGTTCGGCGCGTCACGCGCGTGATCCGCACCATCGACACCTGGAGCGTGTTCAAGGTCGCACTGCTGTTCGCGGCAGTGCTGTACGTCAGCGCGCTGCTCTCGGGTGTGCTGCTGTGGAACGTCGCCTACGCCACCGGCACGATCGACAACGCCGAGCGCTTCATGGAGAGCTTCGGCTGGCAGACGTTCGAGTTCCACGGCGGCGAGATCTTCCACGACGCCTGGATCATCGGGATGTTCGCCGCCGCCGGTCTGGTCGGTCTCGCCGTGCTCGCCGCGGCGACGTTCAACCTGGTGAGCGATCTGGTCGGCGGTGTGCGCGTCACCGTGCTGGAGGAGGAGATGGTGGTGCGACCCGTCACCCGCCGTCGCAAGCAGCGCATCCGCAAGGCTCCGCCGAAGGCCGCGACCGCCGCTGCATCGACGACCCCGGCGGCCCCGCCTGGTTCGGACCTCGTGGTGCGTCCGACGGGTGGGCAGGCGCCGTCGGTCCGGTAGCCTGCGTCCCCGCACTCACCCATGTGGTGATGGGGCTATAGCTCAGTCGGTTAGAGCGCATCCCTGATAAGGATGAGGTCACAAGTTCGATTCTTGTTAGCCCCACCATGAAGCTGCTCCGCAGAGCGCTCCTGGCCCTGTGGGCGACCGGGATCATCGCCGCGGTCATCCGCTTGCGGGGTCGGGGCGGCGTACCCCCACAGCGTGGCGGGTGGCGCGAGTTCCCCACCGACGACGGATGACGATCGGCATCGTCGGCCTCGGTGCGGTGGGCGCTCGCATCGCCCGCCACCTGGGTCCGGATCTGCTCCTCGCCGATGTCCGCGACGCTCAGGCGGTGGCCTTGGCCACCCGCATCGGTGCCGAACGTTCGGATCTCCCGGCGATGGCGGCCCGGGCGGCGATGGTCGTGTTGGCCGGCGCGGCGCCGCAGCACGATCTCGCCGAGCTCTTCTTGGCCAGCGGCGTCTCCGTCTTGACGACGTCCGACGATCCCGACGACTGCGCCGCACTGCGCGGGCTGGACGCGGAGGCGCAGAGGAACCGAGCCACGCTCGTCGTCGGCGCGGCCATGGCGCCAGGGCTGTCGGGTCTGCTCAGCGCGAGCCTGGCCATGCGCTGCGACGAGGTCGACGAGATCCACATCGCCGCCCACGGCACCGGAGGGCCCGACTGCGCCCGCCAGCACCACCGAGCGCTCACGGGCTTCGCTGACGGGTGGCACGACGGCGAATGGATCCGCCGGCCGGCCGGATCGGGGCGCGAGCTGTGCTGGTTCCCCGAGCCGATCGGCGGGCGCGACTGCTACCGGGCGTGGATGCCCGACCCGCTGCTGCTCCATGGCATCATGCCGCACGTCCAGCGGATCTCGGCTCGGATGTCGGCGACGCGCCGCGACCGCCTGACAGCGCGCCTCCCCATGCTCTCCCCACCGCACCGCGAAGGTGGCATCGGCGCGCTCCGGGTGGAGGTGCGGGGAACGCGTGGCACGGCCAGGGTCAGCGTGGTCGCCGGGGTGGCCGAGCGGGCGGCGACGGTGGCAGCCGCCGTCGCCGCGGCCGTCGCCGCCGCGATCGTGGACGAGCGCTGGCAACCCGATCCGGGTGCGATCGTGCTCGGAGATCCCCGTTGCCCCACGGCGGCGCTGCTCAGCGACATCGCTCGCCGCGGTGTCGCGCTGCAGGAGTACGCGGGTGCCGACCACTTCGTGTGAGCCCGGACCCGTTCTCAGCCGTTCCCACTAGATTCGGTGGCGGCATGGCTCACGACATCGCGCTCCACGACATCGCGGCTGCCCGGCTTCGTCGCGACGGTCAGCGCTACACCGCCGGGCGGCGCTCGCTGGTGGAGGTGCTCGCCGCTGCGCCGCACCCGATGCCGATCACCGAGATCCTGACCGCTGGCGACGACCTCGCCCAGAGCTCGGTGTACCGGAACCTGTCCGTGCTCGAACGGGCCGAGGTGGTCTCGAAGGTCATCACCAACGGTGAGTGGGCGTGCTTCGAGTTGGCGGAGGATCTGACCAGCCACCATCACCACCTCATCTGCAGCGACTGCGGCACGGTGCGCGACGTCGAGGTGCCCGCCGACGTGGAGGCAGCACTCGACGAGGCGCTCGAAGGACTCGCCTCGGCGGACGGGTTCGTGCTCGATCGTCATCGGCTCGATCTCGTGGGGCGCTGCCATGAGTGCCGCTGAGGTGGCTCGCCACGTGACGCCGTGGTTGCCCGAGGGCCACACAGCGGTGCTCGCCGGCCGCGGAGAGGTGTTCTACCGGCGCTTCCAGCACGCCGACCCGGCAGCGCCGACCCTGCTGCTGCTGCACGGCTGGACCGCCGACGCCGACAGCCAGTTCTTCAGCGCCTACCAGGCACTCGCCGAGCGCTACTCGTTCATCGCCATCGACCACCGGGGCCACGGCCGCGGCATGCGATCCGACGAGCGGGTGACCCTGGAGGTGCTCGCCGACGACGCGGCCGCGTTGATCGATCTGCTCGGGGTCGGGCCGGTGATCACCGTCGGCTTCTCGATGGGCGGGCCCGTCGCCATGCTGCTGGCTCGTCGCCATCCACATCTCGTCGTCGGCCAGGTGCTCCAGGCCACGGCCCTGGAGTGGCAGTCGACCCGCCTCGATCGCTGGCGGTGGTGGTTCCTGATGGTGCTCGGTGTGGTGTTGCGCAGCAGCCTGTACCCGCGCGTCGCCCGCCGCCTCCTCGCCCGGCTGGTCGGCAGCGGCAACCGCGAGCTCGGCCTCTGGCTGGGCGGCGAGCTGCGCCGCAACGATCCCGCCGACGTGATCCGGCTCGGCAAGGCGCTCAGCACCTACGACGCCAGGCCATGGGCAGCGTCGCTCGGCGTACCGACCGCGACGTTGGTCACGACGAACGATCACCTCATCCGACCGGCCAAGCAGCGAGCCCTCGCCCGGGCGACCGGCTCGTCGATCGACGAGATCGCCGCCGACCACCTGGTGACCATCACCGATCCGGTCGACTATGCATCGGTCACCCGGCGGCAGATCGATCGCATCGCGTCCGACCTGCCCGCCGCAGAGCTCGCCGGCTGATCAGTCGGGTTGCTCGGACGGGCGGGCGTCGATCGAACCCAGCCGAGCAAGCAGCGTGTCCATGCGGTCCGCCAGCCCGTCCAGGTGCTCCTCGAGGTCGGCCGTGGTGATCACGTCGGACATCGCCAGCCGTACCCCGGCGATCTCCCGGGCGAGGAACTCCGTGTCGGACTGCGTACGGGACGCCACTTGGCGGTCGACCTCGATCTGGGACCGGTCACGAGCCTCCTGGCGATTCTGGGCGAGGAGGATCAACGGTGCGGCGTACGCCGCCTGCGTCGAGAAGGCGAGGTTGAGCAGGATGAACGGGTAGGGGTCCCACTGGAGCACGACCACGAAGACGTTGAGGACGATCCAGACGAAGACGATGACGGTCTGGATGACCAGGAAGCGGGCGGTGCCGAGGTAGCGGGCGATCGCCTCGCTGAAGTTGCCGAACGACTCAGGGTCGTAGTGCACCCCGAGGCGGCGACGCTGCCTCGGCGTCGTGAGGTCTTCGCGGCGGGGCATCGGTCACCTCCCCGGCTCCTCGGACGGCGCGCCGGCCAGGACCCCCCGGCGCCGCTGGCGCCAGTTCGCCGGTAGCACCCGGTCGAGCACGTCGTCGACGGTGATCGCGCCGAGCAGCGACCCGGACTCGTCGCAGACGCCGACCGACATCAGGTTGTACGAGGCCAGCCGCACGGCGACCTCGTCGTCGGGCGTGCTCGGGTGGATCGTCGGCTCGTCCTCCAGGCACCGACCGAGCTCCATGCTCGGCGGCTCGCGCAACAGGCGCTGGAAGTGCACGACACCGAGGTAGCGGCCCGTCGGTGGTTTGAACGGGGGCTGGCACACGAACACCTGGCAGGCGATCGACACGAGCCACTCCGGATCGCGGATGTGGGCGAGCGCGTCGGCGACGGTCGCGGTCGGCCCGAGGATGATGATCTCGGGTGTCATCAAGCCGCCTGCGGTGCCCACTTCGTAGGACAGGAGCCGTCGCAGCTCGGCGGCGTCCTCGTCGTCCATCGCGTCGAGGATCTTGGTGCGCTGCTCACCGGGCATCTCGCCGAGCAGGTCGGCGAGGTCGTCGAACTCCATCTCCTCGAGCACGTCGATCAGGCGCTCGTGATCGAGCCCCTCGATCAGTCGCAACTGCTCGTCCTCGAGCAACTCCTCGAGCAGATCTGCCAGCCGGTCGTCGTCCATCGACTCGGCGAGCTGGCGTCGCTGCTGGAGCGGCAGGTTGCGCACGACGGAGGCCACGTCGCTCGGGTGCATGTCGCGCAGGCGGGCGGCCTCTGCGGCCATCGGGCTCGCCTCCTCGAACAGTCCGGGGACCTGCTTCCAGTCGGCCAGCCGGAAGGTCGGGCGCCGGCGCAACGTGCTGCGCTTCGAGAGCCGCACGTGAGTGACCTCCCATCCCATCGCCTTCCCATCGGTGACCTGGCGAAGCGCGACGTCGCTGATCGTCTCGTCGCCGATGCGCCGGTCGATCACGTCCCGCTTGAGCAGCGTCTCGCCGGGTCGGGTCTTCAGGGGGTGCAGGTCGAGGTCCCAGCTGCGCAGGCGGGCACCGTCGCTGTCCAGCGAGGCGATCCGCCCGGCGTTGACGAAGATCTTCCGGCGCTGGCTGGCGGCAGCGAAGCCGAGCACCCGAGGTGGCATGCCTTCGGGGCTGGGCATCACGACGATGTCTTCCAGGCGCCCGATCGAGGAACCGCCGGCGTCGAGCAGCGGCAGCCGGATCACCCGGAACGCGTACACCACCTCGCCGACCATGGCGCGAAGGCTACCCCGGAGGCTTGGAACGACCCGGGGTGCCCGCATGTGCTGTAGTGGGTGGATGCCCGTCGCCGCCGATCTCACCGTGACCTGCCCGCGCTGTGGTGCCGAGGTGCAGAGCCGGTTCTACGGGCCGTGCGAGCCGTGCCGCACCGAACTGCGCGCCAAGTACCTCGGCCTCGGGCGGCACGTCGAGGTCGAGGAGTACGTGCCGAAGATGAACGTCACGCCCAACGCGGTCGCCCTCAAGGACGACTGATGGCGCTGCGTCGCGTCGTCACCGGTCACGACGAGGCAGGCAACCCGATCGTCGTGTCCGACGGTCCGCCCCCGCACTCGTTCCTCGCCGACGACGGGCCCGGCGTCGCGGACATCTGGTCGCTCGCGGGGCCTGTCGAGGAAGCCGCGGACGGGTTCGAGCCCGAAGGGGGCTTCCCGATCGAACCGCCGGTGGGCGGCATGTGGTGGCGATGGATCCGCCTGCCGCTGCCCGACCAGTCGCTGCCGCGCGAGGACCAGTTCCTCGATCCGCATGTCGGGTCGGGCGACGGACCTCGGGGCATGCACGCGACCGACACGCTCGACGTCGCGCTGATCCTCGACGGTCAGATCGAGCTGGAGACCGAGACCGACTCGACGGTGCTCGGTCCCGGCGACTGCGTGGTGCAGCGCGGCACGCAGCACCGTTGGCGCGTCGTCGGCGAGGGCCCGTGCACCTACCTGGTCGGTCTGCTGTCGCCGGAGCCGGGGGCACCGCTGCCCGATCCTCTCCCGGTCCGAACGGACGCCGACGAGGCGGGGGTGCGCCGGGTCATCGTGTCCGTGGGCGACGACGGCCGATCGACGATCAGCAGCGACGTTCGCCTCGCCGCGTCGGTGCCGTTCGCATCCACCCGCGGGATGACCGACCTGTGGAACACCAATGGTCGCCTCGCCAGCCCCGAACAGGGCGGCGACCTGCCCGGACCGTGGCAGCTCGAACCGCCGGACCGCGGCGTGGTGTGGCGTGACCTGGTGCTGCCGCCCGGGCGCGATGCGGCGTCGACCCTCATCCACACGACGAACACGATCGACCTGCTCGTGCTCCTCGAAGGCACCGTCGAGCTGTTGCTACCTGGCAACGAGCCGGTCACGCTCACGCCCGGCGACTACGTGGTCCAGCGAGCGACGGCCCACGGCTGGACCAACGTCGGTGACGGCCCCGCCCGGATGGTGGTCATCATGATCGGCGCGCCATCCGGGAATCAGGTCTGACACGGTTATCCTGGCTCGACCCTCACGGGGACGTAGCTCAGTTGGCTAGAGCATCTGGTTTGCATCCAGAAGGTCGTGGGTTCGAGTCCCATCGTCTCCACCACAGTTCGAATCGGTCACCGCGGGGAGGGGCTCGATGCAGGCAGGAACGCTGCGCGACAGCGTCGTGATCGTGACCGGGGGTTCTCGAGGTGTCGGGCTCGGTGTGGCGGCGGCACTCGTCGAACACGGGGCAAAGGTCACGATCACCGGCCGCAAGCAGGACGCGCTCGACGCCGCCGTGGGGTCCCTGGGCGGGGACGTGCTCGCGGTCGCCGGCAACGTGGCCGACCGCGACTGGAACCACGAGATGGTCGCGGCCACGATCGAACGGTTCGGTCGGGTCGACGGGCTCGTCAACAACGCCCAGACGTTCCGGCCGGTGATGCCGCTCGAGACGGTGACCGACCGCGACATGAACACGCTGCTCGACACCGGTCCGAAAGCCACCTTGTGGGGCATGCAGGCGGTACTTCCCCACTTCCGCGCCCAGCAGTTCGGACGGATCGTGAACATGGGCTCGGTCGCCGCGCTGCGCGGCGCGGCCGGCTACGGACCGTACGTGGCGTCGAAGGAAGCGATCCGTGGGCTCACCCGGGTCGCCGCTCGCGAGTGGGCACGCGACGGGATCATGGTCAACTGCGTGCTGCCGACGTCGGCCGCACACCGCGCCCCGCCGAGCGATGCCGATCCGGTGCGCAAGGCGATCTTCGACGCTGCCTACCAGGACCATCCGATGGGCCGCGACGGCGACGCCAAGCTCGACATCGGGCCCGTCGTCTGCTTCCTCCTGTCGCCCGAGTGCCGCTACCTGACGGGCGAGACGCTCAACGTCGACGGCGGCAGCTACATGCGGGCGTAGTCACCAGCGGGCGCCGCCGTTGACGCCGACCGCTTCTCCGGTGACGAACGACGCCGCGTCGGACAGCAGGAAGTCGATCACCGCGGCGGTCTCGTCGGGGAGCTGGAAGCGGTGCATCGCGTTGACGCCGGACGCCCCGCTGTCGTCGACGAGGCGAGACAGGTGCGGGTTGCCAGCGCTGGCGACGTTCGGGTCGACGCCGAGCGGGCGAACCGCGTTCACCCGGATCCGCTCGACACCGAGCTCGTCGGCGAGGTCGCGGACCAACCGTTCCACAGCGGCCTTCGACGCCGCGAACGTGCCGGTGGCTGCCCGAGGCAACCCGGGCACCGCGTGGGAGGACAGCAGCACGATCGAGCCGCCGTCGCCCTGGGCCACCATCTGGCGCGCGGAAGCGGTGGCGACCGCGAACGCGGCAGTGAGGTTCATCGCCAGGCACGCTGCCCAGCGCTCGTCGGTGACCGACAGCAGCGGGCCGGAGCCGAACGTGTCGCCGAGGCCGCCCTCGACGTGGGCCACGAGGTCGAGTCGACCGAACGCCGCGACCGCCTCACCGACTGCGGTCTCGGCGCCGCGCGGCGCCGAGACGTCGATCGCCAGCCCGAGCACCTCACCGCCGGCATCGCGCACGGCGTCCACCGTCGCGGCAAGGTCCGCAGGGCGCGTGCACGCGGTGTCGGGGAGGGGCACGTCGGCCGGTGCGTCGATCACCCGCTCCACGCACACCACCCGGCACCCGCGCCGGGCGAGGCGTACGGCGGTGGCCCGGCCGATGCCGGGCGGGCAGGCCGCGCCGACGACGAGCGCGACCGGCCCGCCGCTCATCGACGCACCAGCGGACCGAGGCGGGCGGCGATGTCGTCGGGGTGCCAGGCGCCGTCGGTCGTGATCGTGTCGGCGTAGCTCCACGGCGCGTAGCGGCGGATCTCCCGGCCACGAACGTAGAACACCTCGCCCGTGGCGGGGCAGTCCTCCGCCAACAGCCAGAGGACCAGCGGCGACACGTTGGCGGGGTGGTACGTGTCGAACTCGGTCGGATCCTCGGGTGCGCGCACGAGGTCGCTGACGCCGGGGACCTCTTCGGTCATCCGGGTGCGGGCCACCGGCGTGAGCGCGTTCACCCGCACGCCGTAGCGGCCGAGCTCTTGGGCGAGGATCACGGTCAGTGCGGCGATGCCCGCCTTCGCCGCGCCGTAGTTGGACTGGCCGACCTGGCCGATCAGCCCCGACGTCGAGGACATGCTGACCACCGCCGCTCGCACCGGGTCGCCGGCCTTCGAGCGGTCGCGCCAGTGCTGGGCCGCAGCGCGGGTCGCGGCGAACGTCGTGCGGAGGTGGCCGCGCATCACCTCGTCCCAGTCGTCGTCGGTCATGTTCACGAACATCCGGTCGCGCAGGATCCCGGCGTTGTTGACCAGCCCGTGCAGGGCGCCGAACTCGGAGATCGCCAGCTCGACGGCTGCCCGGGCGCCCTCGGTGGTGCTGACGTCGGCGGTGCTCGCGACCGCCGTTCCGCCGTCGGCTCGGATCGCCTCAGCGGCAGCCACGGCGACCGACGGATCGCTGCCGGACCCGTCGCGCTCGCAGCCGGCGTCGTTCACGACCACTGAGGCACCCGCCGCGGCGAGCGCCTTGGCGTGCTCGAACCCCATGCCGCGCCCGGCACCGGTCACCACCACCACACGTCCATCGAGCGCCACCATCAGACCTCCTCGTGTCGACTCCTCGGGCAAGGTAACAGTCGCCCCCGTCTGCGTCCGGACCGCACGCGTAGGCTGCACCGCCTGGTGGACGACGTCGAGCGGGCACTGCGTGAAGGGCTGGCGAGCGGTCCGGTCGCGCTCCAGGCGCCGTTCGAGGTCGACAGGCTGGGGCACGGTCGGTCGAACCTGACCTACCGGGTCACCGACGGTGCGGGGCGGCGGGTGGTGGTGCGCCGGCCACCGGCTGGGCCGATCCTGCCGACGGCTCACGACGTGGTGCGCGAAGCCCGCATCGTCGCCGCGCTGGCGTCGAGTGACGTCCCAGTGGCTGCGGTGCTCGGCGTGTGCGAGGACCCGACCGTGATCGGCGTGCCGTTCGCGGTCTACGAGCTGGTCGACGGTGCAGCGGTCGTCGACCGGGCGTCCGCAGCGGAGATCGACGAGGTGGCGCGACAGGCGGCCGGTGCCAGCTTTGCATCGGCGCTCGCCGCGCTCCACGCGCTCGACGTCGAAGCGGTCGGTCTGGGTGGTCTGACCCGCCCTGGCAACTACGTGGAGCGTCAGCTCTCTCGGTGGTGGCGGCAGTGGGAATCCTCGGGCGGCGACCATGCCCTGATGGGGCGGGTGCACGCCGGCTTGGTCGAGCGGACGCCGACGCAGCAGGCGGTCGCGCTCGTGCACGCCGACCCCAAGCTCGACAACTGCCTCCTTGCCGCTGATGGATCGGTGCGGGCGATCGTCGACTGGGAGCTGGCCACGGTCGGCGATCCGCTGGCCGACGTCGGAGCGATGCTGGCGTACTGGGCCGAGCCCGGCGACGAGACGGTGGCCCTCCAGGATCCGCCGACCAGGGTGCCTGGCTTCGCCTCTCGCCGCGAACTGATCGTCGCCTATGGGGCCGCGTCGAGTCTCGACCTCGACGAGCTGCCCGTCTATGTCGCGTTCGCACTGTGGAGGATCGCGTGCATCGTGCAGGGTGTCGTCGCCCGCATGACGGCTCGCGGCGAACCCGGCATCGACCCGTTCGTCGCCCAGGTCGAGCGCCTGGCCACCCTCGCAGCCGCCGCGCTCGACGGCTGACGTCCGGTGGCGGCAGAGCGCGGACCCCGCGATGCCGTACATTCGGCGGGGTGACGGGACCGATCGACTGGGAGCGATTCGCGGCGTTCCTCTTCGACCTCGACGGCGTCTTGACGCCGACGGCCGAGGTGCACGAGCGGGCATGGACGATCATGTTCGACGAGTTCCTCGCCGACCGGCCACCGTTCACCCAGGCGGATTACCTGGCCTACGTCGACGGCAAGCCTCGCTACGACGGGGTTCGCTCGTTCCTGGCGTCGCGCGGCATCTCACTCCCTGACGGTTCGCCGGACGATCCGCCTGGTCACGGCACGGTGTGCGCGCTCGGCAACCGCAAGAACGCGCTGTTCACCGAGGTGCTGCAGCGCGACGGCATCTCCCCCTACGCCGGGTCGTCGGCGTTCCTCGCCGAGCTCGAACGGCGCGACGTCCCGGCGGCGGTCGTCTCGTCATCGCGCAACGCCCGCGACGTGCTGCAGGCGGCGGGTCTCGGCGAGCGGTTCGACGTGGTCGTCGACGGCACGGTCGCCGCATCCGAGGACGTGCCGGGCAAGCCGGCGCCCGACATGTTCCTGCTCGCCGCCAGTCGCCTCGGCGTCGATGCCGGCCACGCGGTCGTCGTCGAGGACGCGCTGTCCGGCGTCGCCGCGGGGCGCGCAGGTCACTTCGGGTTGGTGCTCGGTGTGGACCGCGGCGCCGGCGCCGAGCAACTCCTGGCCAACGGCGCCGACGCCGTCATCGCCGACCTCGCCGAACTGGTGGTGGCATGAGCCCACGGTCGGCGCCGGTCTCGCTGCCGCAGCACCGCTTCCCGACGGAGCCGTGGCGGCTCGTCGAGCGCGAGCCGTGCACCGACGACCTCGGACTGACCGAGACGCTGTTCGCCGTCGGCAACGGCTACCTCGGCATGCGGGCGAACCCGGAGGAGGGCCGCGACGCGCACAGCCACGGCACGTTCGTCAACGGCTTCCACGAGACCTGGAAGATCCACTACTCCGAGGACGCCTACGGCTTCGCCACGATCGGTCAGACGATCGTCAACGTGCCCGACACCAAGCTGATGAAGTTGTTCGTCGACGACGAACCGCTGTTGCTCTCCGGCGCCGACCTGGAGCACTACGAGCGGGTGCTCGACTTCCGTCAGGGCATCCTGACGCGCGACCTCGTCTGGCGCACTCCGGGCGGCAAGCGCGTGCACGTCCGCTCGACGCGGATGGTCAGTCTCGTCCACCGTCACCTCGCCGTGCTGACGATGGAGGTGACGCTGCTCGACGCCCCGGCACCGGTGGTGATCTCGTCGCAGATGTTGAACCGCCAGGACGGCGAGGACGAGTACCACGTCACCTCCGCTGCGCTCGGCGAGGGCCGCGACCCGCGCAAGAGCCGGCAGTTCGACCATCGGGTCCTGGTGCCGAAGTTCCACAGCGAGCACGACGGCGAGGTCGTGCTCGGCTACCGCTGCGCCAACAGCGGCATGACGCTGGCGTGCGGGTACCGCCAGACGGTGGCGACCCGGTCGCCGCACGAGGTCACGACGGACGTCGGGCCCGATCACGCCAAGACCGACATCATCGTGCGCGCCGAGCCCGGCGAACCGATCACGCTCACCAAGTTCGTGACCTACCACACGTCGCGTGGCGTGCCGAGCGAGGAGCTCGCCGATCGCTGCACGCGGACGCTGGAGCGCGCCGCGCAGGACGGCCTCGATCGCCTCCAGACCGACCAGAGCGAATGGCTCGACGGGTTCTGGGAGTCGAGCGATGTCGAGATCCGTGGCGACGAGCCGGCGCAACAGGCGATGCGATGGAACATCTTCCAACTCGCCCAGGCCACCGCCCGCACGCACGAGCAAGGCGTCGGCGCGAAGGGCGTCACGGGGGCGGGCTACGAGGGCCACTACTTCTGGGACACGGAGATCTACATCGTCCCGTTCCTCGCCTACACGAACCCCGAGGCGGCACGCAGCCTGATGCGCTTCCGGTGGAACATGCTGCCGATCGCCCGCCGCCGAGCGCACGTGCTGAGCCAGCGGGGCGCGTTGTACCCGTGGCGCACGATCAATGGCGAGGAGGCCTCGGCGTACTACGCCGCCGGCACCGCGCAGTACCACATCAACGCCGCGATCGCGCTCGCCCTCAAGCGCTACCTCGACGCCAGCGGCGATGTGGCCTTCCTCGTCGATGAGGGGGCCGAGATCCTGGTCGAGACGGCACGGATGTGGGAGGACCTCGGGTTCTACTCCCATGACGGCGAGCACCGGTTCCACATCCACGGGGTCACCGGCCCCGACGAGTACACGACGGTCGTCAACGACAACCTGTACACGAACGTCATGGCCCGCTTCAACATGCGCTACGCGGCGCGCGTCGTGGAGCTGCTGCGCGACCATGGGCCCGACGCGTACGAGAGCCTGCTGCGCCGCCTGGAGCTCCACCCCGACGAGGTCGAGCGATGGATCGAGGCATCCGAGGCGATCTACCTGCCGTACGACGAGCGCCAGGGCATCCATCCTCAGGACGACACGTTCTTGTCGAAGGAGCGCTGGGACTTCGAGCACACGCCGGCGACGAACTACCCGTTGTTGCTGCACTACCACCCGCTCGTCATCTACCGCTTCCAGGTGCTCAAGCAGGCCGATGTGGTCTTGGCGATGGTGCTGCGCTCGGACCAGTTCTCGCTGGACCAGAAGCGGCGCAACTTCGACTACTACGACCCGATCACGACGGGCGACTCGTCACTGTCGGCATGCGTCCAGGCCACCGCTGCGGCGCAGATCGGTTACGACCAGCTGGCGGTGGACTACTTCCGCCAGTCGCTGTTCGTCGACCTCGCCAACATGCACGGCAACACCGAGGACGGCGTGCACATCGCGTCAGCGGGTGGATTGTGGGGCGTGGTCGTGTACGGCTTCGCCGGAATGTTCGACACGGGTGCCGAGCTCGTCTTCGAGCCGTGTCTGCCCGAAGCGTTCGAGGGCATCTCGTTCCGGTTGCAACGACACGCGTCGCGGATGCAGGTCGACCTCGACCAGGACGGCTGTGTCCTGACCGTGCTCTCGGGCCCGATGGTCCCGGTGATCCTCGGTGGCCGCACGGTCGGGGTGACGACAGCGCAGCCGCTGCGCATCCCCCGCGCGCAGGCAGCCGAGGTGGTGTCGCCGCCGGAGAACGGTGAGGGCGACAGCGCCGGATCGACCGACGCCGAGTGAGGCGGTGGTCAGCGCAGCAACGCGAACGCGATCGCCGCGGCGTGGCCGACGTTCACCGAGTCGACGTCTGGCGAGATCGGGATCCGCAGCCGGGCATCGGCGGACGTGAGCGCCCGTTCGGTCAGGCCCGGCCCCTCGGCCCCGAGCAGGATCGCGAGTGGACCACCGGGACGTAGCCACTCGCCGATGTCGTCGGCGCTCGGTTCCGGAGTGAGCGCGGCGACGGTCACGCCGGCCGCCCGCAGGTCGAGGATCGCCTGAGGCCATCGCTCGGCGAACGCGATCGGCAGGTGAAGGATCTCGCCCATGCTGACCCGCACCGACCGCCGGTAGTACGGGTCGGCGCAGGTCGGGTCGAGCAGCAGCGCCTCGACGCCGAGGGCACGTGCCGATCGAGCGATCGCTCCGAGGTTCTCGTGGTCGTTGAGGCCTTCCAGTACGGCGATCGTGCGCATCGAGGCCAACTGCTCGATCGGGAGGGGCGTGGGCCGATCGGCGCTGGCGATCGCGCCGCGGTGCAGGTCGAAGCCGACCGTGGCGGCGAGCACCTCCGGTGAGGCGACGTAGATCGGTGCGGCGACCGAACGCAGGTCGTCGGCGAGCGCGGCGAGCCGCCGCGGCGTCCCCAGGACGGATCGGATGCGCAGCGGCGACGTCGTCAGGCGGCGGATGACGGTCACCCCCTCGGCGATCAGGAACTCGCCACCCTCCATCCGCCGCCGGGTGGCGGGGTCGCGCAGGTGGCGGTACTCGGCCAGCCGCTCGTCGTCGGGGTCGTCGATCCGATCGATCGCCACGCTGCATTCTGCCCGACCCGTTGCCGACAGGTGTCGAACAGACGTATGCTCGAACATGTGTCCAGATCGGTCGTGCTGGAGCCGCGGTGGGGGGCGATGCAGGCTTCGCTGTTCGGCGTCGAGCCACCCTCGATCGACCCGTCGTTCAGCGGGGTGCAACGGATCGAACTGGCCGGTGGCGCGTGGATCGACCTGCTGCCGTGCTGGTTGCGCGGCGCGGATGCCGTGTTCGACGCGCTCGTCCAGCAGCGCACGTGGCGGCAGCACACCGTGCCGATGTACGAGCGCATGGTCGCCGAACCGAGGTTGACGTCGTGGTGGTCCGTCGCCGACGGATCCGAGCCACTCCCGGTGTTGCGGGTGGCCCGAGGCGCACTGTCGGCTCGCTACCGGCGCCGGCTCACCTCGATCGCTTGCAACCTCTACCGTGACGGGCAGGACTCCGTCGCCTGGCACGGCGACCGGCTGGCCGAACGCCACGATGCCCACGTCGCGATCCTCAGCGTCGGCGAGCCGCGGCCGCTCCACCTGCGACCGCGGCCGGGATGTCCCGAGTCGTCCGGCGCGCGGTCACGATCGTTCGTGCTCGGCGATGGCACCCTGCTCGTGATGGGTGGCACGTGCCAGGCCACGTGGCAGCACTGCGTGCCGAAGACGGCCCGGCGGATCGGCCCACGCATGTCGATCACGTTCCGGCACGACAGCCTCGGGCGGCGGCGAGGCGCTGTGGCAGTCTGACCCGATGCTCGAGAGGGTGGTGGTCGTCGGCGCGTCGCTGGCCGGGTTGCGCGCCGTGGAGTCGTTGCGCGGCGACGGGTACGGCGGTGGCATCACCGTGATCGGCGCCGAGCCGCACCTGCCCTACGACCGCCCGCCGCTGTCCAAGCAGTTCCTCGTCGGCGACTGGGATGCCGAGCGGATCGCGCTGCGCAAGCACGAGAACATGGAGATGCTCGGCGCCGACTGGCGCCTCGGGGTGCCGGCCTCGGGTCTCGACCTCGAGGCACGAGCCGTGCTGCTGGGCGACGGAACCTCGGTGTCGTACGACGCGCTGGTCCTGGCCACCGGAGCCGCGCCGCGCACGCTGCCCGGTCAGCCCGAGGCGGCGGGGATCCACGTGCTGCGCACGCTCGGCGACTCGATGGCGCTGCGCGACGAGCTGGCCGAGCCCGGCGTGCGCGTCGTCGTGATCGGCGCCGGGTTCATCGGGCTCGAGGTCGCCGCCTCGGCCCGCAAGCTCGGCGCCGAGGTCGTCGTGCTCGAAGGGCTGCCCGCGCCGCTGATCCGCGCGCTGGGCACCGAGATGGGCCGGGCCGTGGGCACCGTCCATACCCGCAACGGGGTGGAGATCCGCTGCGACGTACGCGTCGACGCGATCGAGGTCGGCGCTGCCCGCGTCTCGGGGGTGCGGCTGGATGGTGGGGACGTCGTGCCGGCCGACGTCGTGGTGGTCGGCATCGGTGTCGCCCCGGTCACCGGCTGGCTGGCCGGCAGCGGCCTGACCATCGGCGAGGGGCCCGGCAAGGACGGCGTCTGGTGTGACGCGACGCTGAACGCCGCCACCGACGCGGTGTGGGCGGCCGGCGACATGGCCCGCTGGGAGCTGCGCGGGCAGATGGTTCGGCTCGAGCACTGGACCAACGCCAACGAGCAGGGTGCGTTCGCCGCCCGCAACCTCCTGCGCCGGGCCGCGGGGGACGACGCCCAGCCGTACGTCCCGGTGCCGTTCTTCTGGAGCGACCAGTACGACGCCCGCATCCAGTTCCTCGGTCATCCCGGGGCCGACGACGAGGTCCAGATCGTCGCCGGCAGCGTCGACGACGGCAGGTTCGTCGCCCTCTACCACGACGGCGACCGCCTCACCGCCGCCCTCGGCGTGACGATGCCCAAGGTCCTGATGCCGCTGCGCAAGCTCCTCGCCGCCGACGCCACCTTCCAGGAAGCGCTGAACTCCCTCCCCTGACCCAACCCCCATCGAACTCGGGAGCAAATCGGGTGCTGGAGCACCCGATTTGCTCCCGAGAACGAGGGCAGGACGTCAGGCGAGGGTGCCGACGAGGACGGTGGTGCCGGGGAGTGCGACGTCGTGGT
This sequence comes from uncultured Ilumatobacteraceae bacterium, assembly GCA_964565705.1. Taxonomy (GTDB): domain Bacteria; phylum Actinomycetota; class Acidimicrobiia; order Acidimicrobiales; family Ilumatobacteraceae; genus CAZMGD01. The sequence continues at coordinate 20,352 of CAZMGD010000031.1, read as the reverse complement.
CGGTGGATGCGGGTTCGCGGACGCTGACGAGCACCTGGTCGGCGGTGACCTGGACACCGTAGATCTGCTGGGTGCCGACGTCGCCGATCAGGTCGGACAGCTCGGTCTTCGACCAGGTGACGCCGTCCTGGCTGAAGTAGATCACCCAGTGCGTGCTGCCCTCGACGAACTCCCAGGGCTGGTCCGGATGATCGACCACGCTCGGATCGACGAGGTCGCCCACCTCGGCGGCGAGCACGATCCCCCGCGGCCCCCCGGCAGCGAGCTGCCAGGACGTCGGAGTCTGTGGGGCGGCGAGCTGGGCGAGGGGCACCGTGGTCCACTCGTCGCCGTGAAGGGTCCAGACCGTGCTCCAACCGGCGACGAACGGCACCTCGTCGATCGCCCCGACGGACAGCAGTTGCTCGCTGGCACGGCCGATCGACGGGAGCGCCTGCCACCCCCGCTCAGGGGTGCCGCGGACGATCTTCGCCACAGGCGCCGGGGCGACGTAGCTGGTGCCAGCGAGCAGGTAGTCGTCGTCGATCCGGCCGACCCTGAGGTCGGTGACCCCGGCCAGCTCGGCGGGCACGTCGAGCTGCTCGAACGTCGTGCCGTCGGCGGTGCGGAACAGCACCGGTGTGCCGACGATCGCCTGGACCACGTCGTCCGGGAACCCGAGGTCGCCCCAGCCGTAGCTGGCCGCCTCGTCGCCCCAGAGGTAGCAGCCGTCGTCGTCACGCGAGCCCACCTGCCGGTACTCGACCGCGGTCGTGGTGGGGGAGTCCGCCGGTTCGGTGGTCCCCGTCTGCTCGGCGGCATCGCCTGGTCTGACGACCACGGTCGTGGCGGTTGGGTAGTCGGCGTTCACACGGTTGCTCTCGCGCTCGAGCTCGTCGCAGGGGACAGCTTCGGCGTCGGCGTACACGACCAGCCCGTCCCCGTCGGGCCGGTAGCTGATCCGGCGGGCATCGACGCCGAGCACCGGAGCGATGGACGCCGGGGTCACCGAGGCCCGGATCACCGCGCCGACGACGAGGTCGTCGCCGATCCGCTCGACGCTCGGGCTGGTCACGGACACGTTGGAAACGCCCGGCACACGCAGCGCAGCGATGTCGTAGGGCAGGGCCTGGGTGTTCCAGGTCTCCCCGTCGGTGGAGCTGACGAGGTACGGGCGCGCGGCCGACAGATCCGCCGCGCTGGCCATCGTCGACACCGCGTAGAGGGCTCCGCCGCCGCCGTCGAGCTGGCCGGACTGTCGGGCCAGCGGCCCGACCTCGGCCCAGCGCAGGCCGTCGTCGCTGCGATACACGGTGGCTTGGCCGTTGGCGCTGCGTCCCGGCTGGGTGGAGACCGCCAGGAACGGCGGCCCGTCGGCACGGTCGATGCCGTACCCGTACAACGCGCCGAGCGACTCGGCGGAGCCGACCTCGACCGGGTTCCAGACCAGCGGGGAGTCGACGAATCCGACACCATCGGCCGGACCGACCGGTTCCGGTGCAATAGCGGTGACCGCCGGTGCCTCGGTGTCGTCCGGGCTCGGGTCGGTGCTGACCGGGGCGGAGCTGATGTGAGCGGGTTCGGTGCCCTTCGCCAACACCTGCACCGTCGCGACGGCGCCCACCGTGCCGACGGCGAGCACGCCTGCCGTCGCCATCGTGCGGCGGCGAGCGCGGCGGCGAGCGCCGCGGCGCATGATCACCTGCACCGGGGTGCGGCCGAGGTCGGTCGTGCCGGCTCGATCCTGGAGGTAGCGGTCCAGCTCGTCGGGGTTCATTCGGGTGCCTCCGTTCGGAGATGTTGCAGTTGCACTTGCAGGCGCCCACTGGCGCGATGGAGACGGCTCTTCACGGTGCCGGGGCGAATCCGCAACGCACTGGCGGTCTGCTGCTCGGACCACCCGAGCAAGAGCCGGCACACCACGACCGCCCGCTGGTCGGGGTGGAGCGCGGCGACGGCCGCTGCGATCGCGGGGTCGGGTCCGTCGGCGGTGGTCACGGCCTCGTGGGCGTCGGTGGGCGTGGCCCGCTTGCGGCGGCGCAGCACCGAGATGCCCCAGTTCAACCCCACGCGGAACACCCACCCGCCCGGGTTGTCGTAGCACGACACCTTCGCCCAGCGGGCGTAGGCGCGGGTCATCGCCTCGTCCACCGCCTCGGCGGCGAGCTCGTCGTCGTTGAACGTGACGGCGAGCGCCCGGCCGATCCGATCCCGCTGCTCGCGGTAGAAGTCCTCGAACCGGATGCCGTGCACGTCGATCAACAGCGGATCGATCGCCACCGGCTCACCTCCGCGCCGCACCCCCGCCGTCTCCACGCTTGATACACGCCGCATGGCCCGATCCGGTTCCCTACGCTGCCGGCAGCGCGTCGAGCAACGCCGCCGCGGTCGGGTCGTCGGGCGCGAGGTCGGCGGCGGAGGCCCAGGCCGAGCGGGCAAGGTCGACCTCGCCCGCGGCCGCGGCGGCCCGACCAAGCTCCAGCTGCCATCGAGCGTTGACCGGGTCGTGCGCCACGAGCCGTTGCCAGTACGCCAGTGCTGCCGCAGCATCGGACGCGTCGCCCGTGATCGCTGCACGGCGGTTGAGGACCACCCCGCGCTCCTGTTGCACGAGGGGGTCCAGCGGCGAGAGGTCGAGGGCGCCGTCGATCTCGGTCAGGGCCGCATCGACCCCCGACAGTGTGCCGGTCGCCAACCAGGCCCGAGCGAGGACCAACCGCGACCGGACGAGATCCGGCCGCAGGTGTACCGCATCCCGGGCGGCGGCTACGGCGTCCGACGGTCGCCCGTGCGCGATGTCGACCAGAGCGCGGCGATCCAGGCGGTCGGCCGCCACCTCCAACACCCCGGTCACCAGCGCCACAGCCGTGAGCCCGGCGGCGATCGCGCCCAGCGCCCGGCGCGTGCGAGGTACAGGTGCCGCAGGCACCGGCGGGCGCGGTCGCCAGGCGACGACAGCGCCGGCGAGCATCCATGCCAGTGGGTCGAGCTCGCTCAGCGGGAACAGCAGCTGTTGCTGGAGGAGGTAGGCGCCGACGGCGACGGCGAGGCCGGCGTGGAGACCGCCGCGGTCGAGCGCGCGCACCAGCACGACGCCGAGCACCACCAGCAGGGCCAGGTACACCGCGCCGGCGAACACCCCGCCGGTCGCGGTCACGTCGAGCACGCCGCTGTGGGCTCGGTCGGGGATCACGGCGCGCCCGTAGGCCTGCTCGTACCAGGCGTCGACGTTGCCCGGAACGGCGAGTCGGTACCCCTCCGGCCCGGTACCGAGGACCGGATGATCCGCGATCACCTGCGTCGCCAGGCGCCATTCGTCCACCCGGGAGGACGTGCCGTGGTCGCGCTCGGCCAGAGCGTCGAACCGACCACCCAGCACGACGGCACCGACCCCGACGGTCACGATGATCGCCGCGAGGACCGGTCCGATCCGTCCCCGGTCGAAGCGTCGGGAACGCAGCTGGACGACCCCCCAAGCCACGATCGCGACCGCCAGCCCGACCCAGGCGGCGCGGGCGCCGGAGCCGACCAGGGCGATCGAGCACCCTCCGGCGCCGGCCGCCGCAGCTCGGCGCACCCACGTCCGCACCGTCGGGTCCAGAGCGACGCCGACCGTGGCGGGCACGAGCAGCGCGCACCCCGCACCGACCAGCGCCGGCGATCCGAACGGGCCGCCCAGCCGATCCGTCGTCGAGGCCAGGTCGATCGGTTCGCCCCAGATCGCCTCGACCAGGGCGTACCCCGTGGTCACCCAGCTGGCACCGACGAGTCCGACGGCCAGCATGTCCCCGTCCTCCCGGCGCAGCTGCTGGCCAGCGACGAACGCGCCGCCGATGAGCGTCCAGCCGACCACCCCGAGGTGGCGCTCGGCCGTGCCGGTCCACGCGTACAGCGGGTCGAGGCCGCCGATGGCCGCGATCGCCATCGACGCGAGCAGCGCGGCCCACAGCCAGGTGGTCGGTCGGTCGAGCGAGAACCGGTCGTCCCAGAGGGCGACGGTCAGCGCGAGCAGGGTCAGCACGGACACGGCGAGCCACTTGGCAGGTCCGAACGGGTTCCAACCCGCAGGGTCCATCGCCGCGCAGGTGCCCACGGCCAGCGCGGCGGCGGCAAGAGCGAGCGGTCGCACCTGCATTGCACGCCGACCCTACGCCCCCGGTTCCCCCCGAACTCGGGAGCAAATCGGGCGCTCCAGCGCCCGATTTGCTCCCCAGAATGAAGGGGTGGACGCTGAACTTGAGTGGGTGTGACTTAGGTTCTGTATCTGTACCCTCTGCTACATGGTTGACAATGACACCAAATCGCCGGTGGCCACCCAGACGCTGGGTGTCCTCGAACTTCCGGGCGTGGTCCTGCCCGGCACCGTCGTGACCCTGACCCTCGACGACGAGGACGTGCGTCGCGCGGCGACGGCCGCCGCCGGCGGTCGGGTGCTCCTCCTTCCCGCCGGCGCCGAGTCCGCCGTGGGTGTCATCGCCCGCGTCCCCGACGTCGGCGCGCTGCCCAACGGCACCCCCGCGGCGATCGTCCAGGCCGAGCATCGGGCCCGGGTGGTTCGCATGCTCGACAGCGAACGAGCGGGACGCCAGGCCGAAGTCGTCGAGGTCCTCGACCCGCGCCCCTCCCCGCGGGTCGAGGCCCTCGGCCGCGAGCTGCGCGTCGTGCTCGACGAGGTCGCGACGCTGCGCCGCAGCCGCCGGTTGCCCGAGGTGCTCCGCACGGTGTCAGCGCCCGGCGCGCTCGCCGACGCGGCGACGTCGTGGGCCGAGACCACGCTGGATCATCGGCTCGCCGTGCTGGCCGCGGTCGACGTCGCCGACCGGGTCGACGTCGTGCTGCGGTGGGCGAAGGATCTCCTGGCCGAGCTCCAAATCAACGAGCAGATCCGCACGGACGTGACCGAGGGCATGGACAAGCGCCAGCGCGAGTTCCTGCTCCGTGAGCAGATGGCGGCGATCCGCAAGGAGCTCGGCGAAGGCGACGACGACGTCGTCGCCGAGTACCGCAGCAAGGTCGCCGAGCTCGGCGAGCACCTGCCCGAGGGCGTGCAGAAGGCGCTCGCCAAGGAGCTCGACCGGTTGGAGCGCACCGGCGGCCAGAGTCCCGAACACAGCTGGATCCGCACGTGGCTCGACCGCGTCCTCGAGCTGCCCTGGGCGACGCGCACCATCGACAACCTCGACCTGCCAGCGGCGCGCGAGGTGCTCGACGCCGACCACTACGGCCTCGATGACGTCAAGGACCGGATCGTGGAGTTCCTCGCCGTGCGCAAGCTGCGCAGCGAGCGCGGCCTGGATGACGCGCCGACCACCGCGAGCCGTCGTGGCCAGGGTGCGATCGTCACGCTCGTCGGCCCGCCAGGCGTCGGCAAGACCAGCCTCGGCGAGAGCATCGCTCGGGCCATGGGCCGCAACTTCGTGCGCGTCGCCCTCGGCGGAGTGCGCGACGAGGCCGAGATCCGCGGTCACCGCCGCACGTACGTCGGCTCGCAGCCAGGCCGCATCGCCCGAGCGATCAGCGAAGCCGGGTCCATGAACCCCGTCGTGTTGCTCGACGAGGTGGACAAGCTGTCGGCCGGCGGCTGGAGCGGCGACCCCACCGCGGCGTTGCTCGAGGTGCTCGACCCGGCTCAGAACCACACGTTCCGCGACCACTATCTCGAGATCGACCTCGATCTGTCCGACGTCGTGTTCATCGCGACGGCGAACGCACTGGACGGCATCCCCGGGCCGTTGCTGGACCGGATGGAGCTCGTCCGCCTCGACGGCTACACCGCCGAGGAGAAGGCGTTCATCGCCCGCCGCTTCCTGCTGCCGCGCCAGCTGCAGCTGGCCGGTCTCCAGGACGGCGACGTCGTGCTCGACGACGCGATGCTGGACGCGATCATCAGCGGCTACACCCGTGAGGCCGGGGTGCGTGCGCTGGAGCGCGAGCTCGGCAAGCTGAGCCGCAAGGTCGCCGCCAAGGTGGCCGTCGGTGAGGCGCAGCCACCGGTCACGATCGACGAGCTGCAACCGTGGCTCGGTCGGCAGAAGGTCGACGACGAGATCCAGGACCGCACGTCGGTACCTGGCGTCGCCACCGGCCTCGCGGTCACGGGCGCGGGTGGAGACGTGTTGTTCGTCGAGGTCACCGCCAGCCCGGCCAACGGCAGCGGTCCGGAGCTGACCCTCACCGGACAGCTCGGCGACGTGATGAAGGAGTCGGCGCAGATCGCGCTCAGCTACATCGCCTCACACGCGAGCGCGCTCGGTGTGGATCCCGCTGCGCTCCAGCAGCGCTTCCACGTGCACGTGCCGGCCGGCGCGATCCCGAAGGACGGGCCCAGCGCCGGCATCACGATGACGACGGCGTTCCTGTCGCTCCTCACCGACCGGCAGGTGAAGCCGTCCGTCGGCATGACCGGCGAGATCACGCTGCAGGGCCTCGTCCTGCCGATCGGCGGGGTGAAGCAGAAGGTGCTCGCCGCCCATCGCGCCGGCCTCACCGAGGTGGTACTGCCGAAGCGGAACGGACCCGATCTGGACGACGTCCCTGAGAAGGTTCGCGATGCAATGATCTTCCACCTCACCGCGTCCTACGAGGACGTGCTGGCGGTCGCCTTCTGACCGACTCCGATCGCGGCCGGAACCGTTGGTACGGTCCGGCCGTGACCGAGGCAGACGAACGGCCCGCACCGATCCGCACCCGCGTCGCGGAGCTGCTCGGTGTCGACTACCCGATCATCCAGGCGCCGATGGGCTACATCGCCAGGGCGCAGCTCGCGTCGGCGGTGTCGAACGCCGGCGGGCTCGGCATCATCGAGACGTCGTCAGGGATGCTCGACGATGTCCGCGTCGAGATCACCAAGATGCGCGACCTGACGGACAAGCCGTTCGGGGTGAACATCGCCCAGCTGTTCGTGCGCGATCCGTCCATCGTCGACTTCGTGGTGGACAACGGGGTTCGCTTCGTCACGACCAGCGCCGGCGACCCGACGCGGTTCACCGCGCAGCTGAAAGGCGCCGGCCTGACCGTGTTCCACGTGGTGCCGTCGCTCGGAGCGGCGCTCAAGGCGATCGCCGCCGGCGTCGACGGGCTCGTCGTCGAGGGTGGTGAAGGGGGCGGTTTCAAGAACCCGCGCGACGTGGCGACGATGGTGCTATTGCCCCTGGTGTGCCAGACCGTCGACGTGCCGGTGGTCGCCGCCGGCGGCATCAGCGACGGCGTGTCGATGGCCGCCGCGTTCGCGCTCGGCGCCGAGGGCGTGCAGATGGGCACCCGGATGGTGTCGTCGGTGGAGAGCCCGATCCACGACAACTGGAAGCAAGCGATCATCGCCGCCGACGAGCAGAGCACCGTGTTCCTCAACCGTCACTCGCGGCCGGGTCTGCGCGTGCTGCGCACGGAGCGGAGCGTGCGTCTCGAACGACAGGAGCACGTCGCCGGCGAGGACTTCGGCAACATGCTCGACCTCTACTTCGGAGGTGACATGGAGGCGTTCATCGCCTTCGCCGGCCAGGTCGCCGGACGCATCGATGCGGTCGAACCGGTCGACGAGATCATCGCCAGCACCGTGCGCGAGTTCCGCGAGACAGCGCGCCGGCTCGGCGAATTCGGGTGATCCGCGACTGACGTAGTCTCGCGACATGCCGAGTGAGTCACATCTCTCCGGTGTGTGGTTCAGCGTGACCGATCTCGAGGTCGCGACGGGGCGAGGGGCGTGGGTCACGACCACCACGGGCGAGCAGTACCTCGACTGCGCCGCCGGCATCGCCGTCACCTCGACCGGCCACGCCCATCCACAGGTGGTCGCGGCGATCGCCGCCCAGGCGGAACGGTTCGTCCACGCCCAGGTGAACGTGTACCGCCACGATCTGCTCGAGCCGCTCGCTGCACGGCTCGCCGAGATCACGCCCGGCTCGATCGACACGTTCTTCTTCGCCAACTCGGGCGCCGAGATCACCGAGGCCGCGGTCAAGCTCGCCAAGCAGGTCACCCAGCGGCCGAACACGATCGTGTTCAGCGGCAGCTTCCACGGCCGCACGCATCTGGCGATGGCGATGACGACATCGAAGACCGGCTATCGCGCCGGCCACGCACCGTTGCCAGCCGGCGTGTACGTCGCACCGTTCCCCGATCCGCTCGCCCCGGACCAGGACGTGGCCGTGGATGCGGCGCTCGCCGGGTTCGACCACGTGCTGCGGACGATGACAGCACCCGAGGAGACCGCCTGCGTGATCCTCGAACCGGTGCTCGGTGAAGGCGGATACGTCCCGGCGCCGCCGCGGTTCCTGCATGGGCTCCTCGAGCGCTGCCGAGCGCACGGGATCCTGTTCGTGGCCGACGAGGTGCAGACCGGCTTCGGCCGCACCGGCAAGCTGTTCGCCCTGGAGCACGCTGGCATCGAGCCCGACGTGATCTGCATGGCCAAGGGCATCGCATCGGGCTTCCCGTTCGCGGCGCTCGGCACGCGCCGCGAGCTCGACGACCGCTGGCCGACGGGCAGCCACGGCGGCACGTACGGCGGCAACCCGATGGGCTGCGCCGCCGCGCTGGCGACGATCGAGATCTTGACCGCACCCGGCTTCCTCGACGAGGTGAACGCGCGCGGCGACCAGCTCCGCGCTGGCCTGGTTGCTTCGCAGGCGGAGCACGCCGACGATCCGGACGGGGGGATCGTGCAGGTGCGTGGGCCGGGGCTGATGGTCGGCACCGAGTTCGCGTCCGCCGCGCGAGTCGCCGCGGTGCAACAGCACCTGCTGCGCGAGGGACGTGTGATCGTGATGAACGCCGGCACGTACGGCACCGTGCTGCGGTGGATGCCGCCGCTCGTGGTGACCGGCCACGACATCGAGATCGCTCTGGCGGCGTTCGCCGCGGCGATGAAGGCGACCGCGTAGGGGAGCGACGATGCCACGACTGGATGCCGAACGCCTGACGCTGTGGCGCGACTGGCAGCGCGCGGCGACGCTCGCCGAGCGGATGATCGACGACGCGCTGATGGAATCCGACGAGATGCCTCTCGCCTGGTTCGATGCGCTGGCCACCCTGCAGCGCGCCGGCGGCACGATGCGCGTCGGCCAGCTGTGCACCGAGCTCGGCGCCGTGCCGTCCAGCCTCAGCCGGCGACTCGACCGACTCGAGCAGGTCGGTTGGGTGCATCGGCGTGCAGCTGGCAACGGGGGCGACGGCCGCGCGGTCGAGGTGTCGCTGACCAAGGAGGGCCGCGAGGTGTGGCGTGACGCGAACGTGACCTACCGCCGCATGGTGCAGCAGGTGTTCGCCAGCCGGCTGACCGAGACCGACGTCGCCGCGATCACCCGCGTGCTCGGCAAGGTGTCGGCCGAGTAGCACTCACGCCGGCAACGGATATCGCACGACGTCGTAGCCGACGTCGGTCTGCTCCAGCACCACGATGCCCTGCCCGTCCACGAACGGTTGGCCGTCGTAGCTCCAGCTGCGCGGCAGCGGCATCGCGACCGCCGGGCCGTCCGGGTAGACGACCGTCACCACGAGCTCGCCGGCCGGTGTCTGCATCGCGGCGGCGAACTGGCCCGTCATCGTCAGCGGCTGCACGAACCCTGCCGGTTCCCACCCCGGCTCGAACTCGACGACCAGCGGTCCCGAGTACCCAGCGGTCAGCACGGCCGAGGTGTGGCCGTCGCCGGTGACGAATCGGGCGGCCGGCATCGCCACGTACTCCGGACCCTGATACGGCACGGCGACCGTGGCGCCGCCGTCGATCGACACGCCCGCGGGGAGAGCGGTTGCGGTCGAGGAGATGAACCGCGTCCCGTCGGGGAGCGCCGTCCGCACCGGTTCGGCCAGGTTCGACGGGTCGTAGGCGAGCAACGAGGCGACGGCATCCGGCTGCCCGTAGCCGGTGGAGCCGCCGACGTACAGCCAGCCGTCGTAGCCCAGCGTGGTCGCCCATGGGAGGAACCCCTCGGGGAGGGGCGCCGCCGTCACGACCCCCTGATCGACCGCCATCACCCGAGCGTTGACCCAGTCGACGATGAGCACCGTGCCACCGGCGGTCACGACGGGGCTGAAGGGTCGCGGTCGGTCGCACTCCTCGCACTCCTCGACGCCGAGCTGGCCGGGCCCGCTGCCGATCGTCGCCGACCACAACACCTCGGGCTGGGTCAGGGCCACCCCGGTCACGTGAGTGATGCCATCGCGGGGCTGCAGCGCGTACGGCACCTCGGTCTGGGAGACGGGGGGATCGCTCGGCGGGACCGAAGAGGTCGTGCCCGACTCCTCCGACGTCGGTGGGGGTGGCGAGGCGCTCGACGCGGTGACGGGCCCGACGGGCTCGCCAGGCGAGGAGTCCCCGCCCGCACGGGGCACCAGCACGAACCCCGCGACGGCCGCTGCCACGAGTGCAGCGCCGACGACGGCGGCGCGCCAGGGCTGCGTCCGTCGCGACCGGGCGCGGATCGGTACCGTCGTCGTGCCCCCGCTCTTCACGGCCGCGAGCGCGGCGTCGGTCTCCTCGGCCGACGGTGCATCGGTGTGGAGGGCAGCGACGGCGTGGCGGGCGGCGGTGTCGAGGTCATCGGGGTTCACGAGGACTCCTCCGCAGAGAGGCGGGCGGCGAGCGACGTGCGGGCCGCGTGCAGCGACGCTTTGACGGTGCCGGTGGCGATGCCGAGCACCTCGGCGATCACGTCGATCGGTTGATCCTCGACGTAGTACAGCACGACGGCGGCGCGCTGGCGCTCGGGCAGTGCGCGCACCGCGGGCCAGAATCTGTCGTCGTCCGAGGCCGCAGGAGCCTCGTCGGTCGTACCGATGCGGGCCAGGGCGCGCTGCTCACGTCCCGATCGACGGCCGCGGTCGATCGCCAGGTTGACGAGCACTCGCCGGCACCACGCGCCGGGCCGTTCCATCGCGCCGACCGCCGGCCATGCCCGGTACGCGCGCAGCAGCGCCTCCTGGGCCATGTCACGAGCTGCCTCCCGGTCACCGCACAGTGCGGTGCCGACGGCCACGAGACGCGGGTACTCGCCGCGGAAGAACGCGTCGAAGTCCAGTGTCATCGCGCTCCGCTCGGCCTCCGCTGCCTCCACACCACGCACACGACGCAGCGCCCCGTGAGGTTTACCGGTACATCGCCTCGATGTGCTCCGAGTAGCGGGCGTGGATGCCGCGTCGCTTCAGCTTCTGTGTCGGTGTCAGCACGTCGCTGTCGGGCAACCACTCATCGCCGATGAGGTGGAACTTCTTGATCTGCTCCACCGAGGCGAATTGCTGGTTCGCCTCGTCGACGCCGGCTTGCACCTCGGTCAACACCTCGAGGTCGACGGCGAGGTCGTGGGGGCTCAGGTGCCCCTTGCCTCGCGCCGCGGCCCACACGCGTGCGGAGTCGGGGTCGAGCACCAGGATCGCGGTCACGAACTTTCTCCCGTCGCCGATCGCTGCGGCCTGACCGACGAGCGGGATCAGCTTCAACGACGCCTCGAGGTTGGCCGGGCTGATGTTCTTGCCGCCGGACGTGATGATCAGCTCCTTCTTGCGGTCGACGATGCGTAGGTAGCCGTCGTCGTCGAGCTCGCCGAGGTCGCCCGAGTGCAACCATCCGTCGACCAACGTCTCAGCGGTCTTGTCGGGCTGCTTCAGGTATCCCTGGAACACGTTTCCACCGCGCACGAGGATCTCACCGTCGTCGCTGATCGCCAGCTCCTGCCCGGGGATCGTCTGGCCGACGTAGCCCGGCTTGCTGCGGTGCGGGCTCCAGGTCATCGGACCGCTGGATTCGCTCATCCCGTAGATCTCGGTGAACGGGACGCCGATCGCCGTGAACCAGCGCAGCACGTCGCGCGAGATCGGTGCCGCACCGGTCACGACGTAGCGGGCGTCGTCGAGACCGATCAGCGCCCGCACGCCGGAGAACGCGACCGCGTCGAGGAAGTTCCACGTCTCGGTCTGCTCCGGCGTCACCGTGCCGTCGATCTCTGCCTGCTTGATGGGGATCGCGGCTTCCACCGCCTCGTCGAACTGGCGCTTTCGATCCGGGTCGGCAGCGAGTGCGGCGTTCACGCTGCTGTAGATCTTCTCGTACACGCGCGGCACGCCGAACAGGAAGTTCGGCCGCACGGCGGTGAGGTACGACGACAGGTCGTTGATGCTCGGGCAGCAGTGCACCTGCGTGCCGATGGCCATCGCCATGTACAGGCTGTTCATCCGCTCGGCGATGTGCGCCATCGGCAGGTAGCTGACCGCACGCATGCCGTAGAGGTCGAAGTCGTCGCCCTGCCCGGCGGCGAGGCACAGCCGCAGCTGCTCGACGGTGAACACGACGTTGGCCTGCGTGATCATGACCCCCTTCGGGGGCCCGGTCGTGCCGCTCGTGTAGATGAGCGTCGCCAGATCTGCCGGCTCGGTGGCGGCGGCGAGCGTGTCGAGGTCGGCGCTGCCGTGACCGAGCAGGTCGTCGGCCGGCAGCACGCCCTCGGGGAGGGGATCGTCGCCGGGCTCGATGACGTACAGGTGCTGCAGCTCGGGTAGCCGGTCGCGAACGGCCAGCACCCGATGGAGGAACGCGGTGTTCTCGAGGATCGCCACCCGTGCCTCGGCATGGCCGGCGAGGAACTCGATCTCCTCGGGCGCCGACGAGTTGTAGATGCTGACCGGCGTGGCGCGCAGGAACTGGGCGGCGATGTCGAACCAGTGGAAGTCGGGCCGGTTGCGCATCATCAACAGCACCCGCTCGCCAGGTGCCACTCCGAGCGCGCGCAGCCCGGCCGCGGCACGGGCGACGAGGTCCACCACCTCTGGCAGCGTCCACTCATCCCACCCCTCCCCACTGGCGGGGCGCGACCGCAGAGCGACGAGCTCCGGGTGTTCGGACGCCAAGCGCAGGAAGGACTTCGGCGCCGTCAGGCCGCTCACGGCCGCAGCGATCTCCTCCGCCGAGATCGCCGGCTTCGAGATCGCGATCGGTTGACCGGACATGTGGATCGCTCCCCGTTCGCCAAGGCCAGACGGGCGAAGTCTTGCAGATCCGAGCGCGGCGCGTTCCGGCATCCGCCTCGCCCGGTCGCCGATGCTGCGGGGAGAATGCGCCATGACCGAGGTTCGCCCGTGACCTGCGCTGTGATCGTCGACGCCATCCGCACGCCGTTGGGACGGCGCAACGGGCGGTTGAAGGCCTGGCATCCGGTGGATCTCGCCGCCCGGACGCTGCAGGCGTTGGTGCAGCGCAGCGACATCGATCCCGCGGTCGTGGACGATGTGGTGATGGGTTGCGTGATGCAGGTCGGGGAGCAGGCGATCAACGTGGGCCGCAACGCCGTGCTCGCCGCCGGTTGGCCCGACAGCGTTCCGGCAACCACCGTCGACCGGCAGTGCGGCAGCAGTCAGCAGGCGCTGCACTTCGCCGCCCAGGGCGTGATCGCTGGTGCCTACGACGTCGTCGTCGCCGCCGGGGTGGAGTCGATGACGCGAGTGCCGATGGGTGCGAGCGGCGCAGACGGCAAGTACGGCTACCCGTTCGGCCCGTCGATGGCCGCGCGCTATGCCTCCGAGGGTGGTCTGGTGCCGCAGGGGGTGTCGGCGGAGCTGATCACCGACCGCTGGGGTCTGACCCGCGACGAGTTGGACGAGTTCGGTCTTCGGTCGCAGGAGCGCGCTCGCAGTGCACGCGACGAGGGGCGCTTCGACGCCGAGATCTTGCCGGTGGTCGACGTCGACGGGACGAACATGTCGACCGACGAGGGCATCCGCGACACGACGCTCGAGGCCTTGGCCGCACTGAAGACCCCGTTCCGCAGCGCGGAGGACGGGGGCAAGGTCACCGCCGGCAACTCGTCCCAGATCACCGACGGAGCTGCGGCGATCCTGATCATGTCGGAGCAGAAGGCGTCGGCGCTCGGTCTCACACCTCGGGCCCGCATCGTCGACTTCTCCGTCGTCGGTGCCGACCCCCGGCTGATGCTCACCGCTCCGATCCCGGCGACCGAGAAGGTGCTCGCACGCGCCGGACTGACGATCGACGACATCGACGTGGTCGAGATCAACGAGGCGTTCGCGTCGGTCGTGTTGGCCTGGGAGCGGGAGATCCACGCCGATCTGGACCGGGTCAACGTCAACGGCGGGGCGATCGCGCTCGGCCATCCGCTCGGCGCCAGCGGCGCCCGCCTCATGACGACGCTCGTCAACGAGTTGGAGCGCACGGGCGGCCGATACGGGTTGCAGACGATGTGTGAAGGCGGCGGACTCGCCAACGCCACCATCATCGAAAGGGTGTGAGGAAGCCCCGTCCTTCAGGTCGCCGAGGCTTCGCGAGCGCAGCGAGCCATGAGTACGGCTCTAGCCTCGTCTTGTGGATTTCTCGACGGTGATGTGGCTGCTCGGGGCCGCCGTGTTGTGTTACGTGCTCTGGAAGGCCGGCATCGCGATGATCCGCGGGCTGACCACGCCGACTCCCGCTCCACCGCCGAGCGGCGAGATGCGACGCGTCAATGTGCGGTATCGGTGCAGCGTGTGCGGGTTGGAGATCAAGACGACGCTGGCCCCGGACGAGGATCCGCCACCGCCTCGGCACTGCCTGGAGGACATGGATGTCGTCGCCCCGCTGTACGACTGACGTCATCCACAACCTGTGGACAAGTCTGTCGATAATGACAGGCGTGTAACTCCCCGTTCATCGAGGAGCCACCACCCGTCCAGCGCACGTCCAGCCGGGAGGATCGCTACTTGTACTTCGTCGCGGTGAACAACCCGCCGAGGATGCAGGCGAGGCCGCCCACGAGGTACCAGTTGCTCCGACCGCCCGGCACGGCGCCCACGTAGAAGAGCAAGATGATGAGCGCACCGACGATGAACAGGGCGAACATCAGGATCGGCACCCAACGCGGACTCTGCTTGTACTCGAGGGGGATCGGCGGCGTGTAGCGCGACGACGCCTCGACCCCGCTGTCGGAGCGGACCCGCGCGCTCAGCGGCGGGGCGCCGGCGCTCGGGAGCTGCCCCGGCTTGGTGCCCTTGGGGGTGGTGCGTCCACCGGATTTGCGCTTGGGAGGTGCCACGAGGCGGCGAGTCTAGGGGCGAATTCGAATGGATGCCCGTCCGGAGGCAATCGTCTGCGAGGCTGAGACCCGTGGCGCGTGTGCTCGTGATCGACAGCTACGACAGCTTCGTCTACAACCTGGTGCAGTACCTGGGGGAGCTCGGGGCCGACCCGGTCGTCGTGCGCAACGACGAGCTGACCGTCGAGGAGGCGGTCGCGCTGGAGCCCGACGCCGTGCTGCTGTCGCCCGGCCCAGGCCGCCCCGAGGATGCCGGGATCATCACCACGGCGATCCCGGCGTTCGCCGAGCGGGGCGTGCCGGTGCTCGGGGTCTGTCTCGGCCACCAGGCGATCGGCCACGTCTACGGCGGCAACGTGGTCTCGGCCCCGGAACTGATGCACGGCAAGACCAGCGTCGTGGAGCATCAGGGGCTCGGCGTCCTCGCCGGGTTGCCCGAGCCGTTCGAGGCGACGAGGTACCACTCGCTGGTGATCGAACGCGGCTCGATGCCCGATGTGCTCGAGATCACCGCCGAGACAGCCGATGGCACCGTCATGGCGGTGCGCCACCGTTCGCTGCCCGTCGAGGGGGTCCAGTTCCACCCCGAGAGCATCCTGAGCGTCGGCGGCCACGACCTCCTGCGCAACTTCCTCGCCCTCGCCATCCCCGCCTGACAGATCGTTCCTGCGGTCGCATCGCGCCCGTTCCGGGCGCGTTTCGACCGCAGAAACCCCGGCCGTGATCATTCCTGCGGTCGTATCGAGCCCGTTCCGGGCGCGTTTCGACCGCAGGAATCTCGTCCCTCGCCTGACCACGGTGAGGGTCAGGGGCCGGTGGTGGTGGTCGTCGTCGCTTCCGTGGTCGTCGTGGTGCTGGTCGTCGTGGTCGTCGATGTCGTCGTCGGCGCCAACGTCGTGGTCGTGGTCGTGGTGGTAGTGGTCGGCTCCGGTCCGGCCTTGTCGACGGTGAGGGTCACCGTCGAGTTCTTCTGCACCGACGAGCCACCGGCGGGGTTCTGCGAGCGGACCCGCCCCGCCGTCGGAGAGTCGAACGCGACGTCGACGTAGGTCACCGCGACCTGCAGCCCCTGGCCGCCGAGGGTCTGGCGGGCCTGGGCTTCGGTGAGGCCGGTCACCGTCTCGACGGTCACCGGGGCAGGTCCGGTGGAGACGAACACGGTGACCGCGCTGCCGACGGGGATCACCTGGTCGGTGCCAGGGTCGGTCCGGATGACGCGCCCGGACTCCACGGTGTCGCTGGCCTCGGACTGGAGCGTGACGCTGAACTGATACGGCTCGGCGGCGAGGATCGAGCGCGCGTTCTCCCCGGTCTGGCCGGCGACGCTCGGCACGGTGACCGTGCCCGAACCCTTCGACACCACGACGTCGACGGTCGACCCGGACGCGATCTCGGAGTCGGCAGGCGGTGCGGTCTCGATGATCACGCCCTGGGGTTGGGTCTGGTCTTCTCGCTCGGTCACGTCACCGAGCACGAGATTGACGTCGCCGAGCGCGACGACTGCCTCCGCGGTCGTCATCCCGAGGAGGTTGGGCACGAGCACCTTGGCGTCGGTCGGGTTGAAGAACAGCGTGATCTCGTCGTTCTCGTGCACCGTCGCGCCGGGCTGGGGGTCCTGGTCGACGACGACGCCGAGCTCTGCCCCTGGCGTCTCCATCGGTTCGGGAACCGGCGTGAGGTTGAGCAGCACCAGCGCGTCGATCGCGTCCTGGAGCGGCATGTTGCGGTAGTCGGCCAGCTCGATGGCGTCGGCGGCGGCGTCGTCGCGCGTCGCGTTGAAGAGCAGGAAGCCACCGACGGCGAGCGCGGTGAGTGCGAGCAGGGCGAGCACCGGGATCCACCACCGCGAGGTGCCGGATTCGTAGTACTGGCCGCTGCCGGTGCCTGCCGGCGTGCTTGTCACCATCGTGGTGCGCGGCATCGCCGAGGTGGGCTGGGGCGAGCGGGCCATCGCCGCGGTCGCGGCCATGCCGGCGGTGACGGGCGTGGCGATCGTCGGCGCGGTCGGTGCCGCCGGGCGCGCGCTCACCAGCCCGGCGAGGGCCTGGACCGGTTGGCCGTCCTTGAAGCGACGCAGGTCGTCGCGCACCGCCTCGGCGGTCGGGTAGCGCATCGACGGGTTCTTGGCGAGCAGCTTGGCGACGATGGCCTCGTACGGCCGAGGCACGCTGGGGGCCAGCTGGTTCAGTGGCTGCGGGGCGTCGTGCACCTGCTTGTAGGCGATCGAGACCGGGTTGTCGCCGCTGAACGGCGGCCGCCCGCCGACGAGCTCGTACAGCACGATGCCGAGCGAGTACAGGTCGCTTCGCGGGTCGGGCTGCGCGCCCTGTGCCTGCTCGGGCGAGAAGTAGGTAGCGGTGCCCATCACCGCGCCCGCCTGGGTGAGGTTGTTCTCCGCCGCCGAGCCGAGCGCGCGGGCGATGCCGAAGTCGGCCACCTTCACCTGGCCGCCGGACCCGACGAGGATGTTGGCGGGCTTGATGTCACGGTGCACGACCCCGTTGCGGTGGGCGAAGCCGAGCGCGGCGGCCACCTCGAGGCCGACCTCGGTGGCCTGCTGCGGCGTGAGCGGCCCGTTGACGCGGAGGATGTCGGCGAGGGTGCGGCCCTGCACGTACTCCATCGCCATGAAGTAGGTGTTGTCGCTGCGACCCCAGTCGTAGACCCCGACGATGTTGGGATGGTTCAGGTTCGCCGCGGACTGTGCCTCGCGGCGGAAGCGCTCGACGAAGGCTGGGTCGGTGGCGAACTCGGGGAACAGCACCTTGATCGCGACAGGACGATCGAGCAGCACGTCGCGGGCGAGGAACACGTCGGCCATGCCCCCGCGCCCGATCCGCTGCTGCACCTCGTAGCGGTCGTTGAGGATGATCGGCTCATCGCCTGACATAGCGGTCCCTGAGGCTACAGAGGCGGGGTCTCCCGCCGGGGTCGGTGATCCTGGTCACGGGCGTCGTCAGATCCCGTTGGCGAACGCGAAGTCGAGCACCTGCTTGGCCACCGGCCCCGCCAGGCGCCCGCCGGTGGAGGCGCTGATCTCGGCGTTGGTGCCCTTCAGCATGACGGCGATCGCGTACTTCGGGGCGTCGGCGGGAGCGAACGCTGTGATCCACGCGTTCGACCGTTCCGTCTCGCCGGTGTTGTTCAGCTGCGCGGTGCCCGTCTTCGCCGCGGCCTGGATGCCGTTGTCGAGCTGCATGCAACAGCTCGCCGTGCCCGTGTTCACGACCTCCTGCATCAGCCCGTTGAGGATGTACGCGGTCTCGGGTGTCATCGGTGTCTTCCACACCGACGGCTCCGTCGTGCTCAACGTCGCACCGTCGTGAGCCACGGTGTGATCCACCACGTAGGGCTTCATCATCACCCCGCCGTTGGCGACGGAAGCGGCGATCATCGCCATGTGCAATGGCACGATCTGCACGGCGTTCTGGCCGAACCCGCTCATCGCCAGGACGGGGTCGTTCCGATCGAAGTCCTCGACCTCGCCGAAGAAGCTCGCCGCGGGACGGGGCAGGTCGATCGGCACCGGCTCGCCGACACCGAACGCCTTCGTGCCGTCCACCATGCCCTCGGCGCCGACACTCAACGCCGTCTGCGCGAACGGGATGTTGCAGCTGCGCCGGAACACCTCGATGAGGTCGCCACCGCACAGCTCGCCGCGGTAGTTCTGGATCGGATCGGTCGTCAGCGGCGGGGTCCACTCGCGCACGTTCGGGAACGTGCTGTCGAGGGTCAGGGCCGGTGGGTCCGACTGGAGCGCGATCGCCGTCGTCAGGACCTTGAACGTCGACCCCGGCATGTACCGCTCCTGGTACGCGTTGGCCAGCAGCGGCTTCTCGGGGTCGGCGTTCAGCGCCTCGATGACGGCCCGCGCCTGGTCGGCATCGTGCACGGTGATCAGGTTCGGATCGAAGCTCGGGTAGCTCCACATCGCCTTCACCGCGCCGGTCGCGACGTCGATGACCACCACGCTGCCGACGCGATCCCCCAGCGCGTCCTTCGCCGCTTGCTGGAGGCGGGCATCGACGGTGGTCACCACGTCACCGGAGGTGTCGGTGTCGGTGAACATCGTGAGCAGGCCACGCAACTGCTGCTGTGGCGTGCGCCCGGCGAGGACGTCGTTCTGGGTCTTCTCGAGCTGCGTCGATCCGAACGCGTAGGTGTAGTAGCCCGTGATGTCGGCGAACAGGTCACCGGTCGGGTACTGGCGTTGGAACTTGTAGCGACTGTCCTCTGGAGTGGGGACGGATTCGGCGAGGACGATGCCGTCGGCACTGATGATCTGCCCGCGGTTGCGGTTGAAGTCGATCACGGCCGGACGCGTGTTCAGCGTGTTCTGGTTCAGCTCGCGCTGGCGTCCCACCTGGAGGATGTTGAGCTGGACGAAGAGGATCAGGTAGCAGACCAGCAGGCCGGCGGCGAGGCGGCGGATCTGCTTGTTCACGCGACCGCCCCGGGATCGAGGCCTTCACGGCGTACCCGCCGGGCGAGCCGGCGGGCGGCGAGGCGCTCGCCGATCGTCGGGGTGTCGGGCACCTCGTGGAGGCGGCGGGCGGTGGAGTCGCTGATCCGGATCAGCAGCGCGAGCAGCACGTAGTTGGCGAGCAGCGAGCTGCCGCCGTAGCTGACGAACGGAAGGGTGATGCCGGTCAGCGGCACGACCCGGATCACCCCGCCGATGATGATGAACGCCTGCACACCGATGATCGTCGTCAGGCCGGTGGCGAGCAGCTTCGAGAACGGGTTGGTGGCGCGCATCGCCGTGCGCAGGCCGGCGCCGATCAGCAACACGAAGGCGATGAGCACGGCGGTGGAGCCGAGCAGACCGAGCTCTTCACCGAGTGCAGCGAAGATGAAGTCGGTCTTGGCGGCGGGGATGCGGTTCGGTGCGCCGAGACCGAGACCCGTGCCGGACGTGCCACCGCCGGCGATCGCGAACATGGACTGGGCCAACTGGTAGCCCGAGCCCTCGTAGTCCGCCCACGGGTCCAGCCAGATCTGCACCCGTGTCTGCACGTGACCGAACGCGAAGTAGGCGAGGGTCGCGCTGATCGCGAACAGCACGGCACCGATCCACAGGTACGCCGCCTTCTCGGTGGCGACCCAGAGCATGACGACGAACAGGGTGAAGAACAGCAGGCTCGAGCCGAGGTCGCGCTGGCTGATCATCACCATCACGCTGAAGCCCCAGGCGATGACGATGGGCAGCAGGTAGCGCGGCTCGGGGAGGTGGAAGGGCCCGACCTTCCACGTGCCGGCGGCGATCAGCTCGCGGCGGTCGGCGAGGTAGCCGGCGAAGAACAGCGCCAGGCTCAGCTTGGCGAACTCACCCGGCTGGAACGTGATCGGTCCGATGTTG
>CAZMGD010000030.1:17079-41073 GCA_964565705.1 uncultured Ilumatobacteraceae bacterium | reverse complement strand
TCGCTGCGCTCGCTGTCTGCGCCTGAGCTCGCCAGCGCGGCTCGCTGCGCTCGCGAAGTCCCGGTGCCGTGCGCAACGGCGCGCAAACGTGGCCCGAACCGGCGCCGCAGCCGATCCTCTGCGAGCGCAGCGAGCCCACTCTCGGCGGGCTCAGGCGCCGCCGGCGAGCGGCGCCCCCGGGTCAGAACGAACGGGTGCTACCGGCGCCGCTCGCCATCAGAGGAGTTCGGCGGCCAGGCTGGCTACTTCGCTGCGTTCGCAGGCGGTGAGGGTGAGGTGGCCGAAGCAGCGTTGGCCTTGGAAGGCCTGGATCAGGACCGCGAGCGCGTTGTTCGACTCACCCATGTAGGGGGCGTCGATCTGGCTGGTGTCGCCGGTGAACACGACCTTGGTGCCTTCGCCGATCCGGGTCAGGATCGTCTTCAGGGTCGTCGGTTCGAGGTTCTGGGCCTCGTCGACGACGACGATCTGGCGGTGCAGCGAGCGACCACGGAGGAACGTGACCGACTCGAGTGAGAGCTGCCCGCGGGCGGCCAGCTCGTCGATCATCGTCCGGGCGTCGCGGCTGCTGCGCTGGTCGGTGAGGGCGACGATCGCGTCGTGGATCGCCGACATCCACGGATCGAGCTTCTCGTCGAGGCCTCCCGGCAGGAACCCGACCTCGGCTCGCCCCACCGGAACCAGTGGTCGGTAGACGGCGAGACGTTCGTAACGCCGCGACTCCACGACCTGCTCCAGGCCGGAGGCGATCGCGAGCACCGTCTTGCCGGTGCCGGCCCGCCCGTCCAGCGCGACGACGCTGATCGCCGGATCGCTCAGCAGCTCGAGGGCGAAGCGCTGCTCCTTGTTGCGGGGTCGGAGTCCCCACGCATCGGGTGCGGTCGTGGACAGCAGCTCGAGGGAGCCGCCTGCAACCCGGCTGAGCGCGCTCTGCGAGCCGGCGCGCAGCACCGCGAACTCGTTCTCCACGAGATTGCTCGCCGCGGTGACCTCTGCGAGCGGCAGGTCCCCATGTGCGTAGAGTGCGTCGACCGACTCGCGCGGCACATCGAGCGCCGCCCACCCCGAGGGGCGCGTCGGGCCGCTGCGGCCCACCGGGCGGTGATCCATCGCGACGAGTCCGAGGTGGGCGGCCTTGATGCGCAGCGCGGCGTCGTTGGACACCATGTGGGTCGGATGGGTGCTTGCCTGCCCGAGCGCCGCGCCGATGATGCGGTTGTCGGGGATCGCCGGATCGAGGCCGTGCTCGGTGAGCACGTGACGTTGGATGTTGTTGATCTCGATGTGCACCGTCGTCGCGTTCGGCTCGTCGCTGATCGGCACCGGCTCGGCCAGGGAGCCACCGGCACTCAGGCGCAACTCCTCCAAGTGGCGCAAGGCCGCGCGGGCGGACCTGCCGACGTCGTCAGGTCGGCTCTTCAGCCCGTCCAGTTCCTCCACCACCGTGAACGGCACCACCACGTCACAGGCCGGATACGTCGCCGGTGCGTTCGGATCGGCCACCAGCACCGATGTGTCGAGCACCACGCGCGTTCGGGTCGGGTGCTGGCTTGCACCGTTCGCTGACAGGGACGGTGGCTGGGGCAGCACAGCGGTCAACGCGGCTCCTTGGCGGTCGTGAGCGGTGGTTGTGACGATCGGGATTCTGTGATCACAGGTCGCTGACTTCATACCTCGCGACGGGTGGACCAGTGGTGGATGGTGCCTGCGACGCCGACTGGCTGGGACCCTCAGCAGCGTTGAGTGCAAATGCAATGAAAGAGGTGCTTGTAAACGCGGCGTGAAACCTCTTTGATATCGCACGCACATGCACGGCGAAGTCCGAGGAGGAACAACAACAGCATGACGACCAAGGCAGAACTGATCGACACGGTGGCCAAGAACGCCGGCGTCTCGAAGGCGGATGCGGAGCGCACGCTCGCGGCATTCTTCGACACGGTGGTGTCAACGGCGAAGAAGGGCGACAAGGTGGCGTGGCCCGGGTTCGGTTCGTTCAGCACGACCAAGCGCAGTGCCCGTACCGGCCGCAACCCCCAGACCGGTGCACCCGTCAAGGTTCCGGCGTCCACCGCGCTGAAGTTCACGGCGAGCGCCACGCTGAAGGCCGCGCTCAACCCGAAGCGGAAGAAGAAGTGACTGCCGCGGCAGTCCGAGACAGGTAAAGGACACAGACGTGGCACCCATCAAGAAGGCTCCGGCGAAGAAGGCTGCTCCGGCCAAGAAGGCGGCACCCGCGAAGAAAGCTGCGCCGGCCAAGAAAGCTGCGCCGGCCAAGAAAGCTGCACCCGCGAAGAAGGCTGCGCCGACGAAGAAGGCGGCACCCGCGAAGAAAGCTGCTCCGGCGAAGAAGGCTGCTCCGGCGAAGAAAGCTGCTCCGGCGAAGAAGGCGGCTCCGGCGAAGAAGGCTGCTCCGGCGAAGAAAGCTGCTCCGGCGAAGAAGGCTGCTCCGGCGAAGAAGGCGGCTCCGGCCAAGAAGGCGGCGCCGGCCAAGAAGGCTCCGGCCAAGAAGGCTGCTCCCGCGAGGAAGGCTGCGGCGCCGGCCAAGAAGGCGGCACCGGCGAGGAAGGCCGTCGCCAAGAAGTAGGCGGCCCGTCGCGTCCACGACACCGTTCCGGTTTCGGAGCCGTGCATGAGTGAGGGGCCCGAACGGGCCCCTCACTCGCGTTCGCTCACAGATCGTCGATGCGGGCGAAGACCTCCGCCGCGTCGAGACCGTACGACGCGCCGAGCGCCGCCAGCCGGTCGCGGATGCGTGCGCGGAACGGACCCAGTGTCGAGGTGTCGACGGCGTGCATGGTCGTCTCGAACTGGCTGGCGTGTGCCTCGAGCGCGCCGAGCTTGGCGTCGACGTACCCGCCGACCGACTCGACGTGGTGCACGACCTCGGCCTCCCACAGCAGCAGCACGCTGGGCCGGTGCGATGGCAGCCCGTGTTCGGGGAAGAAGTGGGGATCGCGCGCGGCCACGATCCCGTCGCAGGCGAGCAGACCGGCATGGCGGTGGTCGGGGTGGAGCCGGTAGCGCTTCCACGGATCGTGTCCCAGCACGACCTCGGGCTGGAGCGTGCGGATCACCTCGGCGACGCGACCGCGCAGCGCCAGGCCGCTGCCGAGCTCGCCGTCGACCTCGCCGAGGAACAGCACCTCGCCCGAGCCACCACGTCGACGGGCCGCATCACGCTGCTCCTCCTGGCGCAGGGCGGCGAGCGCCTCGGTGTCGGCATCCACGTCCCACGAGCCCTTGGAGCCGTCGGTGCAGACGAGTGAGTGCACGACGCACCCTGCGGCCGACCACTTGGCGAGCGTCGCTCCGGCGCCGAACTCGATGTCGTCGGGGTGGGCGCCGATCGCCAGCGCGCTCGCCGGCACGGCCAGGTCGATCGTGACGGACCGGGTGTCAACCGGTGGCTGCCCGGGCTGGTTCGCGCTCATGACGTGCTCACGACGCCAACCGCGCCCAGGCGGGCAGACGGTCGCCCACGAGCCGGAGGTCGTCGGGGGTGTCGACGTCCACGGCGAGGTCGGCGTCGCGGCGGATGCTGACCGGGAGCGCCAGCGATCTCGCCGCCTGGAGGTGGCGCTCGAACGAGCGGGCTCCGTAGGTGAACTCGAAGCCCGCACCCGCCGGGATCGCGATGGCGTTCGTGCCGTCGTCGTGGCGGTCCGGGGCGAGCACCGCCGCACCCGGCACGGCGAGCGATGCAAGATCGTGGGCGAGAGGGAGGTCGCTGTGGACGACGATCACCGTGTCGTACCCCGCCTCGGCGACGGCGGCAGCCCCGTCCGTTGCCGCGCCGTTGAGACCGCGGCCAGGGCACCACAGCACCTCGGCTCCCGCCGATCGGGCCCACGCGGCGACGTCGTCGTGGTCGCAGACGACGAACACGGGCAGCGATGCGGCCGCGGCGACGACCCGGTCGGCCATCCACCGTGCGAGACGCGCCCGGTCGCCGGGGCTGAGCACGCCTGCCAGGCGCGCCTTGGCCCGTGTGAAGTCCTTCACCGGGACCAGCACAGCTGCGTTCACTGGGCGCGGAGCGTATCCGGGTTCGCACGACGAACTCGGCAGTGAGCGGCACTCTCACACTCGCGAGACTGCTCCGATGACCGACCTCTCCGACGAGTTGGCGCGCCGCGATCGATCGACGGTGTGGCATCCCTATGCGCCGATGCCCGCGGTGCACCGGATCGTTCCCGTGATCGGCGCGGCAGGCAACCGCTTGCACCTCGCCGATGGCCGGGAGGTCGTCGACGGCATGTCGTCGTGGTGGGCCGCGATCCACGGCTACCGCCACCCGGTGCTCGACGCGGCCGTGTCGTCGCAGCTCGGCGAGATGGCGCACGTGATGTTCGGCGGGCTGACCCATCGACCGGCGATCGAGCTGGCGGAGCTGCTCGTCTCGATCACCCCACGCGGCCTCGACCACGTGTTCCTGAGCGACTCCGGGTCGGTCGCCGTCGAGGTGGCGATGAAGATGGCGATGCAGTACTGGATCGGCCGGGGCCGACCCGGTCGTCACCGGATGCTGACGGTGCGCGGCGGCTACCACGGCGACACCTTGCACGCGATGTCCGTGTGCGACCCGGTCAACGGCATGCACCACCTGTTCGCGCCGGTGCTGCCGGCGCAGCTGTTCGCGCCCCGGCCCACCCCGGCGTTCGGCGAGCCCTTCGATGTCTCGCATGTCGCCGAGCTGCGCCGCTTGCTCGAGGAGCACCGTGAGGAGATCGCCGCCGTCATCCTCGAGCCGATCGTGCAAGGCGCCGGCGGCATGCACTTCTACGCGCCCGGGTACCTGGGTGCGGTCCGGGCGATGTGCGACGAGCTCGACGTGTTGCTGATCGCCGACGAGATCGCCACCGGGTTCGGCCGCACCGGGGCGCTGTTCGGCTGCGACCACGCCGGCATCGCGCCCGACATCATGTGCGTCGGCAAGGCGATGTCCGGCGGCTACCTGTCGATGGCGGCGACGCTGTGCACCACCGATGTGGCCGGTGCGGTCAGTGCGGACGCAGCAGGCGCACTGATGCACGGGCCCACCTACATGGGGAACCCTCTCGCCGCCACCGTGTCGCTGGCCAGCATCGGGCTGTTGCTCGCCCAGCCGTGGCAGGAGACGGTTGCCGGGATCGGGCGCCAGCTGGAGAACGGGCTCGGGCCTGCCCGCGAGCTGCCCGGCGTCGCGGACGTCAGGGTGCTCGGCGCGATCGGGGTGATCGAGACCGTCGACGTCCTGCCGATCGATGAGCTCCAGGACGTTGCGCTGCGCCATGGCGTCTGGATCCGCCCGTTCGGCCGGCTCGTCTACACGATGCCGCCCTACATCTCGACCGACGACGACGTCGACCAGATCGCGCGGGCGATGGTCGCCGCGGTGGGTTCCGTCGCCGGCTGATCGCCGTCAGCTGCCGGCGGCGATGCTCATGTCGAGGCGGTCGAGCAGCTCGCGGTCGTGGTCGCCCCCGGGGTTCGGTGTGGTCAGCAGCTGGTCGCCGAGGAAGATGCTGTTCGCGCCGGCGTGCATGCACAGCGCCTGGAGCTCGTCGGTCATCTGCGAGCGGCCGGCCGAGAGGCGCACGACCGAGTGGGGCATCATCAGCCGGGCGGCCGCGATCGTGCGGACCAGCTCGAGCGGATCGAGCTGCTCGGTGCCGAAGAGCGGCGTGCCCGGCACCTGCACCAGCAGGTTGATCGGAACGCTCTCGGGATGGGGATCGAGGTTGGCGAGCTGCTGCAGCAGCCCGGCCCGGTCGCGGCGGGTCTCACCCATGCCGACGATCCCGCCGGTGCACAGCTTCACGCCCGCCGCCCGGACGTTGGCGAGCGTGTCGAGCCGGTCGTCGTACGTGCGGGTCGTGATGATGGTGCCGTAGAACTGCGGCGAGGTGTCGAGGTTGTGGTTGTAGAAGTCGAGGCCGGCGTCGGCCAGGCGCTGGGACTGCTCGGGCGTCAGCATCCCCAGCGTCACGCACGTCTCCATGCCGAGCGCCCCGACCGCCTCGATCGCCTCGGCGACCAGGCCGACCTGGCGGTCGGTAGGGCTGCGCCATGCCGCACCCATGCAGAACCGGGTGGCGCCGCTGACCTGCGCGTTGCGCGCCGCAGCGACGATCTCATCGGTCGGCATCAGCCGCTCGGGCTCGACATGGGTCGAGTACTTGGCCGACTGGGGGCAGTAGGCGCAGTCCTCGGGACAGGCACCGGTCTTGACCGACAGGAGCATCGCCGCCTCGACGACGTTGCGGTCGAAGCCGACGCGATGCACGGCGTGGGCATCGGCGAGCAGATCGTGGAACGGGCGGGCGATCATCGCCTCGGCTTCGTCGAGCGTCCAGTCGTGGCGGGGGTCCATCGCAGGAGAGGTTTGCCGGTCGGTCACACCCGCACCAAAGCCCACGCATCTGGCATCGGCAGCCGGCCGGCTGCGAAGGTGAGTCCGTGGACGACGGGCCCTGGCAGCAGTGGGCCGCCGGCGAGCTGGACGCGGTGCGGGCGTCGGGCCGGTGGCGGCAGAACCGGGTGTTCGACGCGCTCGGCCCGATCGGCGTCGTCGACGGCCGTCAGGTCGTCTCCTACGCATCCAACGACTACCTCGGGCTGTCCGCGCACCCGGCGGTCGTCGCTGCCGCCGTCGACGCGGTGTCGCGGTGGGGCAGCGGTGCGACGGCCTCCCGCCTGATCGTCGGCACCCGCCCCGCGCACGACGAGCTGGAGCAGGCACTCGCCGCATGGAAGCACGCCGAGCGAGCGCTCGTGTTCTCGTCCGGGTACACGGCGAACGTCGGCGTCTTGAGCGCGCTCGGTGGGCCGGACGTCACCGTGTACAGCGACGAGCTGAACCATGCGTCGATCATCGACGGATGCCGGCTCGGGCGCTCGCCGGTGCGGGTGTACCGCCACGCTGACGTCGATCACCTCGACTCCCTGCTCGCCGAGTTCGCCGGGCGGCGGATCGTGGTGACCGACGCGGTGTTCTCGATGGACGGCGACGTCGCGCCGATCGAGGCGCTGGGCGACGCGTGCGCGCGGCATGGCGCGCTCCTGGTGCTCGACGAGGCGCATTCGGTGCTCGGTCCGGACGTGCGCACGATCGACGGCCTGGAAGTGCTGCGGGTCGGCACGCTGTCCAAGACGCTCGGCTCGATGGGCGGGTGGGTGGCCGGTGCGTCGTCCCTGATCGACCTGCTGGTGAACCGGGCGCGGTCGTACATCTTCACGACGGGCCTGTCGCCGGCCGACGCCGCGGCGGCGCTCGCCGCGCTGCACATCGTCCGCTCCGATGAGGGGACGGCGCTGGTGGCGCACCTGCGCAGCCTCGTCGACCGGGTCCGCGCCGCGCACCCGTCGCCGATCGTGCCGATCGTGTTGGGCGACGAGGACCAGGCGGTGAAAGCCGCGTCGGCGCTCTTGGAGCAGGGCATCCTCGTGCCCGCGATCCGACCACCGACCGTCGCTCCCGGCACGTCGCGGCTGCGGCTGGCGCTGTCGGCGGCACACACCGAGTCGATGATCGATGACCTGCTCGGCGCGCTCGACGGTCTCGGGCTGCGGTGAACCGTCCCCGGCGCCTCGTCGTCGTCTTCGGCACGGCCACCGACATCGGCAAGACGTGGGTGTCGTGCCGCCTCCTGGAGGCTGCGCGGACGTCAGGTCTGCGCGTGGCGGCCCGCAAACCCGCCCAGTCCTACCCCCCCTCCGACGTTCTCGGTCGGGATCTGGCACCCCTGACGACCAGAATCCGACCGAGAACGGTGGGCGCGACGGATGCTGAGCTGCTCGCGGGGGCGTCGGGGGAGGCGGCGGTGGAGGTGTGCCCGGAGCACCGGTGGTACCCGCTGGCCCAGGCGCCACCGATGGCGGCGACCGCGCTCGGCCGGCCCCCGATCCGGCTGGCCGACCTCGTCGCCGAGATGCGCTGGCCCGCCGGTGTCGACCTCGGCGTCGTCGAGACCGCGGGCGGTCCGCTGTCGCCGATCGCCCAGGATGGCGACGGCGTCGACCTGGCGCGTGCGCTCCAGCCGGACGTCGCCGTGCTCGTCGCCGACGCTGGCTTGGGCACGATCAACGCCGTGCGGCTGTGCGTCGCCGCGATCGCGCCCGTACCGGTCGTCGTCCTGCTCAACCGCTTCGACCCCACCGATCCCCTGCACGCCGCCAACCTGCGGTGGCTGACCGACGTCGACCACCTCCACGTCGTGACCTCGCCGGCCGATCTCTTGGGCGCGGCGGCTACCGGATGCCGGCTGTGAGCGCGCCCATGCGGCGCGCCCTACGATCCGGGGCATGAACCGTCGGCCGTTGCTGTGCGTGGCCGGTGATCTGGTGGAGGACGTCGTGGTCTGGCCGCAGCGTCCGATCGTGGCCGGCACCGACAACCCATGCAGGGTGCATCGCACCCGAGGCGGCAGCGCGGCAAACGTCGCTGCGCTCGCCGCCCCGCTGGTGCGGACCCGGTTCGTGGGCTGCGTCGGCGACGACCCCACCGGCGACGGTCTCGAGCGGGCGCTGACGGCTTCGGGCGTCGAGGTCTGCCTCGAGCGCCGTGGCCGCACAGGCTCGGTCGTCGTCGTCGTCGAGCCCGACGGTGAGCGGACGATGTTCCCCGACCGCGCCGCGGCGTCGGAGCTGAGCGCGGACGCCGCGCGCTGGGCCACCGACGTCGACGTGCTGCACCTTCCCGCGTACGCGTTCGAGCGTGGGTCGACGGCCACATCCGTGGTCGCGATGGCCGACGTGGTCCGCGCCGCCGGGGGAGCGGTCACGGTCGACGCGTCGGCGGCTTCCCTCGTCGCCGCGCTCGGCGCCGAGGAGCTCATGGCGTTGCTGGCCGCGCTCGGTGCCAGCGTGCTGTTCGCCAACCGCGACGAGGCCGACGCGCTCGGCCTGCCTGCCCGCCCGCTGCCACCGGGGTTGACCGCCGTCGTCAAGGACGGCCCACGGCCCGTCACGATCCTCATCGCCGGTGCCGACCCGGTGTCCGTGGCGGTCCGCCCCGTCGACGACGTGCGCGACACCACTGGCGCCGGTGACGCGTTCGCCGCCGGCACCCTCGCCGCCTGGATGAGCGGCGCCGAACTGCCCGCAGCCTGCGCCGCCGGCAACACCGTCGCCGCCAGCGTCCTCGCGACGCCCGGCGCCGTGACCCCGCAAGGAGCACCCACATGACCGCAGCCCCGCTCACCGTTGCCGACGAGGTGGCCGCCGCCGTCGCCGGGAACCAGCCGATCGTCGCCCTGGAGTCGACGATCTTCTCCAACCTCGGCCTGCCGACACCGCACAACCGGGAGGCGCTGCAGCGGTGCACGGGTGCGATCCGCGACGCCGGCGCGGTGCCGGCGATCACCGCGGTGCTCGACGGCGTGTGGCGCGTGGGCCTCGACGACGCGGGCGTCGAGCGGATCCTGTCGGGAGCGCGCAAGGTCGCGGAGCGCGACCTGTCCGTGGCGGCGGCGCAGCGATGGGATGTGGGCGTCACGACCGTCTCGGCGACGGTTGCGCTGTGTCACCGGTCAGGAGTCCGGGTGTTCGCCACCGGTGGCATCGGCGGCGTGCACCGCGGGGTCGAGGTCAGCGGTGACGTCTCGGCCGACCTCGATGCGATCGCGTCCCACCCCGTCGTCACCGTGTGCGCCGGCGCCAAGGCCTTCCTCGACCTGCCGCGCACGCTCGAGTACCTGGAGATGGCGGGCGTGCCGGTGCTCGGATGGCAGCACGACTGGTTCCCCGCGTTCTACACGCGCTCCAGCGGGCACCGCGTGGCGCACCGCGTCGAGTCTGCGGCGGAGGTCGCCGCCACGCTCGCGTACCGCTCCCGCCCCGACAGCGGGGTGCTGCTGAGCGCCCCCATCCCCGAGGCCGACGAGCTCGATCCCGTCGCGCTCGCCGCGTCGATGGATGCCGCGCTCGACGCGGCCGCGGCCGCTGGTGTGACGGGTCCAGGCGTGACGCCGTTCGTGCTGGAACGGATCAGTGCCGAGACCGCCGGCCGCAGCGTGCCCGCCAACCTGTCCCTCGCCGAGAACAACGCCCGGGTCGCCGCCCAGGTCGCGATCGCGTGCACGGAGCTGGCGTGACCGATGACGTCCCGATCATCGACATCGGCGGCGACCCAGACGCCGTCGCCACCGGGTTGGACGTGGTCTGCCGCGAGGTCGGCTTCTTCCAGATCATCGGCCACGGCGTGCCCGACGACGTCGCCGACGCAGCCTGGCAGGCGGCGACCTCGTTCTTCGACCTGCCGCTCGCCGACCGGATGGCGGTCGTCAAGCCGCATCCCAACCATCCCTACGGCTACGTCCCGAACGCCCTGGAGGTGCTGGCCCGCTCGCTCGACGAGGGCGGTGCACCGGACCTGAAGGAGATCTTCAACGTCGGCCCCGTCGACCCGCTCGGCCGCCCGTACGTCGACGACGACGAGGTCGAGGCGTTCAGCCCCAACGTGTGGCCGGCGGCGCTGCCCGAGATGCAAGCGACGTTCGAGCCGTACTTCCGGGAGATGCTCGCCCTCGCCGGCCGATTGATGAACCTGTTCGCCCGCGGCCTCGGCCTGCCGGCCGATCACTTCGAGTCGTTCATCGACGAGTCACCGAGCGCGATGCGAGCGATCAACTACCCCGACCAGCCCGAGCCGCCGGCGCCCGGGCAGCTCCGTGCGGGCGCGCACTCCGACTACGGCACGCTGACGATCCTCCGCCAGGACGCCGCGCCGGGTGGCCTGGAGGTGCAGAGCCCGCACGACGGGCGTTGGATCCCGATCCCCAGCGTGCCGGGCGCGTTCGTGGTCAACGTCGGCGACCTCCTGGCCCGCTGGACGAACGACCGCTGGGTCTCCACGATGCACCGCGTCGTCAACCCCGATCCCGCCGACGCACCGACGAGCCGGCGCCAGAGCATGCCGTTCTTCCACAACGCCAACTTCCACGCCCGCGTGGAGTGCCTCCCGACCTGCCTGGCACCCGGCGAAGCACCGAGGTACGAACCCGTGCTCGCCGGCCCCCACCTCATGGGCAAGTTCCGCAAGACCGTGGTCTGATCGGTGCGGTTCCCACCATCTCTCGACACCTACAGTTCCGCGTCATGAGCGTCCTGGGGAACCGCGTGCTGCGGCGTGAAGATCCGAAGTTCCTGACCGTCGGAGGGTCGTACACCGCCGACCTCACCGAGCCGCTGCTCGACGGCGCGGCGTACGCGACGTACGTGCGCTCGACGATGGCGCACGCGACGATCCTGGCGATCGACACGAGCGACGCCGCCGGGATGCCCGGGGTGCTGGCGATCTACACCGCCGACGACCTCGAGCTCGCCGATGTGCCCTCGTCGGCGTTCATGCCGCAGTACACGCGCCCGCTGCTGGCCCGCGACACGGTGCGCTACGTCGGCGAGCCGGTCGCCGTGGTGCTGACCGAGCGCCCCGACCAGGGCGAGGACGCGGCCGACGCCGTGATCGTCGACTACGAGCCGCTGCCCGTCGTGGTCGACATGCTCGAAGCGGCCAAGGACGAGACGCTGCTGTACCCGGGCGTCGGCACCAACATCTGCCATGACAGCGCGCAGTGGGGCATTCCCGAGATGACGCCTGCGGAGGAGTTCTTCGATGGCTGCGACGTCGTCGTGCGCCAGCGGGTCTGGAACCAGCGCGTCGCTGCCGCGCCGATGGAGGTGCGCTCGTCGGCGGCGGCGTGGGCACCTGACGGCCGTCTGCACCAGTGGATCAGCACCCAGCACCCGCAGGGTGTCCGCGACGCGCTGCAGGGCCAGCTCGGCGAGGGATCGAGCGTCCGGGTGGTCGCGCCCGACGTCGGTGGCGGCTTCGGCGCCAAGATCGGTACCTACCCGGAGGAGATGCTGCTCGGTGAGCTGGCCCGCCGCGCCGGCCGACCCGTGCGCTGGCTCGAGAACCGAACCGAGAACATGCTCGGTCTCGGCCACGGCCGGGCCCAGCTGCAGGATCTCGAGATCGGCGGCACCCGCGACGGCAAGGTGCTCGCCTATCGCCTCACCGTGCTGCAGGACTCCGGCGCGGCGCCGGGGATGGGCACGATCCTGCCGACGGCGATGACCAAGCCGATGGCCGCCGGCGTGTACGCGATCCCGAAGATCGAGTTCAAGGCCCGGGCCGTGCTGACCAACACGACCACGACGGTGGCCTACCGCGGCGCGGGGCGTCCCGAGGCCACCGCAGCGGTCGAACGGGCGATGGATCTCTTCGCCGCAGAGATCGGGATGGACCCGGTCGAGGTGCGGCGGATCAACCTGATCCCCAAGTTCGACGAGCCCTACACGACCTCGTCCGGGGCGACCTACGACTGTGGCGACTACGCCGCGTGCCTCGATGCCGCGCTCGCCGCCGCGGGCTACGACGAGTTGCGCGCCGAGCAGGCCCGGCGCCGCGCCGACGGCGACCCGGTCGCGCTCGGCATCGGCGTCAGCGTCTACGTCGAGATCACCGGCGGCGTCCCGCCGTTCGGCGAGACCGCCCGCGTGGTCGTCAACGACGACGGTTCGGCGACGGTGTACAGCGGCACGTCGTCGCACGGCCAGGGACACCAGACGGCGTGGTCGATGATCGCGGCCAGCGAGCTCGGCATCCCGATGGAGCAGATCACCGTCATCCAGAACGACACCGATCTGGTGCCCGTCGGCGGTGGCACGATGGGCTCGCGGTCGCTGCAGCACGGCGGCGCGGCAGTGCTGCACACGAGCAAGCTGATGGCCGAGCAGGCCAAGCAGCACGCCGCCGACGTGCTCGAGGCCGCAGTCGCCGACGTCGTGCTCGACATCGATCGGGGTCTGTTCCACGTCGCCGGCACGCCGGCGAGGACGGCGACGTGGGCCGAGGTGGCCGTCGCTGCCCGCTCGGATGGTGCACCCCTCGACATCGACGAGACCTGGAACGCCGCCTCGCCGACGTACCCGTTCGGGGCCCACGTCGCAGTGGTCGAGATCGACACCGAGACCGGCCGCGTCAGGCTGCTGCGCCACATCGCCTGCGACGACGCGGGCACGATCCTCAACCCGCTGCTGGTCGACGGCCAGGTGCATGGCGGTATCGCCCAGGGTGCGGCCCAGGCCCTCTACGAGGAGGTGCGCTACGACGAGGATGGCAACCCGATCACGTCGAACTTCGCCGACTACGCGTTCCCCTCCGCTGCCGAGCTGCCGAGCTTCGAGCGCATCCCCCACGAGACGCCGACACCGGTGAACCCGCTCGGCGCGAAGGGGATCGGGGAGTCCGGCACGATCGGCTCGACCCCGGCCGTCCAGTCCGCGGTCGTCGACGCGCTCGCCCACCTCGGCGTGCGCCACGTCGAGATGCCGGCCATTCCCGAGACGGTGTGGCGCGCCATCGAGGCTGCGCAGGGATAGTCATTCGTTGACGGCGCTGATGCCGTCGTCGGAGTGGTGCACAATGGCGCCACCTGAAGCCATCTGGGGGGTTGCACATGGAGATCAGCGTCACCGTCAACGGCGTCGCGCAGACGCACGACGTCGAGCCGCGCACGCTCCTCGTCCACTACATCCGCGAGGTCGTCGGCCTGACCGGCACGAACGTCGGATGCGACACCACGTCGTGCGGGGCGTGCACGATCCACCTTGACGGCGAGTCGGTGAAGTCGTGCACGGTCTTGGCCGTGCAGGCCGACGGCCACGACATCACCACGATCGAGGGCCTCGCCAACGGCACCGAGCTGCACCCGATGCAGCAGGCCTTCCACGAGAACCACGGCCTTCAGTGCGGGTACTGCACCCCCGGCATGGTCATGGCCGCGACGAGCTTGCTGAAGGAGGTGCCCCACCCCACCGAGGCCCAAGTGCGACTCGGCCTCGAAGGGAACCTGTGCCGCTGCACCGGCTACCACAACATCGTCAAGTCGGTGCTCGCCGCCGCCGAGACGAACGTGACCGTGAGCCAAGGGACGACGGCATGACCGCGGTCGTCGGGACCCGGATGCTGCGCCGCGAGGATCCGGCGCTGTTGACCGGCGAGGCCCGCTATACGGACGACCTCGTGCTGCCCGGTGCGCTGCACCTCGCGCTCGTGCGCAGCCCGTACGCCCACGCCCGGATCACCAACATCGACCTCTCGGGTGCGCTCGCTCTGCCAGGTGTCGTCGCCGCCTACTCGGGCGCCGACCTCGCCGACCTCTGGGCCGCGCCGATGCCCTGCGCCTGGCCGGTCACCGAGGACATGAAGAGCCCGCCGCACTCGCCCGTCACGACCGGTAAGGCGTGCTACGTCGGCGACGCCGTGGCCGTGGTGCTCGCGACCTCCAACGTCGCCGCCCGCGACGCGGTCGAGGCCGTCGTGGTCGACTACGACCCGCTGCCGGCCGTCGTCGACCTCGAGGCCGCGCTCTCCGACGATGTCGTCATCCACGACGACCTGGGCACGAACACGAGCTACGTCTGGAAGCTCGACGTCGGCACCGACGCGGTCGAGGCCGCGTTCGCCAGTGCCGCCCACGTGGTGCACGAGCGCTACGTCCAGCAGCGGCTGCTGCCGATGGCGATGGAGACCCGCGCCGTCGCCGCCGTGCCGCAACCCTTCGGCGGCGACATCACGCTCTACTCCGCCACGCAGGTGCCCCACATCCTGAAGATCATGGTGGCGATCACGCTCGGGATCCCCGAGCACCAGCTCCGCGTCGTCGCCCCCGCCGTCGGCGGGGGGTTCGGCTGCAAGCTCAACGTCTACGCCGAGGAGCTCCTGTGCACCGCCCTCGCCCGCAAGCACGGCGTGCCCGTGCGCTGGGCGGAGGAGCGCACCGAGAACGCCCAGGCGACGATCCACGGCCGCGGCCAGATCCAGGACATCTCCCTCGCCGCCGCCGCCGACGGCAAGCTGCTCGCCGTCAAGGTGAACCTGCTCGCCGACATGGGTGCCTACCTCCAGCTGGTGACGCCCGGCATCCCGCTGCTCGGAGCGTTCTTGTACGGCGGCGTCTACGACCTGCCCGAGGCCTACTCGTTCACCTGCACGAGCGTGTTCACGACGATGACGCCGACCGACGCCTACCGCGGCGCCGGCCGGCCCGAGGCCACCTACGCGATCGAGCGAGCGATGGACTCGCTCGCCGCCAAGATGGGGCTCGACCCGCTGGAGCTGCGCTCGCGGAACTACATCCGCAAGGAGCAGTTCCCGTACACGGCGATGACCGGGCTGGTCTACGACTCCGGCGACCACCAGGCCGCGGCCGACAAGGCTCGCGGGCTGGCGAACTACGACGCGCTCCGCGCCGAGCAGGCACAGCGCCGGGCCGATGGCGACACCAAGCAGCTGGGCATCGGCGTGTCGAGCTACTTCGAGATGTGCGGCCTCGCGCCGAGCCGGGTGCTGGCCAGCCTCAACTACTCGGCCGGCGGCTGGGAGTCGGCGACGGTGCGCGTGCTGCCCACCAACAAGGTGCAGGTCGTCTCCGGCGCCACGCCGCACGGCCAGGGCCACGAGACGTCGTGGGCGATGATCGTCGCCGACAAGCTCGGCGTCGACCCGGCCGACATCGACGTGCTGCACAGCGACACCGCGATCAGCCCCCTCGGGCTCGACACCTACGGCAGCCGCTCGCTCGCCGTCGGCGGGATCGCGATCGTGCAGGCGTGCGACAAGGTCATCGACAAGGCGCGGGCGATCGCCGCCCACCAGCTGGAGGCGTCGGAGGCCGACCTCGAGTTCGAGGGTGGCACGTTCAGCGTCCGCGGCACGCCCGATCGCTCGATGCCGCTGGCCGCGATCGCGTTCGAGGCGTTCACCGCCCACAACCTGCCCGACGGGCTGGAACCGAACCTCGAGGCCCAGGTCACCTACGACCCGCCGAACTTCTCGTGGCCGTTCGGCACGCACATCTGCGTGGTCGAGGTCGACACCGAGACGGGCTCCGTCGACCTCCAGGCCTACGTCGCGGTCGACGACTGCGGCAACCAGATCAACCCGCTGATCGTCGAGGGCCAGGTGCACGGCGGCATCATCCAGGGCCTCGCCCAGGCGTTGTTCGAGGAGGTCGTGTACGACCGCGACGGCAACCTCCAGAACGGCAACCTCGCCGACTACATGGTTCCAGCGGCATCCGATGTGCCGGCACTGACCACCGACCACACGATCACACCCAGCCCCACCAACCCGCTCGGGGTGAAGGGCATCGGCGAGGCCGGCACGATCGGTGCCGCCCCCGCCGTCATCAACGCCGTCGTCGACGCGCTGTCGCACCTCGGGGTGCACGACGTCGCCATGCCCGCCTCGCCCAAGCGAGTGTGGGAGTCCATCCACGCCGCCACCGGAGGCATCTCATGATTCCAGCAGCGTTCGAGTACGTCCGGGCGGAGTCGGTCGACGACGCCATCGCCCAGATCACCGAAGCCGGTGACGAGGCCAAGTTCCTGGCCGGCGGCCACAGCCTGCTGCCGCTGATGAAGTTCCGCCTCGCCCAGCCGTCGGTGCTGGTAGACCTCGGCCGGATCAGCGACCTGTCGTACATCCGCGACGCCGGTGACCACATCGCGATCGGTGCGCTGACCCGCCACCACGACGTCGAGTACAGCGACCTGCTCGCCGGCCAGGTGCCACTGCTGCAGCATGCGGCGTCGCTGGTCGGCGATCCGTCCGTGCGCCACCGGGGCACGATCGGCGGGTCGATCGCCCACAGCGACCCGGCCTCGGATCTGCCGTCGGTGATGCTCGCCGTCGGGGCGACCTTCATCGCCACCTCGGCGTCGGGCGAGCGGGCGATCCCGGCGATCGACTTCTTCACCGGCTTCCTCACGTCGGCGCTCGAGCCGACCGAGATGCTGACCGAGATCCGCGTGCCGAAGGCACCGGGATCGACCTGGAACTACCAGAAGTTCAACCGCCGCGCTCAGGACTGGGCGATCGTCGGCGTCGCCGCGGTCAAGCGCGACGGTCACGCCGGCATCGGCCTCGTCAACATGGGCTCGACGCCGATCTTCGCCGCTGCCGCGTCCGCGGCCTGGCTCGACGGGGCGTCGGCGTCCGACGTCGCCGACCTCGTGCTGGAGGAGGCCGAGCCGCAGGCCGACCTCAACGCCAGCATCGAGTACCGCGAGCACCTCGCCAAGGTGCTGACCCGCCGAGCCGTCGAAGCCTCCTCCTGACGCGATCCGGTCGCTGTCAACTTCGCCGCCAGGCTCGGTAGCCTCGGGTCAGATGAGCGTGATGGAGGCGGTGACCCACCCGGTCGCCGTCGCGCCCGTCGCACCGACGCGCACGCACGCCCACCTCCAACCCCCCTCGTCGCCGTCGCGGATCCTGCTCGAGCCGCTGCACCCGTTCCTGTTCATCGCCGGACTGTTCGTGGCGCTGGCCGTCGCCGCCTTCATCGCTCATGGGTGGCTGCTCCTCCACGTCGACGAGCCGGTCGGCCGCTTCGTCGTCGATCACCGCACCGCGTGGCTCGACACGACGATGCTGCGCATCTCCTTCTTCGGCAGCACCCGGTTCGTGCTCGCCGGCGGCCTGGCGCTGGCCATCGCCGCCTGGCCGAAGTGCCGGATGGCCACGCTGTTGATCGTGGGAGCGACGCTCACCCGGCCGCCCGTGGAGTTCCTCCTCAAGTTGATCGTCAATCGCGACCGCCCGGAGATCGATCAGATGGTGCACGGCGCGGGCTACTCGTTCCCGAGCGGGCACCCGATGGCTGCTGCCACCCTGTGGCTGATGGTGCCGGTGGTGATCTCGCTCTACACCCCGTCGCGCCGGGCATGGCACGTGTCGGTGACGGCGTGCCTCGCCGCGGTGGTGCTGATCGGTGCGAGCCGCGTGTACCTCGGCGTGCACTGGCCGACCGATGTCCTCGCCGGTGGGCTCGCCGCAGCGATGCTGCTCGCCGGTCTGGACGTCGTGTTCCGGCGCCTCCACGCGCCGCGCGGCTGTGGTGGCGCGAAGCATCCCTGCGCCTGATCGTCGGCCGCCGACGTCCGGAAATCGGCGGCGCTGGGAATGACCGGCGTGGCAGCGTGGTTCGATGTGCAGTAACCGCGGAGGTTGCCCATGTCGGTCAGCACACACTCTGACAGCCGTTCGGCCCGACCACCGCCGTCGCCCGACCTCGTCTGGTTGGCCGACCAGCGGGCGGGTGACCCGTCGCTGACGGGCACCAAGGCCGCGAACATCGCCGTCGCCCGGCGCGGACGCCTGCCCGTGTTCGACGGCTTCGTGATCACGACGCTGGGCACATCGGGCCTGGAGGGTCCGGACCGGCAACGTGAGCTCGTCTCTTCGCCGCTCGGTGAGGCGTGGCGGCAGCTGACCAACGGTGGGCAGCGTTCGCTCGCCGTGCGCTCGTCGTCGGTAGCGGAGGACAGCACCACGTCCTCGATGGCCGGCCGCTTCGTCTCCGTGCTGCACGTCAGCGGCTGGGACGCGTTCATCGACGCGGTGTTCGAGGTGATCGCGTCGGCTGCGTCGACCGAGATCGGTGATGCGCCGATGGCGGTGCTCGTGCAGCCGATGGCCGAGGCCCGGCTCGGCGGCGTGCTGTTCGGCATCGATCCACTCACCGGCGACCGCTCGAAGGTCCTCGTGTCGGTCGTCGAGGGCCTGCCGGACCAGGTGGTGAGCGGTACGGCAACCGGCACCCAGATCGTGCTCGGCCGTCACGGTCACCTGCACGCGGCCACGGGTCCGGTGCCGTCGGCACTCGGCGCCCGTCATCGCCGACAGCTCGCCCGGCTGGCGACGGCAACTCGCCGTCTCTTCGGCGCACCGCAGGACGTCGAGTGGCTGATCGATCCGGCCGGCAACCTCCGGCTGCTGCAGAGCCGTCCGATCACCGCGTCGGCGTTGCCCGCCGAGCGCAGCCACCTCCTCGGCCCGGGGCCGGTCGCCGAGACGTTCCCCGAACCGCTCAGCCTGCTCGAGCGCGACCTGTGGGAGCCGCCGCTGGAGGAAGGCATCCGTGAGGCACTGCGGATCAGCGGCGCCGTCGGCCGTCGGGCGCTCGCCGACCGCTTCGTGATCGACGTCGGCGGCCGCGTCGCGGTCGACCTCGAGGTGCTCGGCGTCGTCAACCCGCGCCGCTCGTTCATCCGCCATCTCGACCCCCGGCCCTCCGCCCGCCGAGTACGGGCCGCGTTCCGGATCGGCCGGCTGCGCACGGCGATGCCCCGCATCGCCCACGACCTCGTCAGCGACGTCGATGGCCATCTCGCCGTCGTACCGCAGGCCAGCCGTCTCGGCGACCTGCAACTGCTCACCGTTGTGCGCAACGCGCAGCAGACGCTCGCCGCCCTGCACGCGCACGAGGTGCTGGCCGGCTTGTTCCTCGAGCAACGCCAGACCACCACCGGGGCGTCGGTCGCCCTCGCTGCGGTGGCGCGTGGCCGCGCCGACGGCATGAGCGACCCGGAGATCATCGCTGTCTCGCCCGTGGCGCTCGCCCTGCTGCCACCGCGCATCGGCGGCGGCCGGTCGTTGCCGCCCGTGCCCGAGACCGCGCGCATGCCGACCGGCGACGACGACGATCCGATGGCGCTCGCCCGCGAGGCGTTGCGGCTCCGGGTCCGCTGGGTGCATGAGCTCACCGTCGTGGCCGTCGAGGCGCTCGGCGGGCGCCTCGAGCTGCGCGGCCAACTGCGGATGGCATCCGATGTCCGCGACATCACGCTCGCCGAGCTCGTCGAGCTCGTCGCCTCGCCCGGAACCGCCGGTCCGCCGGGGATGCACCACGCCGACCCGCCGCCGCTGCCCGCGCAGTTCCGTCTCGCGACCGATGGCAGCATCGTGGCCGACGTGACCGCGACCGGCGCCGGCCCGATCGGGGCGAGCTCAGGTCGCGTGCAGGCCGCGGTCACCCACGACGTGCGCGAGGCGGCCGGCAAGGTGCTGGTCGTGCGGACGCTCGATCCGGCGATCGCCGGCGTGCTGCCGGTGGCCAGCGGTCTGATCGCTGAGACCGGTAGCCCGCTCAGCCACCTCGCGATCCTGGCCCGCGAGTACCGGGTGCCGGTTGTGGTCGGTGTGGCCGCCGCGACCGATCTGTATCACGACGGCGACGTCGTGGTCGTCGACGGGTCGGCGGGCACCGTCGACGTGATCACCGTGGCGCGGCCGAGGGAGGCCGTGCGGCCCGGGCCCTCCGGCGAGGCGGTCGATCCCGAGGTACGGCGATGAGGGCCCGCTCAGCATTGATCGCACTGATCGCCGCGGCGACGCTCAGCGCGTCGGGCATCTACATGTTCGTGTACCTCTACCGGTGGGAGTGGAACCGGGCGCTGATCAGCGGCGTGATCTTCCTCGCCGCCGAGGTCGCAGTGGTCGGCTGGGCCCTCAACAACAAGCTGAACGTCGTTGCCAGCGGGGTCGACGACGCCCGGACACGGCGCATCGCGGACCATCTGGGCGTTGCGCGCGACCAGCCGTCGACCGCGTTCGACTGGCTGCGACCCGACGACCGGCTCGGCGTGTTCGTCCCGATCCTCCTGGGCGCCGGGCTGTTCCTGTCGGCGATCGCGTGGGTGGTCGAGAAGCTCGGCAAGGCGACGGCGGGCCGGGCCAACGACCGGCGGCTCGCCGCCAACCTGTCGCGGCTCGCCCCGCCCGCCGGAGGCTTCCTGGACGACGCCGGAGATCCCATGCGCGATCTCCGCGGGCCCCGCGGCGGGCGGTGGTGAGGCCGTGCCGCCGCGCGTGCCCCGACTGCTCGGGCCCGTCCTCTTGCTGGTTGCCACCATCTTGGGCCTCGCGGCCCTGAGCAACGCCACCAAGTTCGAGGGCGAACAGGAGCGCGGCGGCACGACGCGCGTGGAGTTCACGGTCGAGACGCGCAACTACCACCACGAGCTCGGCGACGCCGCGTCGTCGCTGTGGTACGCCTGCGTGGGGGTGGTCGGTTGGGATGATGTCACCCATCCGGTGGTCGTCGATGCCGGGCGCTACGTGGCGTCGATCCGGCCCGCGCTCGGCGAGGACTCGCGTCGGCGCTTCCGGGGCTGCCTGGAGGACGCGAGCGTCGATCGCATCCGTGGCGACGTGCTCGCGATGCAGCAGCTGCCCGACGGGTGACCACGGTCTCGCCCACCGGCGCGGCGTAGCCTGAGCCGGTGACCGTCGCCCCTCGCGATCCTTCCGACGTCGCCGCCGCGCTCGGCGAGCACGGCTACCTGCCCGACGAGGGGCTCGCCACGGCGGTGTTCCTCGCTCTGCGCCTGCACCGCCCGCTGCTCTTGGAGGGCGAGGCCGGCGTCGGCAAGACCGAGCTGGCCAAGGTGCTGTCGCGCTGGACGGGCGGCGAGCTGATCCGCCTGCAGTGCTACGAGGGCATCGACGTCAGCCAGGCCGTCTACGAGTGGGACTACAGCCGCCAGCTGCTGCACCTGCGCGCCGCCGAGGCGGTGGGCGACACGGCCGGCGGCGCCGACGCGATGGAGCAGGAGCTGTACAGCGAGCGCTTCCTCGTGCGCCGGGCGCTGCTGCGGGCGATCGAGCCGACCGAGGGTCCGCCGCCGGTGCTGCTGATCGACGAGGTCGATCGCGCCGACGACGAGTTCGAGGCGTTCCTGCTGGAGGTGCTGTCCGACTACCAGGTCACCGTGCCCGAGCTCGGCACGTTCCGGGCGTCGACGCCTCCGATCGTGATCATCACGTCGAACCGCACCCGCGACGTGCACGACGCGCTGAAGCGGCGTTGCCTCTACCACTGGGTGGAGCACCCGAGCTTCGATCGCGAGGTGCAGATCATCGGGCTGCGCACCGAGGGGGTGCCCGTGCAGCTGGCTCGCCAGGTGTCGGCCGCGGCCGAGCAGTTGCGCCACCGGGGTCTGTACAAGCCGCCCGGTGTGGCGGAGACGATCGACTGGGCCCAGGCGCTCGCGACGCTGGGCCGCACCACGCTCGACGAGGCGACCGTGCGCTCCACCCTCGGGGTGGTGCTGAAGTACCGCGAGGACGCCGAGCGGGTCGTCAACGGCGGCATCCCCGAGCTGTTGCGGGCGGTGTTCGAGAAGGCGGGCTGAGCCCGTGCTCGATCACGACCGCGTGGCAGTCGCGTTCGGGCGCGTCCTGCGCGGTGCGGGCCTCGCCGCGCCGGTCGGGTCGGT
Organism: uncultured Ilumatobacteraceae bacterium; assembly: GCA_964565705.1. Classification (GTDB taxonomy): domain Bacteria; phylum Actinomycetota; class Acidimicrobiia; order Acidimicrobiales; family Ilumatobacteraceae; genus CAZMGD01. The sequence goes on along the minus strand of CAZMGD010000030.1, from coordinate 19,026 downwards.
CCGCACGTTCGCCGAGGCGCTCGATGCGGTGGGGCTGCAGCAGCGCGATGGCGTCTACTGGGCGGGCATGGCGACGCTGGTGCGGCGCCCCGAGGACCGACCGGTGTACGACCGGGCGTTCCGGGTGTTCTGGCAGCAGCTGTCGTCGACCCAGGAGCCGACGCGGGTGGAGGTGCCCGCGACGTTGGCGATCGACGTCGCCGACGAGTCCGACGAGGACCTGGACGACGGAGCGGGCGACGACACCGACGACGACGCGCTGACGTTGCGGTTCAGCACCGTCGAGGTGCTGCGCGACAAGGACTTCGCCGACTACACCGACGAGGAGCTGGCCGAGGCCCAGCGCTGGATGCAGCAGCTCTCGGTCGCTACCGCGAGCCGCCGCTCGCGCCGGTTGACCCGCAGTCACCGACCCCGTGGCCATCCGGACCTGCGGGCCACGGTCCGTGAGGCGATGCACAGCGACGGCGAGCTGATCCGCCGCCGCTACCGCCACCACAGCAGCCGGCCGCGGCGTCTCGTGTTGCTCGTCGACATCTCCGGCTCGATGGAGCCGTACGCCCGGGCCCTGCTGCGGTTCATCCACGCCGCCGTCGTCGGCCGCCGCAACGTCGAGGCGTTCACGCTCGGCACGCGCCTCACCCGCCTGACCCGTGAGCTCTCGTCGCGTGATCCGGACCACGCGCTGCAGGCCGCCACGGAGTCGGTGAAGGACTGGTCGGGCGGCACCCGCCTCGGCGAGGGACTCGCTGTGTTCAACGATCGCTGGGGTGTACGGGGCATGGCGCGCGGGGCGACGGTGGTGGTGCTCAGCGACGGCTGGGATCGTGGTGACCCCGACGTGCTCGGCGAGCAGATGGCACGCCTGCAACGGGTCGCGCACCGGGTCGTGTGGGTGAACCCGCTGAAGGTCACGCCCGGCTACGCGCCGCTGGCCAGGGGGATGGCCGCCGCGCTGCCGTACGTCGACGACTTCGTCGAGGGCCACTCGCTCGACGCGCTCCAACGGCTGGCTGACCTCCTCGGGGAGTGACCCGCGTACGATCTGCGCCATGGAACTGAGCAACGAGTTCACGGTCAACGCCGACATCGACACGACATGGGCGACGCTGACCGACGTCGAGAAGATCGCGCCGTGCATGCCGGGTGCTCAGCTGACCGAGATCGAGGGCGATACCTACCGAGGCACGGTCGCTGTGAAGGTGGGCCCGATCACCGCCAAGTTCAAGGGCGAGGCCAACTTCGTCGAGCAGGATGTCGAGGCCCACAAGGCGGTGCTGAAGGCCGCGGGTCGCGACACCGGCGGCAAGGGCAACGCCTCGGCGCTGATCACCGCCCAGCTGACCCCGGTCTCGGAGACGTCGACCCATGTGCTGGTCACGACCGACCTGACGATCACCGGCAAGGTCGCCCAGTTCGGGCGCGGCGCACTCGCCGACGTCAGCACCAAGCTGATCGGCCAGTTCGTCGAGCAGCTCGAGACGACCGTGCTGAACGGTTCCGACGCCAGCACGGCGAACGTCCCGGAGCCGGTCGCCGAGGAGCAGCCGGCGCCGAAGCCACGGGCGAGGAAGGCGGCAGCGCCCCAGCCTGCGGTCGCCCCGTCGCCGTCGTCGGCGGAGGATGCACCGGGCGCGGACGCTGCCGCCGACGACGGCGACGTCGACACGGCGACGATCGTCGAGCTCGCCGAGCGGGCCGCTGAGCACGCTCCCGTCGAGCAGCCCGCCGTACGCAAGATCGAGGGGCCCGAGGCCGCGCCGATCGACCTGCTCGACACCGCCGGCGGGGCGATGCTCAAGCGCCTGCTGCCCCTCGGCCTCGTCGCCCTGCTGGCGTTCGTCCTGCTCCGCCGCCGCGGCCGCTCCGCCGACTGACACCCGAGCCGCGCCGGTGTCAGAAACCTTGGTGCTGTGAGCCTGCTGGTGGTCCGGCGGGTTCTGACAC
>CAZMGD010000030.1:0-16979 GCA_964565705.1 uncultured Ilumatobacteraceae bacterium | reverse complement strand
GCCTGCTGGTGGTCCGGCGGGTTCTGACACCTCGGCGTGGAGCGCCGCCGGTCGCCACGCGCTGGTGTCAGAAACCTTGGTGCTGTGAGCCTGCTGGTGGTCCGGCGGGTTCTGACACCTCGGCGTGGAGCGCCGCCGGTCGCGTCAGCGGGCGACGATCATCCCGCCGTCGGCGTGCAGGCACGTCGCGGTCATGAAGCTGCCGGCGTCCGAGGCCAGCAGCAGCGCGGGGCCGACCATCTCCTCGGGTGCGGCCATCCGCTTCATCGGCGAGGCGAGCGCCATGCGCTCCTGGGCCTCGGGCGGGTTGTTGCGCACCATGTCGGTGTCCACCGTGCCCGGCGCCAGCGCGTTCACGCGGATGCCCTGATCGGCCCAGGCATAGGCCATCGATCGGGTGAACGACAGCAGCGCCGCCTTGGCGCCGCTGTACATCGAGCCGTGCGCATTGGGTAGGTAGGCGCCGGCGGAGAGCACGTTGATGACCGAACCCTTGCCGCTGGCCGCCAGGTGGGGGAGCGCGGCCTCGACGAGGAACACCGGCCCGCGGAGGTCGACGTCGTAGACCTTGTCCCAGGCCCCCTGGGTCAGGTGGCCGAGCGGTTCGGCCAGCGCGGTCGCCGCGTTGTTGACGACGATGTCGAGGCCGCCGAACGTGTCCACGGTGAAGTCGACGAGGCGTTGGAGATCCTCGGCGCTGCCCATGTGCACCGGGATGCCGGCCGCCTTCCCGCCGCGCTCGGTGATCGACGCCACGGCGCGCTCGACGGCGTCGGCCTTGCGGCTGGCGATCACCACCGACGCCCCGGCGTCGGCGAAGCCCTGGGCGATCGCCAGGCCGATGCCCCGCGAACCGCCGGTGACGATGGCGACACGGCCGTCGAGGCCGAACAGGTTGGCGATGCGGTCGCGGTCCACGGTGCTCCTCGTTGCGCTGATGTCCGGCTCGGGTGGCCGGGCCGGGTCAACCTAGCTTGACCCGGTCGTCGCATCCGAGGTTGAGAGGTCGCCCATGTCGTTCGTGCTCGTCGAGACGCCGAGGCCAGGCATCGCACTGGTCACGCTGAACCGCCCCGAGCGGATGAACGCGATGGCGTTCGACGTGATGCTCCCGTTCAAGGACACGTTGGAGGAGATCAGCCACGACAACTCGGTGCGCGCCGTCGTCGTCACCGGTGCCGGTCGCGGCTTCTGCTCGGGGGCGGACCAGACCAACGCCGGGACCGTGCCGCACATCGACGGACTGACGCCGCCGACGATCGCGCTCCGATCGCTGGAGGCCCTCGACGACGTGATCCTCCAGCTGCGCAGGATGCACCAGCCGGTGATCGGAGCGATCAACGGGGCGACGATCGGCGGCGGGCTGTGCCTGTCGCTGGCCTGCGACATCCGCGTCGCAGCGCCCGATGCGTACTTCCGTGCCGCCGGGATCAACAACGGGTTGACGGCGAGCGAGCTCGGCCTGAGCTACCTCTTGCCGCGAGCGATCGGCTCGTCGCGGGCGTTCGAGATCATGCTGACCGGCCGCGACGTGGACGCCGCCGAGGCCGAGCGGATCGGGCTGGTGTCGCGCGTCGTGCCGCAGGAGGAGCTGCTCGACGCCTGCTACGACCTGGCCGAGGGCATCAACCGATTCAGCCGTCCCGGCATCGAGCTGACGAAGCGCACCCTGTGGGCCAGCCTCGACGCCGCCAGCCTCCAGCAGCACATGAACCAGGAGGGCATCGGGCAGCTGTTCGTGCGGATGCTCACCGACAACTTCGAGGAGGCCACCCGGGCGCGCAAGGAAAAGCGCCCGGCGGTCTTCCGTGACACCCGGTAGGCGCACCGTGGAGCAGCCGAGCTTCTGCCGGATCTGCAACGCGATGTGCGGGATCGTGGTGACGCTCGACGGCGAGCGGGTGACACGGGTACGCGGCGACCCGGATCACCCGCTGTCGCGCGGCTACACCTGTCCCAAGGGACGGGCCCTACCGGGCTTCCACCACGATCCGCGCCGGTTGGATCGGCCGGTGTCGGGTGGGCGGGAGGTCGCGTGGGGCCCGATCCTCGACGACCTCGCCGCCCGAGTGCGCGACACGGTCGAAGACCGCGGCGCCGACGGCGTCGCGATGTACCTGGCGAGCGGCTCGGCGTTCGACAGTGCCGGCCGCCGTGCCGCCGAACGCTTCCTGCGCGTGCTCGGCTCGCGGCAGAAGTACACGGCGACGACCATCGACACGCCGTCGAAGCCCCTGGTCGCCGAGCTGGTCGGCGGGTGGTCGGGTCTGACGCCGGTGTGGGACCACGAGCGGTCGTCGCTGCTGGTGCTCATCGGTTCGAACCCGGTCGTGTCGCACGGCCACTCGAACGCGGTGCCCGATCCGGTCAGTCGCCTCCGCCAGCACCGGGCGCGCGGCGGCGAGGTGTGGGTGGTCGATCCACGCGCCACCGAGACGTCACGCCTGGCCGACCGGCACCTCGTCCCGCTGCCGGGCAGCGATTGGCTGGTGCTCGCTCATCTCGTCCGCGCCTTGCTGCCCGAACCCGCCACGCCCGAGGAGGCGGACCTGCAGCGCCGGGCCGCAGGGGTGACCGAGCTGCGCGACGCGCTCCACCCGCTCACGCCGGCCGTGACGTCAGCAGGATGCGGCATCGCGGTCGAGGTACTGGACGCGCTCGTCGCCGCCGTACGCCGCCACGGGCGGGTGAGCGCGCTGACCGGGACGGGCGTATCGATGGGAGCGGCGGCGAACGTCGCGGAGTGGCTGCTGTGGGCTCTCCACGTCGTCACCGACTCGTACGACGAGCCGGGGGGCATGTGGTTCAACCCCGGATACCTGCTCCAGCTCGACACACGCGACCTCCAGCCGTCGGACGGGATCCCCGGGCCTGGGCCGCCGAGCCGGCCGGAGCTGCCGCGACGCTTCGGCGAGTGGCCGTGCGCAGCCTTGATCAGCGAGATCGAGGCCGGCAACGTGCGCACGCTGTTCGTCGTCGGCGGCAATCCCGCGACGGCCTTCCCCGATGCCGAGCGAACCCGGTCAGCGCTCGCGTCGCTCCACACGTTGGCCGTCGTCGACGTGCTGCCGACGGAGACCACCACGCTCGCGACGCACGTCTTGCCGGCGGTCGGTTCGCTCGAGCGCGCCGACGTGCCGTGGCTGCTCGACGGATACCAACTCGCCGTCGCGACGCAGTTCACGCCGGCGGTCGTGCCTCCGGTCGCCGAGCGGTGGCCGGTGTGGCGCATGTTCGCGGCGCTCGGCGAGCGCCTCGGTCTCGACGTGCTCGGCGGCGGGTTGACCGCTGACACGGCGACGGACGAGGCGTTGCTGCGCTCGCTCGCCGAACGCAGCCGCGGCGGGGCCGACGCCGTGTTCGCCGCCCGCCGTGGCGTCGTCGAGAGCGGGGCGGTGTTCGGCTGGGTCCGCGGCATGCTGCCCGGCGGCCGGTGGCAGCTCGCCCCGCGTCCACTCGTGGAGCAGCTCCCGGCGACGGTCGCACCGCCGCCGGGAGCATTTCAGCTCATCGCCCACCGCCAGCTGCGCACCATGAACTCGCAGCTCCGCGACCTGGCGACCGTCGCCGTGCTCGTGCACCCGGCGACCGCCGCCGACCTCGGCGGCGACGGCGCCGAGGTCGAGGTCCGCGCGGCGAGCGGAACGACCCGGGGATTCGTGCGCGGCGACGAGCGGATGCCGCCCGGCGCGGTGGCGATCCCGCACGGATGGTCCGGCCCGAACGTGTCGAACCTCACCAGCGGCGACGTCGACGTCGATCCGCTGACGGGCATGGTCCGCCAGACGGCGATCCCGGTCGCGGTCGACCCCGTCGTCGGCTGAGTCGACTCAGCGGCAGGCGTCCGACAGCTCGTCGACCCGGGCGGCCACGTCGTCACCGCCGGCGACGATCTCGTCGAGCGTGAACTCGTAGTAGAGGCCGTTGGTCAAGCACACGGCCTGCTCGGTGGTGAAGCCGTTCTGCTCGATGAGGTACCCGAGGTCGCTGGAGCGGCTGAACAGCTGGCTGATCGCATCCTCGCCGGGAACGTCCTGCACGACGTCGGTGCCCGGGTCGCAGGCGTGGACGTGGAACGTGTCGCCGTCGCGCTCGCTCGTCGCGCCGGCCTCGACGGGGCGAGCCGCGGCCCAGCCGTCGAGCCCCTTCTCGAGCAGGTCGGAGCCGTCACCGTCGACGGCAGCGATCGTGATGTCGACGCACACCTCGCCGTCGAGCTCGTAGGAGAGGTAGCGATCCGCGCCGGCAGCGTCGACCGCCTGGAGTGCCGGCGGGGGATCCAGGCCGAGGCTGAGGAGGAAGAACGTCGTCGTCGCTCCGAGCGTGCTGTTGTCGATCTCCTCGGCGTCGTCGGGCGCCTCCAGCTCGTCGAGCTCCGGCGGCTCCTCGCCGTCGAGATACAGCAGGGGCTGCATCAGCTGGCGCTCGGTCGTCGGGGGATCGGCGAAGGCGTCGTCGATCGCTTCGACGCCGCCGCGCTCGGCGAGGGCGGCGACGAACGGTGGCCCGAGATGGTACGGCGCGCCCTGCGCGGCCGACAGCACGGGCGTGACGTCGGACGTCGCCTCCTCGTACTCACCCGCCTGGTCGCCCTGCTCGCTGAAGTACTCGTCCTGCTGCTCGGGCGTGAGCTCCTGGGCGACGAAGCGCTGCGCGACCCATTCGGCGTGGCCCTCGACGAGGCCGAGCACGGCGGAGTACTCCTCGTCGGTCTCGGCGGCGTCCTGGAGGTCGCCGAGGTCGTACACCTGGTCCTGGAGCACGTGGGTCAGCTCGTGCACGAGGGTCACCTGGACGTCGACGGGGAGGTCGTCGCCGGTCGTGACGTCCTCGGGCTGCTGCCCCTTCGGGAGGCGGACGACGACCTCGCCGTCCTGCGGGCTGTAGTAAGCGAGGATGCCCTCCGTGCTCAGCGTGTCCTGTTCGGCGAACACGTCGGTGCTGCCGCTGAACAGGCCGAGTGCCCGGCCCTGGGCCTCGGTGTCGGCGTAGGCCTGGCGGTCGTCGTCGGTCAGCTCATCGGGGTCGCTGGCGACGAGCTCGGCGAAGTCCTCGTCGTCGAGGAAGCGCACGGGGACGGGATGCTCGTAGTCGTGGCCGGTCGTGCGCTCCACGAACGAAGTGAACCCGGCGGCGCGCGCGTCCCACTCCGAGGGGTAGTCGTCGCCGCCGAACGGGTCGAGGATCGCGATCACGGCGACGGCTGCTGCCACGAGCACGGCCACCACACCGACGACGAGCGCGACGCGCGTCCAAGGGGAACGCCGAGGAGGAGCCGATGGCGGCGGAGGTGGCGGGCCGACGGGCGCGACGGCAGCGCTGGGAAGCGGTGGGGCCCAGGGCGGGCCGGGATGCGGGTTCACCCGCGACCGGTGTGCTCAGTCGTGGGAGTGGTCGTGGCCATCACCTGCGTCGTGGTCGTGGTCGTCGTCCTCGTCGGCCTCGACGGCGTCGAGGAACGCCTCGACGTCGTCGTCTTCGCCCCCGACCAGCCACACGACCGTCTCACCATCGTCGCCCTCGCCGCCTTCTTCCTCGTCGTCGGCCTCCCACGGCAGGACGGCGGCGACGGTGTAGCGGTCGAGGCTGATGTCGTCGCTGTCGTCGTCGACCGGTGCGACGATCGCCAGCTCGACCTCGCTCTCGGGATCCTGGTCGCGGAGGATGTCGATCAGTTCGGAGACTCGCATCGGTGGTTCGTCCTTCGGTGAGGTGGTCGTGCTGTTCAGTCGTCGTGTTCGTCGCCGAGCCACGACGGTGCGAGCCCGAGCAGGTACAGGCTGACATCCTTGCAGCGGTCGAGCACATCGCAAAGCGCCTCCTCGTTGCCGAGGTAGACGTCGGCGAGCGACACCGGGATCCGGGCCACCAGGGAGAGGCTACGTTCGGGCGCGTCGGTGACGGAGGCGAACGAGTCGATCGCCGACACCTCCACCGGCAGGTCGAGCCCGCCGACGCCGGCCAGCTCGGTGGCGAGCACCAGGAGGTCGGGTGGCTGGGGCAGCGGGGGCAGCGTCCAGGTGAACAGCAACGGGAACTGGAAGTCGTGCGGTGGTTCGGCATCCGGGTCGTCGGACTTGACGACCTCGTCCTCGAAGCCGAGCAGGGCCCGAGGATCCACCTCCAGCGACAGGTGCAGGTCGATCGGCCCGCTGCACGCCTCTTCGGGGTGCACGTCGACCTCCCACAGCTGGCGCAGCGAATAGGTCTCGACGAAGTGCCGCTCGTCGTGGACGTGGAACCCGTGGTCGATGGCGTGGCTCTTGAGGTCTGCGACGAACCCGGCGACGTCGATGACGGCCATGTACTCCCTCGGCTTGCTGCGGCGGCGGACCGCCGGTCGGTCGGGCCTGGACACTACCGTCAGGCGGCGTGACGCAGACCCCGGCGGACCTCGACGACGCCGACTGGGAGTTGCTCGCCGTGCTGCATCGGGTGGCCGACGCCGTCGCCGAGGCGCTGGCGGCGGTGGTCGACTGGGGACCGTCCGGTCTGCGCGAGGGGCAGTACGCCGCAGATCTCGCCGCCGACGCTGCGGCGCTGGGGGTGCTGGGGGAGGCCGGGCTGGGGGTGCTCAGCGAGGAGTCCGGGCGCACGTTGGCGGACGCGGAACTGGTGGCGATCGTGGATCCCCTCGACGGCTCGACGAACGCCAGCCGGGGTGTGCCGTGGTTCGCCACAGCGGTGTGCGTCGTCGACGGGCAGGGCCCGCGGGTCGCACTCGTGGCCAACCAGGCCGCGCTGGTGGGCGGCGGCAGCGCGCGCTACTGGGCGGTGCGCGGCGGGGGAGCGTGGCTGGACGGCTCGCGCCTCTCCGCGTCCGCGTGCACGTCGATGGGCGACGCGCTGGTCGGGCTGTCCGGGCTGCCGCCACACCACCTCGGGTGGCGCCAGTTCCGCTCGTTCGGCGCCTCGGCCCTCGACCTGTGCCTCGTCGCGTCGGGCACGCTGGACGCGTTCATCGACTGCAGCCCGGACGCGCACGGCGTGTGGGACTACGCCGCGGGGGCGTTGATCTGTGCGGAGGCGGGCGCGCACATCGTCGACGCGCTCGGTCGCGATCTGGTCGTGCTCGACCACGAGGTACGACGCACTCCGGTGGCCGCGGCGACCGATCAGCTGCTGACAGCTGCCCTCGCGGCCCGCCGCTTCGCCAGGTAGCCCTTCGCCGCGATCCGGCGGCTGATCTCGGCGCCGATCAGCAGCAGGGGGAATGCGGCGGTGATCGCGATCGCGCCGACCACGTACGCCCACGGCTCGGTGGTGTCGAGCTCGAACACGTCGCGTCCGAGCGGGACGAGGAACATCAGCACGAAGCAGCCGACCATCGCCGCGACCAGCGTCGCCCGGAGGGCGTTCAAGGGGCGGGCGACGAGGTACAGGTTCTCGAGCGCGACGCCCCCGGCGACCATCACCGCGATGGTGCGGGCGTGGTCGACGTCGATCGACGTGTCGAGCTGGACGATCCCGAACACGGTCATCGTCAGGACCGCGATCACGACGCCCGCGGGCACCGCCCGGCCGAGGACGCGCTGCAGGAAGCCGGGGTGTACCCGATCCGCGTTCGGCTCGAGGGCGAGGAAGAACGCGGGCACGCCGATCGTGAACCAGCTGAGCAGCGTCAGATGGATCGGGCGCAGCGGGTAGTTGAAGGCGACGATGCCGGTCACGACCGACAGGACCATGGAGTACACGGTCTTGGTGAGGAACAGGCTGGCGACGCGCTCGATGTTGTTGATCACGCGCCGGCCCTCGGCGACGACGGACGGGAGCGCCGAGAAGTTGGAGTCCATCAGGACCAGCTGGGCCACGCCGCGGGTGGCCTCGCTGCCCGATGCCATCGCCACGCCGCAGTCGGCGTCCTTGAGGGCGAGCACGTCGTTCACGCCGTCGCCGGTCATCGCCACGGTGTGGCCCTGCCCCTGCAGGGCGCGGACCATCGCCCGCTTCTGGTGGGGGGTGACCCGCCCGAAGACCGTGTTCTCCTCGAGCGCCTTGGCGAGGGCGGGCAGGTCGTCGTCTCCGGGCAGGGTCTTGGCGTCGACGTTGCGTTCCCAGGACTCGAGGCCGGCGCGCTTGGCGACCGCGCCGACGGTCACCGGGTTGTCGCCGGAGATGACCTTCACGGTCACGCCCTGCTCGGCGAAGTAGGCCAGGGTGTCGGGCGCGTCCTCGCGGACGATGTCCTCGAACAGCACGAGCGCGGCGGGATCGAGGGGCGGGAGCGTGGCGTCGCCGTCGGCCATGTCGCCGTGGGCCTTGGCGAGCACGAGGACTCGCCGCCCGTCAGCGGCCTCGGACTCGACGGCGGATCTGAGGTCGCCGGTGTAGCGGTCGGTGAGGACGAACTCGGGCGCGCCGAGCACCCAGGCGCCCTCGTCGCCGAACGACATCGCGCTCCACTTGCGGGCGCTGGAGAACGGCACCCGCCCGGTCGGCGACCAGTCGGTGGCGGCATCGGCGTAGTGCACCTTGACCGCGTGCAGTGTGGCGTTCGGATCGGGATCGTGGTCGGCCATCGCGCTGAGCGCGTGGTCGACCTTCGACCGGTCGGCATCGCCCAGCTCGCGCACCTCGGCGAGCGCGAGCGAGCCTTCGGTGATCGTGCCGGTCTTGTCCGCACACAGCACGTCGACGCGGGCCAGCACCTCGATCGCCGGCAGCTCCTGGACGAGGCAACGCCGCTTCGCGAGCCGCACGACGCCCACCGCGAACGCGACGCTGGTGAGCAGGATCAGCCCTTCGGGCACCATGCCGACGAGGCCGGCGACGGTCTGGATGATCGCCTGCTGCCAGCTCTGGTCGCGGCGCCAGAACTGGCTCGACGCGAGCAAGAGGCCGATCGGGATGATCGCGTAGCCGACCCAGGTGACGATCTTGTTGACGTCGTTGCGCAGCGGTGAGTTGACGAGCGTGAAGCGACGCGCCTCCTCGGCCAGCTGGGCGGCGTAGTTGTCGGCGCCGACCTTGGTGATGCGGACCCGTCCGGTCCCGGCGACGACGGCGCTGCCGGAGAGCACGGTGTCGCCCTCCGTCTTGACGATCGGATCGGCCTCGCCGGTCAGGAGCGACTCGTCGACCTCCAGGTTGTCGTGGGTGAGCACCTCGCCGTCGGCGACGATCTGAGCGCCGCCGCGCAGTTCCACGACGTCGTCTTGCACCAGGTGCTCGGTCTGCAGCTCGACGATCTGCCCGTCGCGCAGGACGTGGGCCTTCGGCGCGTTGACCACCCGGAGCTTGTCGAGCGACTGCTTGGCCCGGAGCTCCTGGAAGATGCCGATCACGCTGTTGGCCACGATCACGAACCCGAACAGCGCGTCCTTCGGCGAGCCGGCGAGGATCACGAGCGCCGCCAGGATCAGCACGATCAGGTTGACCGGCGTGAAGACGTTGGCGCGCACGATCTGCCCGACCGTCCGCGTCGGCGCCCTGGGCACGATGTTCACCAGGCCGCGAGCGGCGCGGTCGGCGACCTCGGCGCTCGTCAGACCGGACTCCGCTGGCTCGGCGGTGGCCGTCGCGGCCGGGGGGTCGGGCTGGGTCACGATCCGCCCAACGTACAGGTCGCACTCAGGTGGGCCGGGGGGTGCTCGATGGCACCGCCATCACCGCCAGTAGGCTGACGCACCCGTTCCGGGCGCATAGCTCAGCTGGTAGAGCGCTTCCCTTACAAGGAAGACGTCGGGGGTTCGAGTCCCTCTGCGCCCACCGTCCGCTCGCTGCGCTCCTCCCTCTGGGCGCTTCGCGCGCCGTGTCTGTGCCTCGGGCGGCCGTTCAAGCGCCACGGAGGCTTCCGCCTCCGTTCCGCTTCGGCCTCCGTGGCTCGTCGCTGGCGGCCGCTGAGACGTTCACCCCCGTGGTCAAGGAGCACCGCGACCGGTCGGCGAAGCTCGCCGCCGACGTCGTCCGCCTCGGCGAGGTCGCTGTCGGCGCGCAGGTGGTGTCGAGGGAGACCTCGAGCAGTTGACTCTGCCGGATGCCGTCACCGGACCCTCGGCACCGGCCACGTCGCCAGGGTCTCGTACCGCGCGCCGTCGGGGTGCAGGCGGCTCTGCACGAGTGCGATCTCCTCGACCGGGAACTCGGCGGCGACCAGCGCCCCGAGCGCCTGTGGCATCGCGGCGTGCCGCTTGACCCGTGCCAGCGTGAGGTGCCCCAGGAACCGCTTGCGCGGCGGCTCGCCGATCGACGCGGTGTGCTCGATCACGGCTCGGGCGAGATCGTCGAGGCCGGCGACCGGCACGACGAGCATCCGGTCGAGCAGCAGGTCGACGCCAGGCCCCAGCCGCGCGGTCGCCGGCTCGAAGGTGGTGACGGCCAGCGCCTCGAGGACGTCGTCGGCTCGGGCCTCACCGAGGAAGCGCAAGGTGATGTGCCAGTTCTCCGGATGGACGAACCGGACGCCGCGCTGATCCTTGCGGCGCAGTGCTCGCAGCTCGACCGCGACCTCGTCCGGAGGCCACACCGCGACGAACAACCGTGCCACGTCGACAGTCTGCTCAGGGCGAGACGGTCGATCGGCGTCGAGCCTCGCGGCGGAGGAGCCACCTCCACCCGGTGAGCACCGAGAACCCGACGGGGATCAGCAGCAACCAGGTCAGCAACCGGAACACGAGCACACCGGCAGTCACCTGGTTGACGAAGTCGTCGCCGGTGATCGCGACCGTGAACCCGATCAACGCGACCTCGCTGACGCCGACGTCACCGGCGGTGATCGGGATCGCGGTCAGACCCTGCACGAGTGCGTAGACGACGAACACCTGGGCCCAGCTGATCTGCTCCGGACCAACGTCCATGAAGCGCAACGACATCAGGAGCAGGGCGTATCGGGTCGCCGCGGTCAGCGTCGCCGACCAGGCGGCGATCAGCCACCGATCGCGCAAGGTGTCGATCGCCTGTGCCCGGGCCTGCAGGACGCGCTCGGTGAGGTCGCCGTCATCGGACCGGCGGAACAGGCGCAGGCCGGCGCGCCAGATCGGTCCGATCGCCCGCGTGACGAACACGGCTCGCCGCTCGGAGCTCAACGCGAACGCGACCACCGCGACCCCGATGGCGACGATCCCGATGATCGTCACGATCGTGCGCAGCGTGCCGTCGATCGGCGTGTCCGAGATCAACAGGCCGGCCGCGGCGGCGATCGGCAGGAGCAGCTTGATGCCGATGCTGAAGATCCCGCCGGCGGCGACCGCGAGCGTCGTGTCGGCGTTGGAGCATCCCCACGAGCGCATCATCCGGTGACGCACGGGCAGGTCGCTCGGTCCGGGGATCACGGACGCGACAGCGGCCGGGCCGAGGAATGCCACCACGCCGCGGCGGACGGGCAGCCCGGGCAGGAGTGCTGCGGTCTGCAGTCCCTGGGTGGCGAGCCAGAGCACCCACATGCTGAGGAGGGCAAGGATCTCGGCGTCGTCGAGCGATCGGATCGTGCGCCACACCTCGGCGAAGTCGAGCGTGTCGAACGCCGACTTGAGCACGACGAACGACACGACGAGCGCGCCGAGGGCAAGCCCGATGCGCAGCGCGATCTTCCAGATCGACGGCCGCAGTTGGCGCGGATCGTCGGGGGGTTCGTCCGCTGCGCCGGTCACGTCGACGTCGGTCACGGGTCTGGTCGGTCGCCTCGCCGACTGCGGCGACCAGCGCAGCTCGATCCCCCAGCACCGACGGCCGCCAGGCCGGCCATCGCGATCCCGACGCCAGCGGCGACGTAGCCGAGCGACGTCCACGCGTTGACGTCCTGGTCCAACCACCCGTCGCGCCGCTCGCAGTCGGCGTAGGTCGTCACCCGTCCTGAGTGACGGGCTTCGACAAGAAGAGGTTCAGCCCGAGGCGCCGCGACAGGAAGCGGGTGACGAGCCGCCCGCGCACGCTGTTGCCGGCCGAATCGAGGGGTGGGGAGAAGACGCCGAGCCCGCCCTTGCCGGGCGAGACGGTGACCATGCCGCCGCTCACACCGCTCTTGCCGGGCAGGCCGACGTCGTACAGCCAGTCGCCCGTGCGCTCGTACAACCCCGCCGTGGCCAGCACGGCGAGCACCCGGGGGCAGACCTGCTCGTCGACGACGCGCTCGCCGCTGATCGGGTTCACCCCGCCGTCGGCGAGCGTCGCCCCCATCACGGCGAGATCGACCGCGCTCACCCGCAGCGAGCACTGCATCGTGTACACGTCGGTCGCGACGTCGGGGTCGCAGTACATCCGCTCGTAGCCATCGAGCAGGTGGGCGAGTCCCTGATTGCGACGGTTGGTCGCGGCTTCGGACTCGTAGACGTCCGAGTCGAGCGACAGCTGCCGGCCGGCGAAGCGCGACAAGCCGTCGACGACGAACTGCCACATCTCCTCGGGGCTGTCGCCCGGCACGAGGCTCGTGGTGGCGATCGCTCCCGTGTTGACCATCGGGTTCGTGGACCGGTCAGCGCTGATCTCGAGCGCCATCACCGAGTTGAACGGCTGGCCCGTGCTGTTGACCCCGATCCGGCGGCGCACCTCGTCGGTACCGAGCGCGTCGCACACCAACGCGAACACGAACGGCTTGGAGACGCTCTGGATCGAGAACTCCTGCGTCGCGTCGCCGACGCTGAACGCGTGCCCTTCCACGTTGACGACGCAGGCACCGAACGCGGTGGGATCGGCGCGTGCGAGCGCCGGGATGTAGTCGGCGACGACGCCGTCATCGACGTCGCGGTACCGCTCGTAGGCCTCCTCCATGACCGCTCGAACAGCGGCATCGCCCGGCAGGTTGCCGGTCGAGACGGTGACCGCGTCGTCGTCTTGCGGCACGCGCGCCATCACACGGGCCAACCAGGCTGAGCGGGCGGTGCTCCAGCAGGGGGAGGCGCCGGCGCCTGCTCGACGAGCGCTTGCTGGGCGGCGTAGTACTCGATCGCCGCGGCGTCGCGGGCCCGGGTCTGGAGGTCGGCGATCTGCGCGTCGCGCTTGTGGATCTGACCGCGGATCCATCGCAGCACGGTGACGTCGAGCACCAGCACGACGAGCAGGTAGACGATCGCGGCGAGCAGCATCGACGGATCGAACACCGACTGCTCGTCGATGCTCCGAGGCTCGAACACGCCCCGGAACGGTTCCATGATCTGGTCGGTGCTGCGGTAGACCCAGTCGACGAAGCCGGCCTCCGGGTTGGCGCCGAAGAGTTGCAGCAGGAACCCGGTGACGAGCAGCAAGGTGATCGCGATGACGATCGCCCACAGCGCGTAGACGAGGACCTTGGCGACGATGAGTGCGATGCGCGCGGGCGCCTTCTGCGCCTCCTCCGCCTGGTGCGCGTACGCCTGGGACAGCGTGGTCACGGGTTGCCCTGTCGTGTCCTGCATGACGTCAGCGTGTCAGATCTTCACCGGGTATCGGGGACCAGGGACCGTACCGTGGCGGCATTCGTCGATCGGTGATCCCCACCTGTGATCATGAGGGCGATGGGCACGGGCGGACGCGACCGATGGACGTGACGGTCCGCGAGGGCGTCCGGTCGATCCGGGCGCCCCGCGTCTTCGCCACGTCGAGGGACGAGCCGCGAGCGCGACGTGCCGGCGACGCGGTCACGTTGGTGGCCGCGGCGCTGGGGCTGTTGATCCTCAGCCCGATCGCCGAGCCCTCACCAGGCTTCACGCGCGCCGTCGAACGCTTCCTCGCCAGCCTCCCGGACTTCCTGGAGTCCGCGTGGCAGTTCCTCGCAGACGCGCTGGTCGTGCTCGCCATCACGGTCGCCGTCATCGCGATCGCCCGGCGTCGCGGCTCGGTCGTTCGCGACCTCGCCCTGGCCGCAGTGCTGGCCACCGGGCTGAGCCTCGTCGTCGTGCGCGCCGTGAACGGCACGTGGCTGTCGCTGCACGACCTGCTCCACTCGGCGAGCCCACCGGCGTGGTATCCCGCACCGGTGCTGGGGACCTCGGCGGCCGTGGTGCTGACCGCGTCGCCGCACCTGGCGTTGCCCATCAGGCGCCTCGGCCGCTGGCTGATCGCGCTCGCCACGCTGGCGGTGACGGTGCTCGGCGCGACGACGCCACTCGGTGCCATGGCCAGCCTGCTCGTCGCGTTGTGCGCGTCCTCGGCGGTGCACCTCGCCTTCGGGTCGAGCGCCGGCCGGCCCAGCCTGGAGCTCGTGCGGTCGGCACTGGAGGAGCTGGGCGTGGCGGTGATCGCGGTCGGTGCGGCCGACCGCCAGCAAGCCGGGCAGTTCCTCGTCCGAGCCGTCGACGACTCCGACCAGGCACTCGTCGTGAAGGTGTACGGCCGAGACGCGCACGACGCCGCCGTGATGTCCACCCTGTGGCGCACCGTCTGGTACCGCGAGTCCGGGTCGCCGCTGCGCATCGGGCGCCTGCAGCAGGTGGAGCACGAGGCGTTCCTCACGCTGCTGGCCACGCAGGCCGGCCTGCACACCGACCGGGTCGTGGTCGCCGGGTCGACGCGCGACGACGACGCCCTCCTGGTGATGCGCGTCGCCGGCCGGCCGCTGTCGCAGCTCCCCGCCGGTGCCGTCGACCCCGAGCGCGTCGTGCTGGCGATGTGGCAGGCGCTGGCAGTGCTGCACGGGGCCGCGATCGCCCATGGCCAGGTCGACGTCGAGCACCTGTTGATCGACGGCGAGCAGGTCGGCCTCACCGACTTCCGTGGTTCCGTCGCCGCGCCGACGGCCGACCAACGGCGTCTCGACCAGGCGCAGGCGCTCGTGACGGCGATCGATCTGGTGGGGGAGGAACGGGCGACCGAGCTGGCGCTCACCGCCCTCGGCGAGGAGCGCTTCGCCGAGGTGCTGCCGCTGGTCCAACCGTCGGCGATGACGGCGAACCAGCAGCGGCGGCTGCGCACCGATGGCGTCGATCTCGACGACGTCCGCGACCGCATCGCCGGGCTGGCCGGCATCGAGGCCCCCGCCCTGCAACAGCTGCGCAGGTTCAGCCTGGGATCCCTGCTGCGCGTGCTGTTGCCGGGCGCGGCGATCGTCATGCTCGTCATCGGTCTGTCCGGGGTGGACTTCGGGGTGCTCCGCGACAACGTGCGCGACGCGTCGCTGGCACTGCTCGTGCTCGCATTCCTGGTCACGCAGCTGCCCAGGTTCACCCAGGCGCTGTCCACCCTCGGCGCGTCGCCGGTCGCACTGCCGCTCGGGCAGGTGTACGCGCTCCAGCTGGCGATCTCGTACATCAACGTCGCGATCCCGTCCACCGCAGCCCGCGTCGCCGTCAACATCCGGTTCTTCCAACGCCACGGTGTGCCGCCCGGTGCCGCGCTCGCCGCTGGTGGGCTGGATGGCCTCGGCGGCCTCGTCTCGCAGGCCGTGCTGCTCGTCGGCCTCCTGCTGTTCACGTCGGCGTCGCTCGATCTCGATCTCGGTGCAGCCGCGGGCAGCGCCGCCCGCCTCGTGCCGATCGTGCTCGTGCTCGTGGTGCTTGCACTTGCACCGATCGTGCTCATCGGGAAGCTGCGTCGGTTCGTCATCGGATGGATCAGGCGCCTCGGCGGTGAGGCGCTCGCGGCGGCGCGAGGCCTGCGCTCGCCCCGGCGGCTCGGATTGCTGCTCGGTGGCAACCTCGGCAGCGAGCTGCTGTTCGCGACCGCTCTCGGCGCGTTCACGCTCGCCCTCGGTGCACCCGTCGGCATCGGTGAGCTGCTGCTCATCAACATCAGCGTCGGATTGCTGTCCGGGCTGATCCCGGTGCCCGGCGGCATCGGCGTCGCCGAGGGTGGCTTGACCTACGGGCTCGTGCTCGCCGGCGTTCCCGAGGAGAAGGCGCTCGCTGCCGTGCTCCTCTACCGGATGGCCTCGTTCTACCTGCCGCCGATCTGGGGTTACTTCGCGATGCGCTGGCTGGAGCGTCGCGGCCATCTGTGACGGGACCGACCATGCCTCGCCCGGCGGCCGTTCGTGTGCGATCCTGACCCACATGAAGTCTTCGACCCGCTCCGGTCGCCGTGCGGTGGCCCTCTTGGGTGCCGCGATCGTCCTGCTCGCCGTCTCTGCCTGTGGCGGCGACGACGACGGTGACGCGGCGACGACCACGACCGCCGCACCGGCCACGGCGGCGCCGGCGGCAGGCGGCGACGAGCTCGCCGGGCGCACGTTCCTGTCGACGTCGGTCGAGGGCCAGGAGCTGGTCGCCGGTACGCGGGTCTCGATCGGGTTCGAGGACGCCAGCTTGTCGATGAACGCCGGTTGCAACACCTCCTTCGGTGCCTACAGCGTCGCCGACGGGGTGCTGACCGCGGGTCCACTCGCGCAGACGATGATGTTCTGCGGCGACGAGCTGAGCGCCCAGGACGCGTGGCTGGTCCAGCTGCTCGAGGGCGCGCCGACGGTGACCGTCGACGGCGACGCGCTGACGATCGCATCCCCCGACGTGACGCTGCAGCTCGTCGACCGCGCCAGTGAAGCCCAGAACCCCCTGGACGGAACGGACTGGGCCTTCGAGAGCCTGACCGTCGACGGTTCGACGACCTCCGCGCCCGAGGGCACCGGCCTGCACTTCGGACCGGACGACGTCGCGGTGGCCGCGGGCTGCAATACCGGCTCGGGTGGCGTCGAGATCACCGACACGACCGTGACGTTCGGGCCGATCGCGATCACGATGATGGCCTGTGAAGGACCCGGCGGCGAGTTCGAGGCGGCGCTCTTGCCCGTGCTCGAGGGTGAGTTCGAGTACACGCTGACCGACGACTCGTTGACCCTGACCTCCGGCTCGAACGAGATGGTGCTGAAGCCGGCCCTCTGACGGCTGGGCGGTACTGTCGGGCGGTGTCCGTCCGCGCATCTCCCCACGTGGTGCCCGGCAAGATCGTCCGGGCCGCGCCGGCGGCGGAGCTCGTCGTCCGTGAACGACTCAGCCGCCAGCTGGACAGCGGCTCGCGCATCACCGTCGTCGTGGCGATGCCGGGCTACGGCAAGTCGGTCGCCGTCGTCCACTGGGCCGACACGGTGCAGGTGCCGGTCGCGTGGCTCTCGCTCGACCTGCTCGACGGTGATGCCC
>CAZMGD010000029.1:25717-41528 GCA_964565705.1 uncultured Ilumatobacteraceae bacterium | reverse complement strand
CTGCTCGTCCCAGCGGCGCAGGTAGTCGGCCTTGCGGTCGACGAAGTACAGGTACCCGTCGCCGTCGACGTGGCCGACGTCGCCCGTGTGGTACCACCAGTTCGCGCTGGTGGCGACGGTGGCCTCAGGCCGACCCCAGTAGCCCTCGAACATGACGTGGGGGCGCTTGGGGCGGATGACGATCTCACCGTCGGTGTCGGGCGGGACCTCGTTGTCGTCGTCGTCGAAGATCCGCACGTCGAAGTACTCGTCGTTGACGACACCGGCCGCGTTGGGCCGGTTCGACACGCCGGGCGGCTGCCACGAGATCAAGCTGGCCTCGGTCACGCCGTAGGCGCCGCTGAACGTCTTGATGCCGAAGCGCTCGGTGATGATCCGCTCGACCTCCACGGGCATCGGCGCCGCGCCGAGCAGGCGCAGCGTGGTGTTCGCCTCGGGCGCGCCCGAGCGCGGCATCTCCGGCCGGTCGCCGTCGTGGGCCAGCAGGTAGGCCATCGTGCCCAGCGTCGAGGTGACCGTCGCCCCGACCCGGTTCATCTCCGGCCAGAACGCACTGACCGAGAACTTGCCCGAGATCGCCGAGCGCCCTCCGAACACGATCGCCCCGAGCACGGCCGTGACGAGCGCGTTGTAGTGGTAGAGGGGCAGGGGTGTCCAGAGCACGTCCTCGGGGGTGCGCTGCCAGCAGATACCGATCTGGCGCGTCGCTGCCTCGTGGTAGTTGTGGCTGAGCATGCAGCCCTTCGACGGGCCGGTCGTGCCTCCGGTGTACACGAACGTGCCGAGGTCGCTCGGGCGGATGTTCACGTCGGGCCGCGCGGTGTCGGCGGTCAGCAGCTCCTCCCAGGTCGTCGTGTGCACCGGCCACGACGGGGCGTCGCCGCCGGCTCCGTCGCCGACGATCACGACGTGACGCAGGTCGGGCAACTCGTCGGCGACGGCGGCGGCGCGATCGGCGAGGCTGCGCTGGACGATCAGCACCGACGCTCCCGAGTCGTGCAGCTGGTGGCGCAGGTACTCACCCTTGTAGGCGGTGTTCACCGGCACGGCGACGTCGCCGGCGCGGACGATCCCCCACCAGGCGAGCATCGCCTCGGGTGAGTTCTCGAGCAGCGTCGCGACCCGCGATCCCTGTTGCACCCCGAATCCGCGCAGGGCGTTGGCGATGCGGCAAGCGACGCTGTCGACCTCAGCCGCCGTGAACGCGGTCCCGGTCACGTCGAGGTACGGACCGTCTGGGTCGGTGTCGAGGCGACCGTCGAGCAGCGACGTGATCGTGTGCTGTTCGCCGCTCATCCACGCGGTTCGGCTCATGCTGAGATCTCCTCGATCAGTTCCGCAGTCGGTAGGTTGCGGGGACGGGGGTCATGAAGATGTTCGACACTGTTCCGGGCGCGCTCGACAGCGCCGCATCGTCGTTCCCAGACCGTGAGGCGGTCGTGGACGGGTCGACGAGGATGACGTACGCCGAGCTGAACGGCGCCGCGCGTGCGTGGGCCCGATCGTTGATCGCGGGGGGCGTGCGGCCCGGCGACCGGGTCGCGATGTGGGCTCCCAACAGCGTGGACTGGATCGTCGCCTGCTTCGGCGTCTACGCCGCCGGTGCGGTGCTCGTGCCGCTCAACACCCGCTACAAGGGGGAGGAGGCCGGCCACATCCTGCGTACGTCGGGGGCCACGACATTGCTGACGGTCACCGATTTCCTCGGGACCAGCTACGTCGAGCAGCTCGACGGGGTGTCCGGTCTCGATGCACTTGCAACGATCGTGGTGATCAGCGGCGAGGTTCCCGCGAACGCGATCGGCCAGGGCGAGTTCCTCGCGATCGGCGACTCGGTCGACGACGCAGAGGTGGATCGGCGCATCGCCGCGCTCACCGCCGAGACGACGAGCGACATCATCTTCACCTCGGGCACGACCGGTGCCCCCAAGGGGGCGATGCTCGGCCACGGCGCGAGCATCAGCACCTACCGGTCCTGGAGCGAGTTGGTCGACCTCCGTCCGGGCGATCGGTACCTGATCGTCTACCCGTTCTTCCACACCGCCGGACTCAAGTCCGGCATGCTGGCGTGCGTCGTGCAGGGCGCCACGATGTACCCGCTGCCGGTGTTCGACGTGCCCGTCGTGCTCGACCTCGTGCAGCGCGAGCGGATCACGATGCTGCCCGGACCGCCCACCGTGTTCCAGACGATCCTCAACCATCCCGACCTCGGCTCGTTCGACCTGTCGAGCGTGCGTTCCTCCGTCACCGGTGCCGCCGTCGTGCCCGTCGAGGTCGTGCGCCAGATGAAGGAGGTGCTCGGCATCGGCACCGTCGTGACCGGCTACGGCATGACCGAGACGACCGGCACGATCTCGATGTGCCGTCACGACGACCCGCCCGAGGTGATCGCCAACACCGTCGGCAAGCCGATCCCCGGGATGGACGTCCGCGTGGTCGACGACGACGGCAACGATGTCGCGCAGGGCCAGCCTGGCGAGCTGATCGTGCGCGGGTCCAACGTGATGCAGGGCTACTTCGCCGATCCGGCGGCGACCGCGGCGGCGATCCACGACGGCTGGCTGTCGACCGGCGACGTCGGCCTCGTCGACGACGACGGCAACATCCACATCACCGACCGCAAGAAGGACATGTTCATCGTCGGCGGGTTCAATGCCTATCCAGCCGAGATCGAGGGAGTGCTGCTCGGCCATCCCGACGTGGCCCAGGTCGCGGTCGTCGGGATCCCCGACGACCGGATGGGCGAGGTGGGCGTCGCGTTCGTCGTCGCCCGCACCGGCACCGTGCTGGACGAGCGAGCCCTCTTGGCCTGGGCCCACGAGCGCCTCGCCAGGTTCAAGTTGCAGGACGTGCGCGTCGTCGACGAACTGCCCGTGACCCCCTCGGGGAAGGTGCAGAAGTTCGTGCTGCGCGAGCAGTACGCCTGCTGATCCGTTCACGGATCGAGCTGCCACTCGGCCGGCCGCTTCTCGGCGAACGCGGCCGGGCCCTCCGTCTGGTCGGGGTGCCCCCACATGCCGACCAGCTCCTGGGCGCCGGCGCGGCAGGCGTCGGTGAGGCCCTGCTCGAACGCACCCCACAGGGCGCGCTTGGTGGCCGCCATCGCCGCCGGCGAGTTGGCTGCGATCTTCTCGGCGAGCGCCTGTGCGGCGCCCTCCAGCTCACCGGGCTCGACGATCTCGCTGATCATCCCGAGCTGCAGGGCTCGCTCGGCGGTCATCCGCTCGTGGCGGCCCATCAGCGCCATGCGGAACACCGCCTCGGCGGGCATCTTCCGCAGCAGCGCGATCAGCTCGAACGCGCTGACCTGACCGATCGACACGTGCGGATCGAGGAACGTCGCCGTCGATGACGCGATCACGATGTCGGCGTCGGCGACGAAGTGCAGGCCTCCGCCGGCGCACACGCCGTTGACGGCGGCGATCACCGGCTTGCGCACCCCGTTGTGCCACGCGCTGAGCCGCAGCTCGGCCCGCTTCGTGCGCCGCGACTGCTCGCGCAGCGCGTCGCGGTCCCGGCTGAGCTGGACGACGTCGAGCCCGGTCTGGAACGCGTCGCCGCGCCCGGTGTTGACGATCACCCGCACGGCCGGGTCGTCGTCCAGCTCGCGCCACGCGGTCTCCAGCTCGGCGAGCATCGTCGCGTCGAGCGCGTTGCCGACCTGCGGCCGGTCGAAGATCAACCACCCGACCAGCCCTCGCCGCTCCACAACCAACCGCTCGTAGCCAGTCATCCCGCACCCCCCTTCGTTCTCGGGAGCAGATCGGGCGTCAGAGCACCCGATTTGCTCCCGAGAACGGTGGGGCGCGTCATCGGAGGTCCTTGCGGAGGACCTTGCCGACCTCGTTGCGGGGGAGCGCGTCGATCCAGCGGAACTCGGCGGGCACCTTGTACGGGGCGAGCTGGGCGCGGCAGGCGTCGACGAGCGCTTGATCGGGTGCGCCCTCACCGACGAGGAACGCGACCGGCACCTCGCCGAGGCGCTCGTCGGGGATCCCGACCACAGTCACGTCGGACACGCCGGGCACGGAGCGCAGCACCTCCTCGACCTCGTCGGGGTGCACCTTGTTGCCGCCACGGTTGATCACGTCGCCGAGGCGGCCCTCGATCCACACGAACCCGTCCTCGTCGATCGTCGCCAGGTCGCCGGTGGCCACGAACCCTTCGGCGTCGACGCGCGAGTCGAGGCCCACCGCCGTGTTCGGGGGGCGGACCAGCAGCTGGCCGTCGGCGTCGAGGCGCACGTCGACGCCGGGGTGCGGCTTGCCGACGGCGCCGATCTTCTCCGGGTGCTGGCGGGCGTCGGCGGCGGTCCAGCCGATCACCTCGCCGATCTCGGCCTGGCCGTACCCGTTGAGCACGGTGACCGGGAACTTGGCGGCGAAGCGCTGGGCCTGGCGGGGCGACAGCGGCGCGGTGATCGAGCGGACGTAGCGCAGCGGGCCGAGGTCGGTCACGTCATCGGCGTCGGTCAGCATCGCCATCGCCGCCGGCGGCAACACGGTGGAGCGGATCTCGAACCGGCGCACCAGCTCGGCGAACTCGGCCGGGTCGAAGCGGTCCATGATCACGAGCGCTGCACCCGCGCGGAGCCCGAACAGCGTGTTGTACAGACCGGCGTTGAGCGCCATCGACACCGGGATCAGGTTCGGCGTCGGGCGCTTCGACGGATCGCGGTCGCGTCCGCGCAGCGGCCCGAGCACCCGGTCGAGCAGCTCCAGGTAGCCCTCGTGGGTGTGGAGGACCGGCTTGGGGCGGCCGCTGGTGCCCGAGGTCCAGGTGATGAACGCGTCGCCGGCGCCGTACGTTCGCGCGCCGTCGCGACGGCGCACTCCTGCGGCGTCGACCACCGCTGCCGGCTCGGTCTCGGCGACGATCCGCTGCACCTCGTGCTCGGGATGGCGGGGGTTGACCGGCACGAAGACCGCGCCCGCCTGCCACACGCCGAACAGGGTCGTCACGAGGGCGGGACCGTTCGGCAGCTGCACCGCCACCGCGTTGCCCGGCTGCACGCCGGCCTCGCGCACGGCCGTGGCGCAGCGGTCGGCAGCAGCGCGCGCCTCGCCGGCGGTCATCGACTGGTCGATCGTGTGCAGCAACCCCTCGTCGTCCGCGAACGGGTGGTCGCGCAGCAGATCTGCGAGGGTCACGGATCCTGCCAGAGCGGGTCGCGCTTCTCGGCGAACGCCCGCGGCCCTTCGTCCTGGTCGGGGTGGCCCCACATCGACACCAGGTGCTTGGCGCCGAGGCGGCAGGCATCGGTCAGGCCGTGCTCGAGCGCCCCCCACAGCGCCTTCTTCGTCGCCGCCATCGCCGCCGGCGAGTTCTTGGCGATCAGCTCGGCGAGCTCCTGGGCCCGCTCGCGCAGCCGCTCGGGCGGGTCGACGATCTCGGAGATCATCCCCAGCTGCAGCGCCCGCTCGGCGGACATCCGCTCGTACTTGCCGACGAGCGCCATGCGCATCACGGCCTCGGCCGGCATCTTGCGGATCAGGCCGATCGCCTCGATCGACACCACCTGGCCGATCGACACGTGCGGGTCGAAGAACTGGGCGTCGCTGGCGGCGATGACGATGTCGGCGTCGGCGACCCAGTGGAAGCCACCGCCGGCACAGATGCCGTTGACCGCGGTGATCACCGGCTTCCACACCTCCTGGTGCCAGGCGGTGAAGTGGATGTCGAAGTCCTCCATCGACTGGCGGTAGCGCTCCATGCCGACCCCGTCGCCGGCGATCTCGGACACGTCGACGCCGGTCTGGAACGCCCGTCCCTCGCCGGTGTGGACGATCACCCGCACCGCTGGATCGGTGTCGAGCTCCTTCCAGGCCTCGGCGAACTCGTCGCGCATCGTCGCGTTCATCGCGTTGAGCTGGTTCGGCCGGTTGTTGATCAGCCAGCCGACCGGGCCATGACGCTCGACGAGCAAGTGCTGGTAATCACCCATGACAGCTCCTCACCCCGATCTCGGGATCGCATCCCACGGCGCGTCCAACCACGGGTCGGGCTCGCGCGGCAGGCCGAGCACCCGCTCCCCGAGGATGGTCTTGTTGATCTCGGTCGTGCCGCCCTCGATCGTGTTGGCCCGGCTGCGCAGCATGCCGGCCGTCTCGAAGGGCATGCCGTCCGCGTACTCGTCGCCTGTGCGGTCCCACGCCTGGGCGGCGGGGCCGAGCAGGTCGGCGGCGAGCAGCTGGATCCGTTGGTTCAGCGCGCCCTGGTGCACCTTGCCGATCGACGCCGCCGGGCCGGGCGTGCCGCCGGCGCGCACGGTGGCGCGCACCCGCTGGTTGGTCCAGCCGCGGATGCGCTCTTCCGACAGCACGCCCATCAGGCGCTGGCGGATGATGGGATCGGTGTGGCGGCCGAGCTCGCGGGCTCGTGCGATCAGGCGCTCGACGCCCGAGCCGCCGATGCGGTCGACGCCCCCCGAACCCGAGCCCGACACCATCTGGCGCTCGCCGGACAGCGACGCGTTCGCGACACGCCAACCGTCACCGATGGCGCCGATGCGTTGGCTGTCGGGCACGCGCACGTCGTCGAGGAACACCTCGTTGAACTCGACGTCACCACCGATGTGTCGCAGTGCCCGGACGGTGACACCGGGCGCCGACAGGTCGACGGCGAAGTAGGTCAGGCCCTGGCGCTTGGGCACGTGCGGGTCGGTGCGGGCCAGGCACACGGCGAAGTCGCTGAAGTGAGCCCAGGTGGTCCAGACCTTCTGCCCGTTGAGCACCCACTCGTCGCCGTCGCGCACGGCGCGCATCGCCAGCGAGGCGAGGTCGGAGCCGGCACCCGGCTCGGACAGCAGCTGGCACCACTTCTCGTCGTTGCGCACGAGCGGTGGCAGGAAGCGCCGGCGCTGCTCCTCGGTTCCGTGGGCGAAGAACGCCGGAGCGGCGGAGCTGAGCCCGAGCGGGTTGAGCCGGCCCAGGTTGTACGGGGCGAGCACCTGCTCGGCGACGCGGGCTTGTTCGGGCGCGAGGTCGAGCCCGCTGTACTCCACGGGCCAGGTGGCGACGACGAGACCGCTGTCGGCGAACGTCGGGTACCACGCTTCGTAGTCGGCGAGGGGGCGCACTGCCCGGATCGCGGCCCGGCCACGCGGCGCCGCCTCACGCCACGTGGCGGGCACGTGCTCGTCGACCCACGCTTGCACCGCGGCGGTGATCTCGGCGTCCGTCGAGTCCCGCCCGATCGTCAAGCGCTGGGTCATGCTTCTCCTCGCATCCGGCGGCGGAGCGCCTCGACCCTGGCGACGAACTCCGGCTGCTCCATCGACCAGGCCTGGGCATCGTGCTCGGCATCCCTCGCGTCGCCCTCGGACGTCGCCCAGAGGTTGTGGCGCAGCGTTTCCTTCATCCGAGCGACGAGCGCTGGTGGGCGGGTCGCGAGCACGTCCGCCAACCTCATCGCCTCTGCCTCGGCGTCCTCGACCACGCTGTGCACGAGGCCAGCCTGCTGCGCCTCGTCGGCAGAGAGCGAACTGGCCAGCAGCAGCAGTGCCGCGGCGCGGCGGCTGCCGATCGCTCGTTGCAGACCGGCGATGAACCCCCCGCCGGAGTGGATCCCGATCTCGATGAACCGACCGTCGAACGTCGCGCTCGGCGCGGCGATGGCCACGTCGGAGGCGAGCACGAAGTTCACGCCGGCGCCGTACGCGGGGCCGGTCACCGCGGCGACCGACGGCAGCGGGCTGTCGGCGATCCGTGTGAAGGTTCGATAGATGTCGCGCAGCGGACGGCGATCGACCGCGATCAGGCCGTCGAGGTCGCCGCCTGAGCAGAACACGGGCGGGGTGGCGGTCAGCACGAGGGCGCGCACGTCGTCGTCGGCTTCGAACGCGGCGACCGCGGCCACCACGCCGTCTTGCAGATCGACCGACAGGGAGTTGCGGCGCTTCGGATCGTCGAGCCGGATCACCCCGACCGCGCCGCGGCGCTCGGTGCGCACGGGACTCACTGCCTCGCCTCGGTGCCGAAAACGGCGTCCACCCGAGGCAGTGGCTGGCTCACGGCTGGGTCTCCGGCCGGACCGGGCCGCCGTGCTCGGCGGCCCACGCCAGCATGACCTCGTTCGACGCGCCGCCCTTCGCCGGCGACCGGAGGGTGAGGTGCTCCAGACCGAGACCGGGCAGGGTGAGCAGCGTGGCGAACGTGGTGGCCAACATGTCGGCGACGTCGCCGGCTTCCATCATCTCGGCCTGGGCCAGCCCCTGCGCCGCCCAGGTGTCGAGGGCGGCGACGAGCATGTCGCCGTTCCAGGTGTCGGCGAACCCGGTTGGCACCGTGGCCCCGATCGTCACGCAGGTGAACCGGAGGTGGGGGTGCTCGATGCGCCACCCGCGCAGCGACTCCTCCAACGCGGCCTTGCTGCTCGCGTACGGCACCAGGCCCGGGCGAGGGTTGCCCACCGACTCGGAGGAGACGGCGGCGACGATCGCACCCGGCGGGAGGTGCGGTTGCAGCGCGGTGAACAGGAGGTTGGCGCCGATGACGTTCGTCTCGAAGGCCTGGGCCCAGTCGTCCTGTCCGGTCTCGTGGACCCAGCGCAGGGACGACGAGCCGGCCGATACGAAGACCAGATCGGGCACCCCGACGGCAGCGATCGTCTCGGCGACGATCCGGACGCACTCGTCCGCCCGGCGGAGATCGGCGGCGATCACTGCGCCCCCTCCTGCCAGCTCCGCGGTCTCGGCCAAGTTGTCGCGGTTGCGGGCCGCGAGAGCGACGTGCGCGCCATCGCCGACGGCGCGAACAGCGAGCGCCCGACCGACGCCCGATGACGCGCCGACGATCAGCACGCGCCGCCCGGCGAGCGTGTGCCCACTGCGCTCGTTCATGAGACCTCCGGGATGGAATTGACACGGCGGGCAGACTGAGGCGCGCCGGCGGGACGGACGAGGGGAGACATCACATGACTGAAACCGACGAGCGGCCGCGGCCGCCAGAGGACGACTGGCTGGGCACGCCGTACCTCCGCTTCGAGCGCAGGGGCCCGATCGGTGTCGTGACGGTCGACCGGCCGGGGCGGCGCAACGCGATGACGCCGGCGATGTACTTCGGCGTCCGTTACGCCGTGGACCTCACGGCGCGCGACCCGGACCTTGCCGGGCTGTTGATCACCGGCACGGGCGACGTGTTCATCCCCGGCGGTGACCTCGGCGGCGACAACACCGACGGCTGGGCCGATCTGCCCCGGCTCTTGAGCATGGACAACACGCCCTTCGACGCGATCCGGCGTTCGACGAAGCCGGTGGTGTGCGCGGTGAACGGCCTGGCCCAGGGCGGCGGGCTGATGATCGCGATGCTGGCCGACGTCACCGTCGCCAGCGACCGGGCCACGTTTCGTGCGCCCGAACTGTTCCGGGGCATCGCCGACACGAACTACGCCCAGGTACTGCCGCGCCAGATCGGTCCGGCGCGGGCCCGCGACATGCTGATGACCGGCCGCACCGTGCGCGCCGACGAGGCGCTCGAATGGGGTCTCGTCGCCAGGGTGGTGCCACACGAGCGCCTGTTCGTCGACGCGCTCGACGCGCTCGAGTGGTGCTGCCGCACGGCGCCCGGTGCGTACGCCGAGGTGAAGCGGACGTTCGACCTCTACTACGGCACCTATGACCGCATGGGCATGGACGCCAGCCTGGCCGGACCAGAACCCGTCGAGGGGTTCCAGGCGTTCAAGGAGCGGCGCAGCCCGAACTGGGTCGCTCCCGAGCTGAGGATCGACGGAAGGATCTAGACGCGCTGGTGGGCTCGCTGCGCTCGCCGTCTGCTCCTGGGCCCGCCGATCGAGGGCTCGCTTCGCTCGCAGGGGTATCGGCTGCGGCGCAGGTTCGTGGCCGCGTGCGCTCCGTTCGGGGAGCTCGCTGCGCTCGCGAAGCCTCGGCGCCCTTGTTGGCGTTGACCTCATTCGGCGGATGCCGGGACGCTCTGGTTGGAGGGCCATTGGGGGCGGTGGTAGCCGTCGAAGCGGAGCTCGCCGTCGCGCAGCTCGCGGATCGTCAGGAAGTCGCCCTTGTAGCCCTTGCGGTCGTAGGGCCCGAACTGGATGTAGCAGCTCGGACCGCCGTTGGTTGCGGGCATCCAGCGGATGCGCTCCATGCCCTCCTTGACCCACCGCGGCTCGGGGATGCCGGCGTTGGCGATGCCGTGGATCGCGACCCGGGCCGTGTCGTAGGCGAGGGCGATCACCACGTTGCCGGTGGATCGGCCGAAGCGTGACTGCATCCGGTCGATCAGCGCGTTGTAGTTCGGGTTGGCCCCGTCCTCACCGAGCTGGTCGACGCCGTGCCAGCCCTCCAGACCCTCGGCCCACGCGTTCGAGTTCGAATAGAACATGAACGCGGTACCCATCACGCGCGGCGGGTCCCAGTCGAGCTCGCGGAAGGCCGACGCGAAGTGGAACGTCGCGTAGCCGTACCCTCCGTAGTAGATCCCCTCGGTGCCCATCTCGCGCATCTGGCGCAGGTCGTCGACGAGCCCGCGCGGGTTGGGCTCGAGCATCACCTCGCGGGTGATCGTCAGCCCCAGCTGCATCGCGGTGTAGCGGAAGTAGTCGGCGTAGTCCCGGCCCGACGACCCGGCCTCCCAGAACAGGCCCACCTTGCGGTGACCATGCTGGTGCAGCCACTGGGCGCACATCACGCCTTCGGTCGCGACGTCGCCGTTGGCCACGGTGAAGCAGTACTCCGACGCGAACTTGTGGGCGCCGGTCCAGCCGATGCACGGCACCTGCACCCGGTTCGCGGTGTCCTGGATCACGAGGCAGTTGTCGGAGATCATCGGCCCGAGGATCACGACGCACCCCTCGTCGGCCAACCATTGGTAGCCCCGGATCACCTTGCGATGGTTCTCCCGGGGCAAGCCGCGGGCATCGGCGATGACGAGTTGCACCGGGCCGCGGGTCCAGATGCCCTCGTTCATCGCGTCCTCGATGGCGAGGATCGTCGGGTCGATCCAGTCGGCGAGCAACTGGTTGAGATCCATGTCGATGAGGATCCCGATCTTCACCGGCTCGAACGGGTCGCCCTGGGTCTGCACCCCGCCGGTGGGCGGGTAGATCGTGATGTTCTGCACGGCCCGGTCCGTGGCCGATCCGCCGCCCTCGTACCAGCGCGAGCCCTCGCCACCGCGCCCGTTGAGGTAGCTCTCGGTCCCGAAGCGCACCGAGCACACCGCGCGATCGGGCTGGGCGATGCCGAGGTCGGCCGGCGCCGGGAACAGACGCTCCGCGTACTGGATCTCGGCGTCGTTCTGGTCGTTGCTCATGGGCGTCCGAATCCCCTCTCGAAATTCCCCCGACCGACGACTTTCGAATCGCCGTTCAATCCACCATACTAGGGTTCAACGTTGCCGATCGCAGCGTACCGGAAGGGGAACCGGATGCCGGAACACGTCTCGACCGAGGTGCGGTCGCAGCCGCGCGTGTTGATCGACGGTGCACTGACCGACGCCCGCAGCGGGGCGGTCTACGACAACGTCAACCCGGCGACGGGGGCGGTGATCGGGGTCGCCGCCGACGCCGGCGCCGAGGACACCGGCGCCGCGATCGCGGCCGCCCGCCGGGCGTTCGACGAGACCTCGTGGTCCACCGATCACGCGTTCCGGCTGCGCTGCATCCGCCAGCTGCACGCCGCGATGCAAGCCCACGCTGAGGAGCTGCGGGCGTCGTGCGTCGCCGAGGTCGGTGCGCCCATCGGGCTGACGAGCGGCGCCCAGCTGGACACGCCGATCGAGGGCATCGGCTGGGTGGCCGACCTGCTCGAGCGGTATCAGTGGGAGACCGACCTCGGCATCGCCGCGCCGTTCGGCATGCGCTCGCAGCGGATCCTGCGCCGCGAGCCGGCCGGCGTCGTCGCCGCGATCACGCCGTGGAACTTCCCGCACCAGATCAACCTGGCCAAGGTCGTGCCCGCACTCGCCGCCGGCAACACGGTGGTGCTCAAGGCGGCGCCCGACACCCCGTGGTGCGCGACGCTGCTCGGCGAATTGGCCGCCTCCGAGACCGACCTGCCGGCGGGGGTGCTCAACGTGATCACCTCGAAGGGCAACGACACCGGCCGCCAGCTGGTGGCCGACCCACGCGTCGACCTGATCTCCTTCACCGGCTCGACCCAGACAGGTCGCGACATCATGCGCACCGCCGCCGATCGCGTGGCCAAGGTGTTCCTCGAGCTCGGCGGCAAGTCGGCGTCGATCGCCCTCGACGACGCCGACCTCGCGACGGCAGCGGCGATGACCGCGTTCCAGATCATGACCCACGCCGGGCAGGGCTGCGCGATCACGTCGCGCTTCCTCGTGCCCCGCGCGAAGTACGACGAGGCCGTCGAGACCGTCGTCGGGATCATGGGGTCGATGACCTACGGCGACCCGACCGATCCGGCCAACCTGATGGGCCCGCTGATCAGCGAGCGCCAGCGCACCCGGGTGCTCGGCTACATCGACGCCGCCACCCGCGACGGCGCGAACGTGGTGCTCGGCGGCGGGAAGCCGAGCGGGCTGCCCGCCCACCTCGCCGGCGGGTTCTTCGTCGAGCCGACCGTGCTGACCGAGGTGCAGCCGGGCGACACGGTGGTCCAGGAGGAGATCTTCGGGCCGGTGCTCGTGGTCCTGGCGCACGACGGCGACGACGACGCGGTGCGCATCGCCAACGACTCGATCTACGGCTTGTCGGGTGCGGTGTTCTCGGCAACCGACGAGCGGGCCCGGGCCGTCGCCGAGCGGGTGCGAACCGGCACGATCAACGTGAACGGTGGGCTGTACTACAGCCCGGATGTGCCGTTCGGGGGCTACAAGCAGAGCGGCATCGGCCGTGAGATGGGCGTGATGGGCTTCGAGGAGTACCTCGAGGCGAAGTCGATCGCGATCGGAGTGAGATCATGAATCCCAACGACTTGATCCTCGTCAGCGTGGACGACCACCTGGTCGAGCCGCCCGGCATGTTCGATGCCCACATCCCGGCGCGCTTCCGCGACGCCGCGCCGCGCACCGTCCGCAAGGACGATGGCTCCGACGTGTGGGTGTTCAACGGCGTCGAGATCCCGAACATCGGTCTCAACGCTGTCGCCGGCCGGCCCAAGGAGGAGTACGGGGTGGAGCCGACCGCGTTCGACGAGATGCGCCCCGGCTGTTACGACATCGACGAGCGGATCAAGGACATGAATGCCGGCGGGTTGCTCGGGTCGATGTGCTTCCCGTCGTTCCCCGGCTTCTCCGGCCGCCTCTTCGCTGCCGCGTCCGACAAGGATCTCGCGCTCGCCGTGCTCCAGGCCTACAACGACTGGCACGTCGACGAGTGGTGTGGCGCCTATCCCGGCCGGTTCATCCCGATGGGCCTCGTGCCGCTGTGGGATCCGCACGTTGCGGCTGCCGAGGTGCACCGACTCGCCGCCAAGGGCGTGCACAGCATCACGTTCACCGAGAACCCGGCGACGCTCGGCTACCCGAGCTTCCACGACGCGCACTGGGATCCACTCTGGGCGGCGTGCTGCGATCACTCCGTCGTCGTGTCGATCCACCTCGGCTCGTCGGGCAAGCTCGCCGTCACCGCGGCCGACGCGCCGGTGGACGTCATGATCACGCTGCAGCCGATGAACATCTGCCAGGCGGCCGCCGACCTGTTGTGGTCGCGGGTCATCAAGGAGTTCCCGCAGATCCGCTTCGCGCTCAGCGAGGGCGGCACCGGCTGGATCCCGTACTTCCTCGACCGCCTCGACCGCACCTACGACATGCACCACCTCTGGACCGGGCAGCAGTTCGGCGACCGGATGCCCAGCGACGTCTTCCGCGAGCACTTCCTGACGTGCTTCATCTCCGACCCGGTCGGGCTGCAGCTGCGCCACATGATCGGCATCGACAACATCGCGTGGGAGTGCGACTACCCGCACTCCGATTCCTCGTGGCCCGCGGCCCCCGAGGAGCTGGCCGCGGCCGCCGCCGGCGTGCCCGACGAGGACCTCCACAAGATCGGCCACGAGAACGCGATGCGCTGGTACTCGTTCGATCCGTTCGCCCACCGCTCGCGTGAGCAGAGCACCGTCGCCGCACTGCGCGCCGAGGCCGGCGATCACGACGTCGAGATCCGCCCGTTCGACAAGGGCCGCTTCGTCAAGCAGACCGGTGCCGACCTCGCCGAGCTCGATCGCAGAGCCACCGCGTGAGCACCACGGTCTCCTGGGATCCGTTCGACGAGGCGATCGATTCGAACCCGTACGAGATCTGGCGCGAGCTGCGCGACCACGCGCCGGTGTACCGCAACGAGCAGTACGACTTCTGGGCGCTCAGCCGCTACGACGACGTCGAGGCGGCACACCGCCGGCCTGACGTGTTCAGCTCGAACCACGGCACCGTGCTGGAGATGATGGGTCCGGCGCCGATGCAGACGGGGATGATGATCTTCCAGGACCCACCCGAGCACACCCAGCTCCGCTCGCTGGTGAACCGGGCCTTCACGCCGCGCCGCGTGGCCGCGCTGGAGGATCAGGTCCGGGCGTACTGCCGCCAACTGCTCGAGGAGTGGTCACCGGGCGAGACGTTCGACTACGTGCAGCGGTTCGCCGCTCCGCTGCCGGCGATGACGATCGCCGAGCTGCTCTCGATCCCCGACGCGGACCGCGCCCAGGCCCGGGTGTGGATGGACGAGGTCTTCCACATCGAACCCGGCGTGGGGATGGTCAACGACGTCTCGGCCACCGCTGCGATCAACCTCCACGTGTACCTCCACGGGCTGCTCGCCGAGCGAGCCTCGGATCCGGGCGACGACCTGCTGTCCGCGTTGACGCAGGCCGAGATCGCCGATGGCGACAGCACCCGGCGGCTGACGATCGGCGAGTGCGCCGACTTCGCCGTGCTGCTGATCACGGCCGGCACCGAGACGGTCGGCAAGCTGCTGGGATGGGCGTCGATCCTGCTCGGCGAGCACTCCGACCAGCAGCGCCTGCTCGCCGATGACCCGGCGCTCATCCCGAACGCGATCGAGGAGCTGCTGCGCTTCGAGGCGCCGTCGCCTGTCCAGGGTCGCTGGTCCCGGCAGGACGCGACGTTCCACGACGTCACGATCCCCGCCGGCTCGAAGGTGTTGCTGCTGACCGGGTCCGCCGGGCGCGACGAGCGCAAGTACCCCGATGCCGATCGCTTCGACGTGACCCGCCACTTCGACCACCACGTGTCGTTCGGCTTCGGCGTGCACTTCTGCCTCGGCGCCGCGCTCGCCCGGCTCGAGGGCCGCGTCGGCCTGGAGGAGACGCTGCGCCACGCGCCCGGCTTCGTCTCCGAGCGGGCAGGTGCGGTACAGCTGCACACCAGCACCGTGCGTGGCTGGGTCAGCGTGCCGGTCACCGTCTGAGGGAAGGCACCACATGACACCGTGCAACGAGCTCGGCTTCTACACGCTCGCCGGGCACTCCGACTCGCCGCGTGACCTCGTCGACGAGGTGCGGCGCGCCGAGGAGCTCGGGCTCGGTGCGGCATTCGTCTCGGAGCGCTTCAACGTCAAGGATGCCGCCGTGCTGTCCGGGGCCGCTGGGGCGGTCAGTGAGCGGATCGGCATCGCCACCGGGGCGACCAACCACAACACCCGGCACCCGCTGATCACGGCGACGTTGGCGACAACGATGCACCGCCTGACCGGTGGCCGCTTCGCGCTCGGGCTCGGCCGCGGCTTCGATCCGTTGTTCAAGGCGATCGGGCTGCAGCCGATCACGAGCGCCCAGCTCGAGGACGTCGTGTCGATCTACCGCCGGCTGTGGCACGGCGAGATGATCCTCGGCCACGACGGACCAGCCGGCCAGTACTCCTACCTGCACCAGGATCCG
>CAZMGD010000029.1:0-25617 GCA_964565705.1 uncultured Ilumatobacteraceae bacterium | reverse complement strand
CGGGCAGACCGACCGGACGGCGCTGTTCGCCGTCGTGCACGGCGCCTACCGGCTCGACGACCTGGCGATGGCGACGCGCTCCTGCGCGGCGATCCGCGACCTCCGCTCGTTGGACCTCCTCTGAAGCGCCCCTGAGTTCTCGGTCGGAAAATGGTCGCTGGAACGACCAGATCCCGACCGAGAACTCGGGATCGTCAGGACAGGTCCAGGCCGGGGTAGAGGGGGTTGGCGGTCAGCAGCTCGTTGGCCGCGTCGTGCACCTTGGCGGCGACGCCGTCGGCGATCGTGTACTTGGCCTTCGACGGGCCCCCTGACGCCGTCGTAATCGGCGCGGTGGCCGCGAACACCTCGACGATGAGCTCGGCGACGCGGTCGAACTCGTCGGGCCCGAAGCCGCGCGACGTCAGCGCCGGGGTGCCGATCCGCACGCCGGACGTGTACCAGGCACCGTTCGGGTCGCGGGGCACGGCGTTGCGGTTGGTGACGATGCCAGAGTCGAGCAGCGCCGACTCCGCCTGGCGACCGGTCAGCCCGTAAGACGACACGTCGATCAGCACGAGGTGGTTCTCAGTGCCGCCGGTGACCAGCGTTGCCCCGCGCTTGGACAGGCCGTCGGCGAGTGCGACCGCGTTGTCGGCGACCGCTCGCGCGTACGTCTGGAACGACGGCTGGCGGGCTTCGGCGAGCGCGACCGCCTTGGCGGCCATCACGTGGCCGAGCGGACCGCCGAGCACCATCGGGCAGCCACGGTCCACCGAGTCGGCGAACTCGGGCTGGCACAGCACCATCCCACCGCGCGGGCCGCGCAGCGACTTGTGGGTCGTGGTCGTCGTGACGTGGGCGTGGGGCACCGGGTCGAAGTCGCCGGTGAACACCTTGCCGGCGACGAGGCCGGCGAAGTGCGCCATGTCGACCATCAGCACGGCGCCGACCTCGTCGGCGATCTCACGCATGGTCGCGAAGTTGATCTTGCGTGGGTACGCCGAGTACCCGGCGATCAGCACCAGCGGCCGGAACTCCTGGGCCTTGGCCCGCACCGCCGCGTAGTCGAGCAGCCCGGTCTCGGGGTCGGTGCCGTACGACGACTGGTGGAACATCTTGCCGCTGATGTTCGGGCGGAACCCGTGGGTGAGGTGTCCACCTGCGTCGAGCGACATGCCGAGCGCCCGCTGGTTGCCGAGCGCGAGCCGCAGCTCCTCCCAGTCGGTGTCGGACAGGTCGTTGACGTGCGACGCGCCCCACTCCGACAGCGCCGGGGCCTCGACCCGCTGGGCGAGGATCGACCAGAACGCGACCAGGTTGGCGTCGATGCCGGAGTGCGGCTGCACGTAGGCGTGGGGGGCACCGAAGAGCGCCTTGGCGTGATCGGCGGCGGCTTGCTCGACGATGTCGATGTTCTGGCAGCCGGCGTAGAAGCGGTGGCCGATCGTGCCCTCGGCATACTTGTCGGACATCCATGTGCCCATCGTCAGCAGCGTGGCGGGCGACGCGTAGTTCTCGCTGGCGATCAGCTTCAGCGACTCGCGCTGGTCGGTCAGCTCCTGGCGGATTGCGGCGGCGACGGTCGGCTCGACGGCGCCGATCACATCGAGGGCGTTGCGGTAAGCGGCCGACGCGGCAGCGGCATCGAACGGCTCGGAGATGGGTGCGGGCATGAGCTGGGCCTCCTCGGTCAGGTCAGGATGGGCCCAGGCGTGCGGCGGTCTCTGCGAATCGCTCCCCGGTGGTGGGCCACCTCTCGAACGCCAGTCACGATTCGGCAACGACTCTACTGCGTCAGCGCACGAAGGTCCGCTCGACGATGGCGTGCAACTCCTCGATGGTCATCCGTTCCGGCTGGGCCGGGTCGTCGGACATCACCCGCGGATCGAGCGCCTGGAACGACGA
The DNA here is from genome assembly GCA_964565705.1 of uncultured Ilumatobacteraceae bacterium. Taxonomy (GTDB): domain Bacteria; phylum Actinomycetota; class Acidimicrobiia; order Acidimicrobiales; family Ilumatobacteraceae; genus CAZMGD01. Next base: position 23,730 of record CAZMGD010000029.1, on the reverse strand, counting down.
CACCAGGCCGCTGAACAACCGCGACAGCACCCACGGATCGCCGGCGACGAACAGCTCGGCGCGCTGCCCGCGCTCGAAGAGCTGTGCCTGGAGCACCATCGACTCGTGGTAGTTCGCCGTGATGGAGGCGTCGAACATGCGGTCCGTCGACGGAAGGGAGGTGCTGGAGAACTGGAGGAACAGCCGGCCGAACCTGAAGTGCTCGCGGAAGTAGCCGACCTCGAAGTCGACCAGGCTGTGGAGCTGCTCGCGCGGCTCGCCGTCGGCGGCGAGCACCGCCCGCAGCTGCGGCATGAACTCCTCACCGCGGCGGATGAAGATGTGGCGGAACAGGTCGTCCTTGCTCTCGAAGAAGGAGTACACGGAGCCGACGGAGAACTCCGCCAGCTCGGCGACCTCCTTCAGCGTGGTGTCGTAGAAGCCCTTGCGGCCGAACACCTCCTCCGCCGCGTCGAGCAACTGGAGGCGGCTCAGAGCCTGGTGCTGCAGCCGGCGCTGCTCACGTCGGCTCGGCTCCGGCGTCTGGTCAGTGGTCGTCTCCTGCATCCCTCGGAACCGAGCGTACAATCGGTCGAACCGCCGTTCAATCAACTGGGGAACTCATGAACGATCGCGTGTACATCCACGAGTTCATCGACATCATCGGCCACCACCGAGGCGCGTACATGCAACACATGACCGCGAACTGGAGCCCGATCGGCCAAGAGCAGCGCGCCCAGCTCTGCTACGGCGTCTGGGCGCTGATCGGATCGACAGGCGGATGGCCCCAGACCGTCAACATGTGGGAGCACGAGGGGTGGGACGGCCTCGCCGACTCCTTCGCCACCGAGGCCGTCGGTTCGGGCGCCCAGGATCCTGCGCTTGCCAAGTGGTGGGCGGCCGCGGCGACCTTCCGCAGCGGTGGCTTCGACCGGATCCTGGTGCCTGCGCCGTGGACGCGGACGATCTCCGAACTGTGCGCGGAGGGGGTGCGCGGCGACGTGTACGCGCACGAGCTGGTGAAGGTTCGGCCGGGTTCGGCTGCCGAGCTGCTCGAGCGGGCCCGCGAGCGAGCGGTGCCGGCGATGCAGCGCCACGGGTGGCAGCTGGCCGGTGCGTTCACGACGGCGATGGTCGACGACGACGAGGCGCTGCTGCTCTGGGCGGTCCCGACGTGGCGCCACTGGTCCGCCGCCGAACGCGCGCACGCGGTGGACGACGATCTGATCGCCTGGCGCACCAGCGCTCGGGAGATCGTGACCGGCTGGCACCGCGTCGCGCTGGTCGACGCGCCGCTCAGCCCGTTGCGCACCGGCCGCCAACCCACCCGCGACGACCGCGTCGACTGGGAGGAGTGACCCGCACCCTCCCCGCGTCTTCGTTCTCGGGAGCAAATCGGGTGCTCTGGCACCGGTATTGCTCCCGAGAACGAAGGGGGCGGACGAGTCTCGGAACCCCACGGTCGGCGGGCCGAGGGCGCCGTTAGCCTGGTCGGCCGTGATTCCGGAGCGCTTCGCACCCGTGCTGGCCGAGATGGCCCCGCTCGCCGAGCGCTTCCGCGCGGCCGGCCACCGGCTGTACCTCGTCGGCGGAACCGTCCGCGACCTGCTGCGCGGCGCGCCCGATGCCGGCGACTTCGACGCGACCACCGACGCCCGGCCCGGCGAGATCAAGCGCCTGCTCGACGGGTGGGCGGATGCGATCTGGACCCAGGGTGAGCGCTTCGGCACGATCGGGGCGAACAAGGTCGGCGCCGACGGTGCCGCCCGCGTGTACGAGATCACGACCCACCGGGCGGAGTCGTACGTACCGGATTCGCGCAAGCCCGACGTCGAGTTCGCCCATGCCATCGAGGCCGATCTGTCGCGGCGCGACTTCACCGTCAACGCGATGGCGCTGGAGGTCACGACCGACGCCCCCGCGCTCGTCGACCCCTTCGGCGGCGCCGTCGACCTCGTCACCGGTGTCCTGCGCACGCCCCTGGAGCCGGAGATCAGCTTCAGCGACGACCCGCTGCGGATGCTGCGCGCGGCCCGGTTCATCGCCGGGTATGCCCTCGAGCCGGTGCCCGAGCTGGTCGCCGCGGTCGAGGCGATGCACCACCGCCTGTCGATCGTGTCGGCCGAGCGCATCCGCGACGAGCTCGACAAGCTGATCGTCGTCGACCATCCGGCACCGGGCCTGTGGTTCTGCGTCGAGACCGGCCTCGCCGACGAGTTCCTGCCCGAGCTGCCGAACATGCGGCTGGAGCAGGACCCGATCCACCGTCACAAGGACGTGTTGACGCACACGATCGCCGTTGTCGAGAACGTCCGCCCACCCACGCCGAACGGGCCCGACTTCGACTTCCGGCGGACCCGCCTCGCCGCGCTGTTCCACGACGTGGGCAAGCCGCGCACCCGCGGCTATCTCGCCGGCAAGGGGGTCACGTTCCATCATCACGAGGTCGTCGGAGCGAAGATGACCCGCAAGCGGCTCAGCGCGCTGCGCTACGGCAACGACGACATCGAAGCGATCACCGAGCTGGTCGCGCTGCACCTGCGCTTCCACACGTACCAGATGGGTTGGACCGACGCGGCCGTGCGCCGGTACGTGCGCGACGCTGGGCCGCTGCTCGCCGAGCTGAACGTGCTGACCCGCTGCGACTGCACGACCCGCAACGCGAAGAAGGCTGCCCAGCTGTCGAGGCGGATGGACGAGCTGGAGGAGCGCATCGCCGAGCTCGCCGCGAGTGAGGAGCTGGCAGCGATCCGCCCCGAGCTCGACGGCAACGCGGTGATGGAGCAGCTCGGGGTGAAGCCCGGTCGCGAGGTCGGACAGGCATTGCAGTTCCTGCTCGACATCCGCCTCGACGAGGGCCTGATCGGGCAGGACGCGGCGCGCCGCCGTCTCGACGAGTGGTGGCAGGAGCGTCAGGCATCCGACGTGTCGGAGGCGTCGACCTCGTAGGTGGCGAGCCACCTCGCCGAGAGGTGCCCGAGTTGCGCCGCATCGCCCGGTGACAGCGTTCACGTACGTGGTCCTCGTCGCCACTGCCTTGGCGCTCGTCGGTCAACGCGCCGGCCGGCAGGCGGGCGGCTGCACATCCCGCCGGGTCACCACAGTCGGCAACTAATCTCGCACCGAGTGCCATCGTCCCGGCCCCCCGACATTCCGGACCGACTGGAGCGTGACGACCTGCGCGCTCCGGGGTCGGACCGCGCCGGCGGTGGCGCGCGTCGAGTTCGCTCGACGCGATGGGCCGCGGCGACGGGAGCGCTGTGCCTGGTCCTCGCGGGTGTGCCATACCTCGTCGCGTCGATCCGGCACGGCGCGGACCTCGAATCCTGGGCGTCGGCGACGATCGTCGCCGAGGTCGTCGCCGCGACCGTGGCCACCGTCATGTCCGCGCGTCGCTGGTTGGAGCGCCGGCAATGGCCCTGGGCAGCCTTCGTCGTCGCCAACCTGTGCTGGGTGACCGGCCAGTGCGCGCACCTCGTCATGCTCGACGACGGGTCGGATCCGCGCTCGTTCGGCCTGTGGTTCGTCGGCTGGTCCGCGCTCACCGTGACCGGATTCGTCGGGATCGTCGTGATGCGCGGCCGGGTCGTCCACGGTCTGGTGGTGGCGATGACGACGCTGCAGGTAGCGATCGCCCTCACGTTGACGCTGTGGGTCGGCGCGCTGATCCCGGTGGCTGCTCGCCACGACGTCTCACAGCCCGATCGCGTGGCGACCGTGTTCGGCTTCGTGACCGCGTTCGCGTTCGTGTTCCTCGGCGTCACCTTCTGGCGGTCCGCGCGGGTGGGCCTGCGAGCGCTGTGCCTGTTCGTGGTGCTGTCAGCGGTGTCCGAGGCACTGACCGCGAGCACGTTCACGACGCGCCCGGCCTGGACGATGGTGACGGCGTCGGTGCTGGCGTGCGTCGCGTTCGCGTTCGAGGCCGCAGCCGCACGCCTCACGGTGTCCGGCGACACGCGAGCGGACTGGGAGATGTCCGCGTGGCGGCTCGTGCTGACCTACGTACCGGTCGTGCTGGCGATGACCGTCGTGGTCATCCGGTTCAGCGTCCAGGGGGACTCGGTCGCCGCGGTGTCCACGGTGCTGATCGGGCTCGTCGTGCTGCTCGTCGTCGTCAACCAGATCCTCTACTGGCACGAGAGCCAGCGGCTGGCCCAAGAGGTCGACGCCAACACGAGGACGATCGCCGAGGCGGAGCAGCACCTCCGCTCGTTGCTCGACAACCTCGGAGAGGGCGTCGCGCTCGTCGACGGCGACGGCGTCATCCGCGACGTGAACTACCTCGCCACGGTGATGGCAGGGCGGTCTCGCGACGAACTGATCGGGCAGCACTTCACCGAGGTGCTGTTCGAGGAGGACCTCGAGCGGGCCATCGGCTACTGGGAGGGTTGGACCGAGCGTGGCGAGCACGTCGGACACCCGCTGCTGCGCATCGCCCAGCCCGACGGCGGGGTGCGCTACGCCGAGGCGAACTTCGCGACCCAGTACCCCGACCAGACGCAGCTCGTGGTGAGCCTGCGCGACGTCGGCGATCGCTTGGAGGCCGAAGCCGCCCAGTTGCGCGCCGAGCAACGCTTCCGTGCTGCGTTCCACTTCGCACCGACGGGCATGGCGCTCGCATCGGCCCACGACGGCCTACTGCTCGACGTCAACACGGGCCTCGCCGCCATGTTCCGCCTGTCGGCGTCCCAGCTCGTCGGGCGCCACCTTCGCGAGCTGGTGCACCCCGACGACTGGATCGCGTTCCAGGCGCTGATGCGAGCGAGCGAGGACGACGAGCCCAGCAGCCCGCAGCAGATCCGCTACCAGCGCAGCGACGGTGCGCTGCGTTGGGGAACGACGTCGATCGCTCGGATCACCGACGCCGGACCCGAACCGCTGCTGATCACCCACGTGCACGACGTGACGACCCAGCTGGCCGCGACCGAGCAGCTCAACTGGAGCGCCACGCACGACGACGTGACCGGCCTGGCCAATCGGGCGCACTTCATGGAACAGCTGCAATCGGCGCTGGCGTGGCGCACACCCGTCGCGGTGCTGTTCCTCGACCTCGATCGGTTCAAGATCGTCAACGACAGCCTCGGGCACGCGATGGGCGACGCGCTGCTGCGAGCGGCCGGCGGCCGGCTGTCGGAGGCCGTCCGCGACGGCGACCTCGTGGCACGCTTCGGCGGCGACGAGTTCACAGTGTTGCTACGCGATGCGACGCCGCGTCTGGCGATGGAGATCGGCGATCGTGTCCGCCTCGCCTTCTCGGCACCGGTGCTGCTCGGTGACGAGGAGGTGGACTTCAGCGCGTCGATCGGGGTCGCAGTCGCCGAGGCGCCGGGCGTGGGCGCGGACGAACTGATCCGCGATGCCGACTCGGCGATGTACCGGGCGAAGGAGAACGGCCGCGACCGGGTCGAGGCGTTCAACCCGGCGACGCGGGCTCAGAGCATCAACACGCTCGCCGCGGTGCAGGAGCTCCGCCACGCCCTCGAACGCAACGAGATCGTGCCGTACTACCAACCGATCGTCGATCTGGCGTCGGGTCGGCTGTCGGGCTACGAGGTGATGGCGCGCTGGAAGCACCCCGACCGCGGTCTGCTCCCACCGGGCGACTTCCTGACGCTGGCCGAAGAGCGCGGGTTCATCGCCGAGCTCGGCGCACACGTCCTGCGCACGTCGCTGATGCAGCTCGCGCATTGGCAGGCGACGTCGCCCAACGTCGGTCCCGTGTCGTTGAGCGTCAACCTCTCCGCGCGTCAGCTGACCGACCGCCGGCTCGTCGACATGGTGCGCGAGGCGCTCGTGGAATCGGGCGTGGACGCCGACCACCTGTGGTTGGAGATCACCGAGACAGCGCTGATGACCGACGTGCGCGTCGCCACCACTGCGTTGCGCGACCTGCGCGGCCTCGGGTTGCACCTCGCCGTGGACGACTTCGGCACGGGGTACTCGTCGCTGACCTACCTGAAGCGCTTCCCGGTCGAGGCGATCAAGATCGACGGCAGCTTCGTCGCCGGCCTCGGCCTGAACGGTGAGGACTCGGCGATCGTGGAGGCCGTGGTGCGCCTCGGCGGGGCGCTCGGACTGATCACCGTCGCCGAGGGCGTCGAGACGCCGTTGCAGCTGAACCGGCTCCGCGAGATCGGCTGCGGCCGGGGCCAGGGCTACCTGTTCGGTCGCCCCCGGCCGCCCGACCTCGTCGAGGCGTTCATGTAGGTCAGTCGCCGAGCTTGCGCGCTCGGACCACGAGCACCGTCGGTGCCGCCGCGTCGGGGCCCGGCTCGAGCTCCTGGACGGAGTCGACGGTGAAGTTCGCCCGCTGCAGCGCCGTGAACAGCTGGTGCAGGGTGAAGGCCTCGGCCTGGCGGTACGTCCGCTGCACGATCGAACCCACCGACGCGCCAGGACCGAGCATCGCTCCGGCGGGGTGCGTGGTCGCCAGCACGAAGCGCGCCTCGGGCTTCAAGACGCGATGAACCTGGCGCAGCGTGCGGGCCAGATCGTCGACCTTGTCGAGGCGGTGCACACACAGCACCAGGTCGACCGAGGCGCTGGTGGCGAACCCGAGATCGGCGAGGTCGGCCTCGTGGGCCTCGAGCCGGTGGCCGTCCTCGGCGGCGAGGGCACGGGCCGCAGCGATGCGCTCCGCAGAGGGGTCGACGACGATCACCTTCGCCCCGGCTCTGGCCAGAGCGGGCGCGTTGGACGCGCTGTCGATGCCCAGCTCGATGACCCGCTTGCCCTGCACGTCCCCGCAGAGGCGCAGCTCGCTGTCGTCGGCCACCCCTGCGCCATAGCTCACCGCTGTCGTCATGGTGCACAGTGTGCCCCGTCGTGCAACGGGCCGTGGGGACCGAGCACCGGTCGGGCGCCGCACTAGCCTCATGGCGATGTCGTTCAGCGCTGGAACCCTGCGGGGGGCCAGTGGCGTGATCGATCACCGGTTGGCCCGCCGGGCGCTGGTGAACGAGTACCGCCGCGGTCGCCTCCGCCGCGATCAGGTGTGCGACGCGCACCCGGAGCTGATCCGCGCCGCCCGCAACGTCGGCCAGCGGTCGCGCACGGTCTGCCCGATCTGCGAGGAGGACCAGCTCGTCCTCGTCACCTACGTGTTCGGCCCGCGGCTGCCCAAGCACGGACGAGTGGCGAGCTCGATGGGCGATCTCGCCGCGTTCAACCGGCGTCGGGAGGAGTTCGCGGCCTACGTCGTCGAGGCGTGCTGCACGTGCCGCTGGCACCACCTGCTGCGCGTCCTGCCGCTCGGTGGCAAGACGGGCCGGGCACGCGGCGTCGCCGCACAGTGACGGCGCGCAACGGTGAACGGTTGCTGTTCGTCTACGGCACGCTGCTTCCCGGCGAGGAGCGGTGGTGGATCCTGGAGCAGTTCGTCGTCGGCGATGGCACCAACGACTCGGTCACCGGCGTGCTGTACGACACCGGCGAGGGGTACCCGGCCGCGTCGTTCGACGTCGAGCTGCCAGTCGACGCCCCCCCGATAGCTGGTCAGGTCTTCGAGCTCGACGCGTCACGGTTGGACGAGGCGCTCGAACTGCTCGACGAGGTGGAGGATGCAGTCCTCGGGCTGTACCGCCGTGTGCGCGTGTGCACCGCGAGCGGGCGCGAGGTCTGGGCCTACCAGTACGGCGCGGGCCTGACGCTCACGCCGATCCACGGCGGGGACTGGCTGTCGCACCCTCGGGGGTGAGCCCGGCCGTCAGAACGGACTGAGGCCCATTCGGTTGCGGACAGAGACCATCTCACCGACGTGCGTGTGGCCGTGCCCGATCGCCTCCCAGCGGGCGAACCAGCTCACCGGCTTGCCGTCCCACATCGCATGCAACCAGCCGACGTCGGCCCGGGTGACGCCGACCCTCTCGATCCGCGCCGAGGCCTCCGTGGTGGTGTCGAGCGCCATCGTGGCGACGGCCCTCATCCATCCATGAGTCGCGTCGTGGACGTCCGTCGCATAGCGCACCAGGCCGGCGAGGTCGACCGCGGCGACGACGGCAGGATCCTCCGCCTCACTGAGACCTGCGGTCGGACTGAAGCTGTCGAGGCCGAGATCGGCACGACGCTCGTGCAGCAGCGGCGGTTGGTCGCGCACGACGGTCTGGATCGCGAGGTCCTGGTGGTAGCTGTGGTGCAGCACGAGCCAAGCGATGCTCGATCCGCCGCCATCGGCGTGCTCCTTCCACCGTTCCAGCGGCACCCGCCCGGCCACGCCGCGCTCGAACCGCTCGCGCACGTCGCCGTGGTCGGCCAGCATCCAGTCGCGCACCTTCATCGCTCGTACGTTGCCACATCGTCGGCGTGTCCAAGTCTGAACGAAATGGGCGGACTGAGCGACCTTGGATGGTCGTGCAGCAGTGAGCCGACTGTTCCGTTCGTTCAGAGTGGCCGCTTCTCGCAGTGGTGGACGGTGCGTGACCGCCGGAGGACAACCGTGTGACACCCCTGTGCCAGGGTTCGGCCATGAGCGCAACGCCCGTATTACCGCAGGCTGCCGCTATATTCGCCGGGTCCGAAACGACCCTGCCCCACCGTGGGGCCCCGGCCCGCCTCGCGGTCCGAGTCCGAAGGGAGGTTCACGCGCATGACGCGTGCCTACGAATTGATGATCATCCTCGACGGCCAGCTCGACGAGCCGGTCGCCCAGTCGAGGCTCAAGTCGCTCAGCGATGGCATCGCTGCTGCCGGTGGCACCGTCCACGGCAAGGCCGACTGGTGGGGCAAGCGCCGCTTCGCCTATCCGATCAACAAGAAGGAGGACGGCTACTACGTGGTGTACAACCTCACCGCGGAGGGTGGCGCCCTCAACGACTTCGAGCGTTCGCTCCGCATCGCCGACGACGTCGTGCGCCACAAGCTGTTCCGCCTTCCGGATGCCGAGGCCGAGCGCCGCGGCCTCCTGGGCGCTGCGCCGGTCGCCTGAGCGCGACCCGCCGACCCTGAAAGGGACCATCCATGGCTGACAACACCGTCACCCTCGTGGGCAACATCACCCGCGATCTCGAGCTGCGCTACACCGCCAACGGTCGCGGCGTCGCCTCGTTCGGCCTCGCCGTCTCACGTCGCTACCAGGTGAACGGCGAGTGGCAGGAGCAGACCTCGTTCTTCAACGTGGTCGCCTGGGGCACCACCGGCGAGAACGCCGCGCAGTCGCTCACCAAAGGCGCCCGCGTGATCGTGACCGGCCGGCTCGAGCAGCGCGAGTACACGACCCGTGACGGCGACAAGCGCACCGCCGTCGAGGTCGTCGCCGACGAGATCGGGCCCAGCCTGCGCTGGGCCACCGCGCAGGTCGAGCGCACCACTCGCACGAGCGACGGCGGGCAAGGCGGCCAGGGCGGCCAGGGTGGCAGCCCCGGCGGCGGCTCGACGGGCGGTGGCCGTCCGGCCGCCGAGCCCTACTACAGCGGCGACGAAGAGCCGTTCTGACCATCACATCGCATTTCTGAGGACGATCACATGACCAGCAAGAAGAACCGGGCGCGGGCGGCCAAGGAGCCGGTCCGCAAGCCGAAGAAGAAGACCAGCGTGCTCATCACCGAGCGCGTCGAGTACATCGACTACAAGGACACCGACCTGCTCCAGCGGTTCCTCTCCGACCGCTCGAAGATCCGCGGCCGGCGCGTCAACGGCAACGACGAGCAGCAGCAGCGGGAGATCGCCCAGGCGATCAAGAACGCCCGTGAGATGGCGCTGTTGCCCTACACCAAGCGCGTCGCCAGCGCTGGCCGTGGCCCTCGCCGTGAGGACCGTGGCGAGCGCGGCGACCGCGGCGACCGTGGCGAGCGCGGCGAGCGCGACACCGCGCCCGTCGCCGAGACCACCACCGATGCGGTGACCGAGTCCGTGGAGGGCGAGGAGTGAGCACGCGCATCATCCTCCGCTCCGACATCGACAAGCTCGGCAAGCGCGGCGACATCGTCGAGGTGTCCGACGGTCACTTCCGCAACTACCTGTCGCCGCGTGGTCTGGCGATCAAGGCCACCGACGGGGCGGTCTCGCAGGCGAACGCCATGCGTCGGGCCCGCGACCTCCGCGACGCCACCGACCGTGAGGGCGCTCAGGCCATCGCCTCGGCGCTCGTCGCCAAGACGATCACCATCCAGGTCAAGGCCGGATCCGAAGGCCGGCTGTACGGCTCGGTCACCGCCGCCGATGTCGCCCAGGCGATCGAGGAGCAGACCGGCATCGCCATCGACCGCAAGCAGCTCACCGTGCCGCAGATCAAGGCGACCGGCGAGCACTCGGTGACCGCCAAGCTGCACTCGGCCGTCGAGTTCCCGATCACGCTCGAGGTCACCGGCCGCTGAGCCCCGTCGTCCCCAGGACGACAGGGTTGCCCACAACTGGCCCACAGCGAGAACACAGGGCTGTGCCCCTATCGACGCACAGCCAGTCTGTAGTTGGCTGACAGGGCCAGGAATCCACACACGCGAGTCAGCGCTCCTGCTTCGGCGCGCCCTCACGACGGTTGCAGAAAGGCAGGTCGATGGCCGGCTTCGACACTCGTGGGCAGCGCGGCACGCGCCGCCGCGACGACGACGCGCCCCGTCGGCCGATCGAAGCGCGGGTGCCGCCGCACAACATCGACGCCGAGGAGTCGCTGCTCGGCGCGCTGTTGCTGTCGCGCGACGCGGTGAACACCGCGACCGAGATCGGCATTGCGGCCAGCGAGTTCTACAAGCCGGCGCACCAGCTGGTGTACGAAGCGATCCGGGTGCTGATGGCAGCCGGCGAGCCGGTCGACGCCGTGACCGTCGGCGACGAGCTGCGCCGCAGCGGCCTGCTCGACGAGATCGGCGGCCTGGAGATGCTGCTCGGGCTGCAGAACGCGACACCGGCGATCTCCAACGTCGGTCGCTACGCCAAGATCGTCCAGGACACCGCATCGCTGCGCCGGCTCATCGCCGTCGCCAGCGACATCGCCGAGATGGCGTACCTCGAGCCCGACGACGTCCGCAAGGCGATCGACAGCGCGGAGCAGAAGGTGTTCGACATCGCCGAGCAGCGCGACACCGACAGCACCCGACCGATCAACGAGCTGCTGTCGCTGGTCAACGACCATCTCGAGGCGAACTACGGACGCGGTGACACGATCACGGGCACCGCGACCGGGCTCACCGAGCTCGACGAGATCCTCCTCGGCCTGCAGCCCTCGACGCTGAACATCGTCGGCGCTCGTCCGGCGATGGGCAAGAGCGCGCTCGCCATCGGCATCGCCACCCACGTCGCTCAGAACACCCGACTGCCGGTGATGGTGTTCTCGCTCGAGATGGGGCACCTCGAACTGGCCCAGCGAATCCTCTCCTGGGAGTCGCGCGTCGACAGCAAGAAGCTGCGCACCGGCAACCTCACCCAGACCGACTGGACCAAGATCGGACACGCCATCGGCCGCCTCGACGTGCCGCTGATGCTCGACGACAACCCGTCGGTGACGGTCATGGAGATCCGTGCCAAGGCCCGCCGGGTCAAGGCCCGCCACGGCGGCCTCGGACTGATCGTCATCGACTACTTGCAGCTGATGACCGGCTCCACCGGCGCCGAGAACCGTCAGTTGGAGGTCAGCGAGATCAGCAGGAACCTGAAGATCCTCGCCCGCGAGCTGGAGGTGCCCGTCGTCGCGCTGAGCCAGCTGTCGCGAACCCTGGAGAGCCGCGCCGACAAGCGTCCGATGCTGTCGGACCTGCGCGAGAGCGGCTCGCTGGAGCAGGACGCCGACGTCGTGTTGTTCATCTACCGCGACGAGGTGTACCACGAGGACAGCAAGGATCAGGGCATGGCCGAGCTGATCGTGGCCAAGCACCGCGCCGGAGCGACGGGTCGGGCCCGCGTCGTGTTCCTCGGGCCCTACACCCGATTCGACAACGCAGCCCGAAACGTCTGAACCGGTGAACCCACTCGGCGACGACCTTCTGGCCTGGCTGGTGCTCGCACTCGGCGCAGCGCTGTTCGTCGGCAACCTGCTGGCGTTGATCCGGCCTCCGGAGGCACCGGCGAAGGGCGAGCTGAGGCGAGCGCCGACGGGACGCAGCCTGCTGATGGCACTCGTCGGCTTCTTCGCCGCCGTCTGGGCACTTGCCTCCCTGATCAACGGATAGCTTCCCCGGATGGTGCGGTTCACGAGAGGGTTCGGCGGCTCCGAGCGGTCCGCCCGCGACGCCAGGCTGCCGCCGGGGCAGTACGACGCAGGTGCCACCTGGCCGGTGCTGTCCGTCGAGGTGACGCCGAACATCCCCACCGACACCTGGACGTTCACGATCGACGGCCTGGTCGACCGGGCGACGACGTGGACGTGGGCGCAACTCCACGGGGTGGCGAGCTCCGTGTACCAGGGGCCGATCCACTGCGTGACCACCTGGTCGAAGTTCGACATGACCTGGACCGGGGTGTCGCTCGACGACCTGCTCGCGGTCGCCGGGCCGCAACCGACCGCAGCGTTCGTGATGGCTCGGTCGATGACGGGCTACACGACGAACCTGCCGCTGGCCGACGTCGTCGGCGGCAAGGCGTGGCTCGCGTGGGAGGTCGACGGTGCACCGCTCAGCGCCGATCACGGTGGTCCGGTTCGGATGATCGTGCCCCACCTCTACTTCTGGAAGAGCACGAAGTGGGTCTCGGGGCTGCAGCTGATCGCCCACGACTCGCCCGGGTTCTGGGAGCGCAACGGCTACCACGACCGCGGCGACCCGTGGCTGGAGCAGCGCTACCAGGGCGACTGAGCGTGGCCGTGGCACCCACGTCGTGGCAACCGGCGACCGTGGTGGCGATCGCCACCGAGACGGCTCGGGCCAAGACGTTCCGCCTGACGCTGTCCCGGCCCGTGCGCCACGTCGCCGGCCAGCACTACGTCGTGCGCCTCACCGCACCGGACGGCTATCGGGCCCAGCGGTCGTATTCCGTCGCCTCCGCGCCCGACGACAGCGGTCAGATCGAGCTGACCGTCGAGCGTCTCAGCGACGGCGAGGTGTCGGGGTTCCTCCACGACGTCGTGCTGGTCGGTGACGAGCTCGAGGTGCGCGGCCCGATCGGGGGCTTCTTCGTCTGGCCCGGCGACGAGCCCGCCGTCCTGCTCGGCGGCGGTTCGGGTGCCGTGCCGCTCATGTCGATGCTGCGCCAGGCGCGCCGCGCCGGCCGCAGCGACCTCCTGCACCTCGCCGTCTCGGTCCGCACCCCTGCCGATCTGCTCTACCAGTCGGAGATGGTCGGGCCCGACGTGACCGTCGTGTACAGCCGCGCGCCTCGGCCCGACGGCCGACCCCCCGGCCGCCTCGGCGCGGCCGATCTGCCGCCGCTGGATCCGGGCGACCAGACCGCGTTCGTGTGCGGCTCGTCCGGCTTCGTCGACGCCGCCGGCCGCCTCCTCGTCGACGCCGGGTTCGATCCCGCGCGGATCAAGATCGAGCGCTTCGGCCCGTCGGCGTGACTCACCGCTCGCCAGCTCAACCGCACGACGCTGCAGCGCCAGCTGCTGCTGGAGCGGCTTCGCCGGCACCGCAGACCGGTCACGCTTCGCGTCGACCCGGTGTTCCATCTTCTGGAAGATGATGCCTAGGGTTGCGCGCCGATGAACCTGCGCCCTCCTGCCGATGAGATCGCCGAATACCACGCGCGGGGCTGGTGGACGGACACCACGCTCTCGGACCGCATCGCCGAGCTGGCCACCAAGCGACCCGACGACCCCGCGTTCATCGGGCTCGCCGCCGGCTCGACCGAGCCGGCCGTGACCACTTGGTCGCAGTACGACGCGCTGGTCACCGACGTTGCGTCGGCGCTCGTGGCACGGGGCATCGAGCCAGGCGAACGGGTGGCCGTGCTCCAGCCCGATCGGGTGGGAGTGCACGCCACGCTGGTCGGGATCTCCCGCGCCGGACTCGTTGCGGTCGGTCTCGGCCATCGTGCCGGCGGGCGCGAGGTCACCCATCTGCTCGGCCTGACCGGCGCCCGCACGCTGTGCACCGCCGAGACCGCCGGCGGCGGGCCAGCCGAGGCATTCGTCGAGTCGTTGCGCGCCGAGGGCGTCGCCCTCGACCACCACGTCCTCGTCACGTCGGACGGCGTCGATGGTTCGACCGGTGGCCCGGTCGGCCGTGCCCAGATCGGCCCCGACGACCTGTTCCTCCTCAACTCCACCTCCGGCACGACCGGCTTGCCGAAGTGCGTGATGCACACCCAGAACCGCTGGGGGTACTTCCACCAGCTCGCCGTGACCGCCGGCGAGTTGGACGGCGACGACGTGTTCTTCGGCGCAGTGCCGGCACCCTTCGGGTTCGGGCTCTGGACGTCGCACTTCACGCCGACGCTGCTGGGCGCGCCGACCGTCATCATGGAGCGCTTCGACGCCGACCGAGCGCTCGACCTGATCGAGTCGCAGCGGGTCACCGTGCTGGGCTGCGTCAGCACCCAGTTCATCCTGATGCTCAACGCCCAGGCCGAGCACGCCCGCGACCTGACATCCCTGCGGTCGATGTTCACCGGTGGCGAGAACGTGCCGTACGAGCGAGCGGCCGAGTTCGAGGAGACCGCCGGAGCCAAGGTGTTGCAGTTCTACGGGTCGAACGAGACCGGCGCGCTCAGCCACACGAGCACGACCGACACCCGTGAGCACCGTCTCCGCACGGCCGGTCGGATCATCGACGACATGCGGGTGCGGATGTTCGATCCCGAGACGCAGACCGACATCACGGGCACCGGCGTACCCGGGCAGCCGGCGTGCAAGGGGCCGGCGACGTGCATCGGCTACTGGGGCGACGAGGCGGCCAACCAGAAGCTGCGCACGCCCGACGGTTGGATGCTGATGGGCGACATCGTGACGATCGACGACGACGGCTACCTGCGCGTGGTGGGCCGCGTCAGCGACTTCATCATCCGCGGCGGCAAGAACATCAGCGCCCCGGCGGTCGAGGACGAGGTCGGCTCGCATCCCGACGTCGCGCAAGTGGCCGCGGTGGCGATGCCCGACCCGGTGTTCGGTGAGCGGGTCTGCGTGTACGTCGTGCCGCGGGCCGGAGCGACGATCACGCTGGAGTCGATCGTTGCCCACCTGAGCGCCCGCGGCGTGTCACGAGAGTGGCATCCGGAGCACCTGATCCTGATGGACGATCTGCCGCGCTCGTCGGGTGGCAAGGTCGCCAAGGGCGACCTCAAGGCCGACGCCGAACGCCGCGCCGCCGCCCGCTCTCAAGACTGAGGACGGTCCTCGGCGGCGACGGTGATCATCCACGGCGTGCCGAAGCGGTCGACGCACATGCCGAACGCCGGCGAGAACGAGGTCGGGCCCAGCGGCGCATTGACCTGACCACCTTCGGCGAGCGCGTCGAACATCTTCGTCGCGGCCTCGACGTCGGGCGCCTCGTAGTTCACCTGCATCCCCTGCACCGGCCCGAACGGATCCGCCAGCGGATCGTCCGAGCCCATGAGGAGCGCGCCGTCGAGCAGCACGGCGGCGTGCATGATCAGATCGGGATCGGCGCCGGGCATCCGCTCGGCTTCGGGCATGTCGGCCGGCGTGATGAGCACGAGCTCGCCGCCGAAGATCTCCTGGTAGCGGGTGAACGCCTCGCGGCAGTTGCCGCCGAAGAACAAGTACGGGTTGAACGCCATGGTGTGGCTCCTCGGTCGTGATGGTCCGCAGCTCCGACGACGGCGTCAGCCCGAACTCATCGCTCGAGCTGGTCGAACGCGGCTCGTCCTCCACAACGAACCTGCGGTCGAACCGCGCCCGGTGCGGGCCCGATCTGACCGCACGTTCGTTGTGGTACGGCGGTGTGATCTGATGGGGTCAGGCGCCGGCGGGACCGAGGAGGGTTCGGTGCAGCACGGCGATCAGTTCGGCCCGGCTGATCAGCCCGGCGAGGCGCCGATCGGCGGTGACGACGGGGATCTGGCGGAACTGGCGGTCGGTCATCAGTGCGACCAGCTGGGCGACCGGCGTGTCCTCGTGCACCGTGACGGGATCGCTCGTCATCACCGATTCGACGGTGGCCAGCTCGGCGGCGTCGAGGTTGAAGAGGTCGGCCATCGTGACGATCCCGACCAGGCGCCCGTCGTCGTCGATGACCGGCAGCGCCTTGGTGTGGTGGCGGTTGATCAGCGTCCGCGCCCGGAACAGGCTGTCGGCGGGATGCACCGTGGTGATGTCGTGGTCCATCACGTCGCCGCAGCGGAGGTCTCCGAGCTGGCGGCCGATCGCGTTGGCCTCGGCCTGCCGGACGAGCCGGACGACGTCGGCGGGGTGGATGTCGAGACCCTCGTCGAGCTGGCGCATCGCGGCCGCGACGTCGGCGGTGTCGACGCCGACCCGCTCGAGCGGTGGCTTCTCCGCATCGGCCGGCCGAGGGGGAGGTGGGACGTGGGGGTAGCGCCGGCCCGTGAGGTTGTTGACGGCGATGCCGAGCGCGAGGAGCGCGACGGTGTTGACGCCGACGGGCCAGAGCGGGAAGAGGAACCCGTGCGCAGCGACCGCGGGCGCTCCGACTGCCGCGTACAGCGCGCAGGCGCCGCCCGGCGGGTGCAGGCACCCGAGCAGCATCATCGCGACGATGGCCACGGAGACGGCGACCGTCGCCGCCCACATCGGATCGTCGATGACCTTGGCGGCAGCGATGCCGACGCAGGTCGACACGACGTTGCCCCCGAGCACCGGGTACGGCTGGGCGAGCGGGCTCGCCGGCACCGCGAACACGAGCACGGCGGTCGCGCCCATCGGGGCGATGATGAACGGCAAGGCGGCTGGCCCGCCGGGCACCAGCTTGCCGAGGACGGACGCGATCAGGATCCCGACGAACGCACCGACGCCGGCTCGGGCGAGGTCGCGGCCGCGCGGCACGGTCGGCCGTGAGGGGACGAAGCTGTGGGCGAAGGCGCGGCGATCCAGGCTCGTGGCTGTCACGGGCACGAAGTCTGCCCGGCGGCGCGGTGTCGATCAGGCAGTGATGCCGAAGCGCTCGAGACCGAACGCGTTGATCGCGTTGCCGCGCAGCAGCTTGTAGATCTCCTCGTCGTTCAGACCGGCCTGCGTGCAGATGTCCTCGACGACCTTCTTCGAGTGCGGGAACGTCGAGTCGGCGTGCGGGTAGTCGGTCTCGAAGCAGATCTGGTCCATGCCGATCACGTTGCGGTTGGCGAGGCCGATCTCGTCGTCGAAGATGCAGCCGTAGATGCGGTTCATGTAGCTCGACGGCGGGTGTGGCAGCGTCGTGCCGAAGCTGTTCGACGCCCGCTCGGCGGCGAGCTTGTCGGCGCGCTCCATCACGTAGGGCATCCAGCCGACCTGACCTTCGGAGTACGCCAGCTTGAGGTTCGGGAAGCGCTCCAGCGTGCCGGAGAAGATGAAGTCGACGACCGAACCCATCGCGTTGGAGAACGTGAGCGTGGAGCTGACGATGAACGGCGCGTCGGGTGACGTCGAGGGCATCTTCGAGCTCGACCCGATGTGCATGCAGATGATCGTGTCGGTCTCCTGGCACGCGGTGAACACCGGATCCCAGAAGCGATCCGCGTCATGGATCGACGGCAGCCCGAGCGGATACGGGTTCTCCGGGAACGTGATCGCGAAGCACCCCCGAGCGGCGTTGCGGCGGATCTCGTCGGCGGCGAGTTGCGGATCCCACAGCGGGATCATCGCGAGTGGGATCAGCCGACCCGTGCCATCGCCGCCGCACCAGTCCTCGATGATCCAGTCGTTGTAGGCCGTGACGCACCAGAGCGCGAGCTCCTTGTCCTCGCGCTCGTAGAACGTCTGGCCGCAGAACCGGGGCAGCGTGTTCGGGAAGCAGACCGACGCGTCCATGTGGTTGGCGTCCATGTCCTTCAACCGCTCGGACTGGATCCAGCACCCTGGGCGGATCTCGTCGAACGTGGTCGGGGTGACGTCGAGCTCGGCGAACCCGACCGCAGCCGAGAGCTTCGGGAACGGGTAGATCAGGTCGTCGTAGATCCACCAGTCGCACGGCTCACCGCCCTCGACGCCCTTCTCGAACGAGAAGACCCCGCCGACGAAGTCGAATCTCGCCGAGTCACGCTCGACGCGCGGCGCCCGGTCACGGAACTTGGCCGGGGCCCGCGCCGTCCAGAGGTCCGGTGGCTCCACGACGTGGTCGTCGACGGAGATGATGCGCGGGATGTCCATCGCCACAGCTTCTCAGGTGGCGGGAACCACGGGCGAGGTGTCCCACGCGCCCGTCGCCTCGAGCTGGGCGGAAAGGCGTAGCAGCACGTCCTCGGCGCCGAACGCGCCGACGAGTTGCACGCCGACGGGCAGGCCGCGCTGGTCGGTGCCGAACGGCAGCGAGATCGCCGGCTGCCCGGTCACGTTGTAGACACTGGTCATTGCCGCGTACGCGGACGCGTGTGTGCCCATCGCCGCGAGGTCGGTGGTGTCGAGCAGGCCGTGTGGCGGCACGGTGCGAGCGATCGTCGGCGTCAGCAGCACATCGTGGTCGGCCATGAACGCACCGGTGCGCCGCGCCGCCGCCTCGACGGCCTGCAGCGCGGCGTTCACCTCGGCGCCCGTCGTCCGGGCCGCCGCCTCGTACATCATCCGCGTCATCGGTTCGAGATCGTCGTCGGCGAGGTCGCGACCCAGCTCGGCCAGCCGATCGTCGACCTTGGGGATCAGCGGCACACGCATCAGCACCGACATCGCCAGTGACGTCTCCTCCACCGGGTAGTTCGGTGTCGCTTCGACGATCTCGTGGCCCAACGCGGCCAGCGCTGCTGCCGCCGCTATGGTCACGCGAACGCACTCCTCGTCGGTCGAAGCGCCCGACGGCATGACCGTGCTGAGCGCGATGCGGAGGCGTCCGGGGTCGGCGCCCACCTCCTCGACATAGGGTCGCCGGGGGCGCTCGATGACGTACGGGTCGCCGGGCATCGGCCCAGCAAGGACGTCGAGCAGCAGCGCCGTGTCGCGCACCGAACGGCTGAGCACGTGGTTGATGCCGAGCGGGTAGGCGAGCAGGTTCTTGTCGGGCCAGGCGGTCACGCGCCCACGCGACGGCTTCAGGCCGATCAGCCCGCACATCGACGCCGGGATGCGGATCGAGCCGCCACCGTCGTTGCCGTGCGCGACCGGCACGATCCCGGCCGCCACCGCGGCAGCGCTGCCCCCCGACGATCCTCCCGACGAGAAGCCGTGCCGATGTGGGTTGTGCGTCGGCCCGTACAGCAGGGGCTCCGTGCTCGGACTCTTGCCGAGCTCGGGGGAGTTGGTCATCCCGATCGGCACGCCGCCGGCCTCCCGCCACCGCCGCACCAGCTCGGAGTCGGCGTCGGCGATCCGCCCGGCGAACAGGCGCGAGCCGTCCGTGTGGGGCATCCCGGCGACAGACGCGCCGAGGTCCTTGACGACGAAGGGCACACCGGTCAGCGGACCGTCCGGCAGCCCGGCGGCGACGTCGGCGCGGGCCTCGTCGTCGCGCCGGGCGATCACCGCGTTGAGCGCCGGGTTGCGCTCGTCGATCCGCTCGAGCGCGAGCTCGAGCACCTCCGAGGCGCTCACCTCACCGGATCGGATCCCCGCGGCGAGCGCAGTGGCATCGCTGTCGAACAGCTCGTGCAACGTCATGGCTCAATCGTCGCGGGCGCGGGCGGCCGCGGACGAGGGCGACGGAGAGCGGGTGACGGGAATCGAACCCGCGTAACTTGCTTGGGAAGCAAGGACTCTGCCATTGAGCTACACCCGCAGAGGCGGGAACAAGATAGCAGCGGGCCCCTTGGGTAGCGTCGGCGACCGTGATCTTGTCGGACCGCAGCCTGCGTGAGGCGCTCGGCGCCGGGCGCCTCGTCATCGACCCGCTCGACGAGACGTGCATCCAGCCGTCATCGATCGACGTCAAGCTGGCGAACCTGTTCCTCGTGTTCCGCAACCACACCGCAGGCGTGATCGACGTCAAGGCGGACACGACGGTGCTGACCGAGCCGGTGGAGATCGACGAGGACGGCGTGTTCATGCTGCACCCAGGTGAGTTCGTGCTCGGATCCACGCTGGAGCGGGTGGGCATACCCGACGACCTCGTCGGTCGCGTGGAGGGCAAGTCGTCACTCGGCCGGCTCGGGCTGCTCATCCATTCGACCGCGGGCTTCGTCGATGCGGGTTTCGACGGACACATCACCCTCGAGTTGTCGAACGTCGCCAACCTCCCGATCACCCTCTATCCGAGCATGAAGATCGGCCAGCTCAGCCTGATGCAGATGACGACCCCCGCTGACCGTCCCTACGGAAAGGGTGCGAGCGGCAGCAAGTACCAGGGCCAGCGCGGCCCGACGCCGAGCCGCTACTTCGAGAACTTCCGACCCGGGAACTGAACGCTGCCGGCCGGCGTCGGAACCGGCATGAGTAGACGAACCTTCCGCACAGCGATCCCTGTCGCGCTGGCGCTGTCGGCACTCGCCGCTTGTGCGGGCTCGGGCGACGGTGACGGCGAGACCGGCGCGACACCGACACCGACGATCCCGCCGGGCAGGATCACCCCGCTCGGCGGTGGCGGTGGTGGTGGTCAACGGTTCGCCGCCGCTCCGTTCGTGGAGTTCGACTCGTGCGACGCGCTCGCCGACTGGGCCCGCGAGGCGATGCTGGAGCGGGTCACCGCCTATGGCCTCGACCGCTCGTACCCGGGCTGGGGGCCGATCGACATGGACATGGCGACCGACGCCACGATGGCGGCGTCGGAGACCGCGCCTGCCGGCGCCGCCGAACCGTCGGGGAGGACCGAGTCGTCCGGCGACACGTCCGGGACCAACACCCACACGGAGGGCGTCGACGAGGGCGACATCAGCGAGACCGACGGCCGCTTCGTCTACTCGATCGTCGACGGTTCGCTGCGCAGCGTCGACCTCGACACGGCGACCGTCGTCGCCAACGTCACTGCCCCGGCCTGGGCGAGCGACATGATCCTGTACGGCAACCGCCTGCTCGTCATCGGCACCGACTGGTCCAGCCCGACCGGCGACACCGCCGTGATGACCTTCGCCGTGGACACCGGCATGCCGACCGCGCTCGGAACGACCCACCTCGAGGGCAACCTGGTGTCCGTGCGCAGCATCGACGGGACGGCGCGCGTCGTCGTCTCGCAGCCGCTCGGATCGAAGTTGCCGTTCGTCCAACCTCGTGACGGTTCCCGCAAGCAGGAGGGTGAGGCGCTCGACCAGAACCGGGCGGTCGTCGAGGAGGCCAGCACCGACCAGCTGCTGCCGCGACGGTTCACCGAGGGCCCCCTCGGGGGCAGCTCTGCCCTGGAACCGGCGCTCGACTGTGCTCAGGTCGGCCATCCGGAGGCGTTCAGTGGGCTGTCGATGGTGTGGGTCGCGACGGTCGACCTGACGGGAGCTGACGCGCCCGTGATCGGATCAGCAGGTGTTATTGCAGATGCACAGACTGTCTACTCGTCGCACGACTTCCTGTATGTAGCGACCACGACGTACCCGGACCAGACCTCCGACGTCGTGCCCGTGAACGGCGAGCCGCTCAGCACGGCGATCCACGCCTTCGACCTCGGCGCCCCCGACGGCGCCGACTACGCGGCGAGCGGAGAGGTGGAGGGCACCACGCTCAACCAGTACGCCCTCAACGAGTACGAGGGCTCGTTGCGGGTCGCGACCACGACGACGGCCGGCGGCTTCGGCAGCAGCACCGAGAGCGGCGTGCACGTGCTGCAGCGTCAGGGTGACCTGCTGGTCGAGGTCGGCTCGATCGGCGGCCTCGGCCGCGGCGAGACGATCCACGGCGTGCGGTACTTCGATGACCGCGGCTACGTGGTCACGTTCCGCCAGACCGACCCGCTGTTCGTGCTCGACCTGTCCGACCCGACGGCGCCGAGGTTGACGGGTGAGCTGAAGATCCCCGGTTACTCCGCCTACCTCCACCCGATCGACGATGCTCGCCTGCTGGCGATCGGCATGGCGGGCACCGAGACCGGGCAGATCACCGGCACCCAGCTGTCGCTGTTCGACGTCAGCGATCCGGCGGTGCCGACCCAGCTGGACACGCTGGACCTCGGTGCGTGGGGCAGCGAGGCGGTGTTCGACCCGCACGCGTTCCTGTACTGGGCCGAGACCGGCTCGGTCGTCGTGCCCGTGGACAGCGAGTCGTGCTGGGGAGGTCGTTGGATCGACGAGGACGGAGATGGTCAGGACGACCAGCCCACGACGTGCGACTCGGCCGTGGCCGCCACCGTGATCGGCGACCAGGTGATCGAGTCCGCCCGGTTGGCGGGCACCCAGCCGATCCGCCGGGCGATGATCGCCGGTGGCCGCCTGGTGACCCTCGACCCAGCCGGCGTGACCGTCCGCGACCTCACCACCTTCGAGGTGATCGCAACCATCCCCTTCCCCTGACCCCCTCATCAATCTCGGGAGTGTTCTGGCTGCTCTGGCAGCCAAAACACTCCCGAGAATCAGGCGGACAGGCCGAGCTGGGCGGCACGGCGGCGCAGGGTCGAGAGGATTCGGCTCGCGACCCACGCCGAGCGCTTGTTGATCTGGTGCCAGGTGAAGCGCATGACCAGCCATCCGTCGGCGGTGAGCTCGGCATCGCGCGCATTGTCCGCCTCGACCTGCGCTTGTCGTTGGCCATGATTCTTGAAGCCGTCGCACTCGATGATGACCATCTCCAGCGGGCGACAGAAGTCCGGGCGGAAGCGCCCGACCGGCCGTTGGAACTCGAACTCGGGCAGCCCGTATTCGGCGCGCAGCTTGGCGAATCGCTCCTCCAACACCGAGTCGGGAGGTCGCTGCCGCAGCCCCCATGCGTCGACTGCTTCGCGGAGGACCTTGAGCCCCGGTCGCCCTTGTTTGGAGTGCCGCCGGAGTGCCGCTTGCGCGTCCGACAGCGTGAGCAGTCGCTTCACGATCAGTTGCTCCAGCACCGAACTGGTGAGCGCTGGGTCCCACGCCGCCACGTCGAGCAGCGCTCGGACGACTCGGGCGTGGGGAACCGGGTCGTTGAAGTCGTGCGGAGTCAGGTCGAGCAGGTGCGTGGGCCGGTGGATCATCACCCCATCGATCGGCGTCGGTCGCGGGCGCCCGATCGTGGCGACGTGGATTGGATCATCGAACGGCACGTCGACGCCGAGCAGATGGACTGCCGCTCGACCGGAGGCCAGCACGCGGGCGGTCCCGTGGCGCGGGCGGGTGGCCAGGATCGCCGCCTTGATGAGCATCTGTGGAGTCTCCGGTCGGTCGGCGACCCGACACACCCCGCGGCAGATCTCGACGAGCAACCCTCGGTCGTGTGCGTGGCGCCACGCCGAGCGCGTCAGTGCCGTCGGTACAGCGTCGCGTCGGTCGATGAGACCGAGATCGTCGGCGATGTGGTGGAGTTCATCGAGGTTCACACCTCAGGTGTGGTGCCGAGCGGCTCGGTGCCGGAAACGTCCCGCGAACTCGGGAGGGTTTTGGCTGCCAGGGCAGCCAAAACACTCCCGAGAATCGAGGAGTTGAGGGGGCGTCAGTCGCCGGCGGTGGCCTGCAACGGGGCGTCGGGGTGGGCGAAGCGCCGCTCGCCGGCCTCGATCGCGTCGAGGAGGTGGATGGCGATGTCGGCCACCTTGACCTGATCCTCCTCGGCGCCGGCGGCCTTCACACCGTCGTCGAGCATGATGTAGCAGAACGGGCAGGCGGTCGCGACCCGCGACGCTCCGGTGGAGATGGCCTCCTTGGCCCGCTCGTCGTTGACCTTGACGCCGATGGATTCCTCCATCCACATCCGGGCGCCGCCGGCCCCGCAGCACATGCCCTTCGTGCCGTTGCGCTGCA
>CAZMGD010000028.1:27657-41977 GCA_964565705.1 uncultured Ilumatobacteraceae bacterium | reverse complement strand
CGTCGTCGTCGGTCACGGGCGTCTCGGCGACCGCGACCAGGCGACCGTCTCGCATCTCCAGGCGTGCCGTGCGGCTCACGACGGCGACGTGGAGCCCGTCGCCGTACTCGCTGACGTCGACCTTCGTGCCGGGTACCAACCGCAGCCTGTCCCGCAGCGGCTTGGGCAGCACGATCCGGCCCACGTCGTCCGCGGTCGCTTCCACAGGGAAGGACCTACCAGCTCGTTCCCAGTGGCCTCGGCGTCAGCGGTTCCAGGGGGCGGTGGGCGACACCGCGACGTCGCCGCCGGTGAGCACGTCGTAGCCGTCGTCGGTGACGAGGATCGTGTGCTCGAACTGCGCAGTGCGCTTGCCGTCGGTGGTGACGGCGGTCCAGTCGTCGTCCCACATGCGGTGCTGCCACGACCCGATCGTGATCATCGGCTCGATCGTGAACGTCATGCCCGGCCGCATGATCGTGTTGGCCCGCTCGTCGTAGTAGTGCAGCACCTGGACGTCGGTGTGGAACTGCTGACCGATGCCATGGCCGATGAACGCCCGCACGACGCCGAGCTTGTGCTGCTTGGCGTGCACCTCGATCGCCCGGCCGATGTCGCTGACCGGCCGGCCCGGCATGACCGCCTCGATGCCGTGCCACATGCACTCTTCGGTGACCTGGACGAGGTTGCGGCTCGCCGGATCGACCTCGCCGACGAAGAACGTCGCGTTCGTGTCGCCATGCACGCCGCCGATGAACGTCGTGACGTCGAGGTTGACGATGTCGCCCTCGACCAGCGCCCGGTCGTCGGGAATGCCGTGGCAGATCACCTCGTTGACGGACGTGCACACGCTCTTCGGATACCCGTGGTAGTTGAGCGGGCTCGGGTAGGCGCCACGCTCGATGCAGAGGTCGTGGACGAAGACGTCGATCTCTTCGGTCGTGACGCCTGGCGCGACCTGCTCGCCCGCCAGGCGCAGCACTTCGGCGGCGAGCGCACCGGCCTCGCGCATCCGCTCGATGATCTCGGGCGTCTTGATCCGCGGCTCGTTCCAGCGCACCACGTCACCGGTGTCGGCGTAGGGCGGCTTCTCGACCGTGTCGGGCACGCTGCGCATCGGCGAGACGTGCCCCTGCACGATGCGACCCTCGGTGCCCTTGTGGCAGCGCTTGTACTTGCGCCCGCTGCCACACCAGCACGGGTCGTTGGCCTGGAGAGCCCCTCGGATGGCGGTCGCGGTACGCATATCGTCGACCAGATTACCGGTGGGTGCGCAGCGGCCCTGTCGCGTGGACGATCAGGCAGCACGTACCATCCTCGCCACGGCCGCGAGGGGGCGACCGCCTTTCCGCTCGCCGACCCGTCGGGCACACACCTCCATCGATGAACGACATCGCGCGACGCTCTCGATCACTTCCGGCGTCGCCGGCCGTACTGGTCGGCGGTGCACTGCTGGGTGCGCTCGCTGGCGCGCTCGCCCGGTCCGGCTGGAGCGGTGTCGCCGTGGGGATCACGGTCGGTTCGGTCGGGGTCACCGTCACGCTGGTCGACATCCGCGAACGCCGGATCCCCGACGAGATCGTCCTTGCCGGCTTCGTCGCGGCGGTCGCCATCGTGGTCGTCGTCAGCGTCACGTCGGGACAGGTCGTGGGATCCGCGCTCGCCGGTGCCGCCGCTGCTGGACTGCCGCTCCTGGTCGTCCACCTCGTCGACCCGAACGGCCTCGGGTTCGGCGACGTCAAGCTCGGCGCCGTCCTCGGAGCCCTGCTGGGCATCGTCGCCTGGGTGCTGGGCCTGCTGCTGCTCGCGGCCGCACCGGTGGTCGCGCTGGTCGGCGTCGCGCTCGTCCGACCGTGGCGCCGGTCGATCCCGTTCGGTGCATGCCTCGCCGTTGGTGCCCTGCTCGTGCTCGCGGCCGCCGGCTGGCTCGCCGACAGATGGAGCCTGCGGTGACCGGATCGGCGGCCGCGGGCGCTGCAGTACGCTGCGCTCGCACGGCGGCACCCGGGCTCGCCGGACGAGGGGGATCGCCCGTGGTGGGAACGGCGGTGTGCGGATGGCGATGACCCTGCGACGCCGCGTTCGGCCCGCCGCGGGTGAGGTGCGGACAGCGGCACCCGCCGCTCGCGTCGAGGCCGGGAACCTGGGAGCGCCCCGGCACCGCAACCCCGGATGGCTGCTGGCCGGCGTCCTGCTCGTGCTCGTGTCGGCGATCGCCGGCATCCTGCTCCTCTCCTCCGCTGACGACCGTCACGACGTGCTCGTGGCCGCGGGCGACGTCGAGATCGGGCGACCGCTGCAGCGCTCGCACCTGCGGGTCGTGCAGATGTCCACCGCCGACGGCGTCGACACACTCGGACCCGACGACGCGGCGGAGGTCGTCGGGCAGATCGCCGTCGGCCGGATCCCGGCCGGCACCTTGCTGAACCCGGCGATGTTCGACCCGTCACCACCGCTCGCTGCCGACGAGATGGTGTTCGGTGCGGCCCTGGCCCCCGGCGCGGCGCCGATCTCGGCGGTGCCGGTCGGGACGTCGGTGCGGTTGCTGTCGGTGCCCCACGCCGTGGCCGGTGCCAGCCCGGCCTCGACGGACGCCCCGCTGGCTGCGACGACGCTCGGCGACGGGATCGTCTGGGGCTACGAGACCCTTGGCTCGGGCAACGTCTGGGTGTCGGTGCGCACCACGACCGACGTCGGGCTCGCCGCATCGAAGGCGGCCCAGGACGGCGAGCTGCGGATCGTGCTGGTGGGCTCGGAGGACGCCTCGGACGGAACGACCGGCGGATGACGTCGTTCGTGCTCACGTCGGTGGCCGGGGCCCCCGGCGTGTCGACGCTCGCCGTCGGGGTCGCCGCCGCCTGGCCCGAGCCGGGGCGCCGGCGGGTGCTCGTCGAGGCCGACGCCGACGGCGGCAAGTTGGGCACCGTGTTCGGCGTCGGGACCGAACCCGGACTGATGTCGCTCGCCGTGGCCGCGCGGGCCCGGCGGCTCGACCCGGCCGACGTGGACGAGCACGCGGCAGCGATGGGGGACTGGTCGCTGGTCGCCGCTCCGGCGTCGGCCGAGCAGAGCACCGCCGCGCTCGTGCAGTCGGGAGCGACCATCGCCCGGACGGTCGCCGACGAACGCTCGACGCTGTGGACGGTCGACGCCGGACGGCTCTCGCAACGCTCCCCGGCGATGCCATTCGCGGCGACCGCGGATCTGGTGATGCTCGTCACGACCGGCGACCTGGCTGCGCTGCAACTCGTACCGCCCCGGGCCGAGGTGCTCGTCGGCGCCGGCTGCGCCACCAGCGTCGTCCTGGTGGGTGACAGCGACTGGTCGCTGGCCGAGATCGCCGACTTCTGCGGGTGCGACGTGCTCGGCCGGGTGCCGACCGTGCGGCGCCGGCGGGCGGGCGCCGACCTCAGCGGGTCGGAGTGGCGGCCGTGGTGGCAGGCCGTGCGCGGGCTGTGCGCGGTGCTGCTCGGCGCGCAGCGTTCCGGACTGGCCCGCTGAGCGTCAGCCGGCTGCGCGTCAGCCGGCTGCGCGTCAGCCCGCCGCCTTCGACACCCCGCCGTCGACGACGATCTCGGCGCAGTTGACGTACGACGCCTCCTCCGACAGCAAGAAGCGCACGACGTTGCCGATCTCCTCCGGCACGCCGAGGCGGCCGAGCGGGATGCGCTCCTGGTACGCCTCGACCGCGCCGGCTGCAGCGACCGCCGGCAGGAACATCGGGGTCTCGATGAAGCCCGGGCACACCGCGTTCACCCGGATGCCCTGGCGGCCGAGGTGGGCGCCGGACGAGCGGGCCAGGCCCAGCATGCCCGCCTTCGCCGAGCAGTACGAGGGGATCGCCCAGTGGCTGACGATGCCCTCGATCGAGGAGATCAGCACGACGGCCGAGCCGGGGTTGGCGACGAAGTCTGGGGTCAGGTCGCGGATGAGCAGCGCTCCCGCTGTGAGGTGGATCGCGATCGTGGCGTCCCAGGTCGCGGTCTCGAGCACGTCGATCGATCCGGGCCCGGTGTTGCCGGCGGCGTGAACGAGGCCGCCGATCGAGCCGAGCGCGCTGCGGCTGCGCTCGATCGCCTCGGCGAACAGGTCCGTGTCGCGCACGTCGAGCCCCAGCCCGAGGGAGGCGACGCCGAACTTGGCGCCGATCTCGGTGGCCTCGTACTCGGCCTTGGCGCCGTCGAGATCCCACAGCGCCACCGGTCGTCCGGCGGCGGCCAGCGCGTGCGCGCTCGCCCGGCCGATGCCCGATGCCCCACCCGTCAGGATCACACCCGTCGTCACCACCGCAGTACCTCCTACACGTCGGCCGCGGGGTTCGCGGCCGGCTCATGCTGCCCGACCGGCGTGCCCACCCTCGGATCGTGCGCCAGTCGGTAGCGTCAGCTCATGGCGTCCGACACCTCCACCGCTGCCGCGAGCCGGCGGCTGGCCGTGCGGGTGTCGAAGGACGCGCTGCGCCAGGTGCGCGGCGGGCACCCGTGGATCTACGCCGACTCGATCACCTCCATCAAGCAACCGGGGCAGACCGGCGACCTCGCCGTCGTCTTCGACGACGACAACCGCTTCGCCGCGATCGGGCTCTACGACGCCGACTCACCGATCGCGATCCGGGTGCTGCACACCGGCAAGCCGGCGACGATCGACGCCGTATGGTTTGCACGCCGGCTCGACCAGGCATTGGAACGACGCCGATTCCTGCTCGACGACCCCGGCACGGACGGCTACCGGTGCGTGCACGGCGAGAACGACGGCCTGCCCGGCCTGGTCGTCGACCGCTACGCGGCGACGCTGGTGGTCAAGCTCGACACCGCCGCCTGGCTGCCGTACCTCCCGGCGATCGTCCCGCTCCTCGAGGAGCGCATCGAGCCCGACCACATCGTGCGCCGCGCCAGCCGCACAGTGGCCGGCGACACCCTCGGCGCCACCGTGATCGGTGGCCGTCGCGCCGACGAACCGCTCGTCGAGCCCGTGCTGTTCACCGAGTGCGGTCTGACGTTCGAGGCCCACGTGCTGTCCGGCCAGAAGACCGGACACTTCCTGGACCAGAGGGCCAACCGCCAGCGCGTCGGCGAGCTCGCCAACGGCGCCGACGTGCTCGACGTGTTCTGCTGCACCGGTGGCTTCACCGTGCACGCCGCGGCCGGCGGAGCGCGCAGCGTGCACAGCGTCGACCTCAGCCCCGGGGCGATCGAGACCGTGGCCGCGAACCTCGCCCACAACGCTGGGCGCCGGGCGGTCCGGGAGTGTCGTGCGACCTCGACCGTCGGCGACGCGTTCCGGGTGATGGAGAAGCTCCAGGGCAAGCGCTACGGCATCGTCGTGGTCGACCCGCCGTCGTTCGCCCACAAGCAGGCCGACGTGGATCGTGCGATCCGCGCCTACACGAAGCTCACCTCCACGGCGCTGCCACTCGTCGACCGTGGCGGCGTGCTCGTGCAGTCGTCGTGCAGCAGCCGGGTCGACGCGCATGCCTTCGAGGCGACCGTGCTCGGCATGGTTCGCAAGTCCGGCCGGACCGTCCGCTCCGTCGAGCGCACCGGCCACGCCGTCGATCACCCGATCGGCTTCCCCGAGGGCGCCTACCTCAAGACGCTGTTCGTCCACCTCGACGACTGATTCCCGATCACTTGCACTGCAGACCGTCGTCGGGGGCTTCGAGGTCGACGAGGTAGTCGTCGACCGCGTCGTCGACGCAGGAGTTGACGCCGTACCCGGTGTGCTGGTCGGCGGTGACGACGATCAGGCGCCCGTCGGCGAGCGTGTCGGCCATCGCCTTCGTGCTCTCC
Source organism: uncultured Ilumatobacteraceae bacterium (assembly GCA_964565705.1). Classification (GTDB taxonomy): domain Bacteria; phylum Actinomycetota; class Acidimicrobiia; order Acidimicrobiales; family Ilumatobacteraceae; genus CAZMGD01. The sequence continues at coordinate 36,209 of CAZMGD010000028.1, read as the reverse complement.
AACGGTGTCGCGGGATCGCCGGTCGTCCCGATCACGACGATCGGACCGTTGCCGGCGCCGGTGACATCGACGGTGCCGACGGGCTCGGCCGGCCAGAGCGCGCAGACGTAGCCATAGGCGAACGACGCACCCAGTCGAGGTGCCGCGTCGAGGAAGCGCGGCACATCGGCGTCGACGCCAGCCACCGTGCGCGGACCGGGGTCGTCGAGGCAGCTGATCGCGTAGAACGCCTCGATCTCGTCGCCGTAGGTGCCGTCGCCGGCGCTCTGGTAGTACGAGTCGAACCCGTCGAGCAGACCTTGCCCGTCGCCACGCTGGGCGTCGGCCAGTGCCTGGGCCAGACCCGCCCATGTGCTCTGCAGGTACAGCGCGTCGCTGACCGCCGTGTACGCGACCCCGCGTGTCACCGGCGTGCGGTCCGGCGTGACGTCGATGGGATGCTCGCCGATCTCGGCCATCAGGTCGTCGAAGGCACCCTCGGCGTCGCCGCCGTTGTGGAACGGGCAGGTCGAGTCGTTGCTGCAGTCGGCGAGGAACGCGTCGAGCTGGCGCTCGAACCCCTTGGCCTGGTCGAGGCCGCCCTGGACGGCGTCCGCGTTCGGATCCGATGCGCCGTCGATGACCGCGGCGCGGACCGTGTCCGGGAACAGCTTGATCCACACCGAGCCGAGCTCGCTGCCGTAGGAGAAGCCGAAGTACGAGATCCGCTCCTCGCCGAGGGCCTGGCGGATCGAGTCGATGTCGCGGGCGGAGGCCTCGGTCGAGATGTAGGGGAGGATCTCGCCGGCATGCTCCGCGCACTGCTCGCCGAACGAGCGGTGTGCGTCGACCAGCGCCTCGTGGGCCTCGTCGTCGATGGGCGGGACGTCGAGCGCGAAGTAGTCGTCGTAGCTGTCGACGCAGTCGACGGCGGGGGTGCTGTTCCCCGTGCCGCGGGGATCCCATCCGATGATGTCGAAGTGCTCGAGGATGTCCTGGCTGTAGATGAACTCGGCATTGAGCGCGAGCACCGTGCCGCCGAACCCCGGTCCTCCGGGGTTGGTGAGCAGCGAGCCGATCCGGTCGCCGGTGGCCTCGTGCCGGGCGAGTGCGAGCCTGAACTGCCCGGCGCTCGGGTCGTCGTAGTCGTAGGGAACCTCGAGCGTGCCACACTGGCCCGAGCCGCAGTCTCGCCACTCGATCTCGCGGGCAGGGGTCTCCGAGCTCGACCCGCCGCCCGATCCCCCGCCCGTCGCGCTCGGCGAGCCGGCGGGCGAGCCGCCTTCACGCACTGCGGTGTAGTCCGAGGACGACGAGCCGCTGCTGCAGGCGGCGAGTGCGACGAGGGCGGCAGCGACGAGGGCGCCCCGGGGGTGGGTCTTCACGGGCGGGCATCGTACGGGGACGCTTCGCCGGTGGCGTCGCGGGCGACCCCCGTAGCCTCGACGTCGTGCGGCCGGTCGGAGTGAGCCACCGACATCCACGCGACGTGGACGCGATACGGGGCAAGCGGCTCGCGCGCGGATCGCTCGCACGGGTCTGGTCGTTCGCCCACCCATATCGCGGGTCCATCAGCGTCTACCTGGGATGCATCGTCGCGTCGGCGCTGCTCGGCCTCGTGCCGGCGTTCGTGTTCCGGGCGATCCTCGACGAGGCGATCCCCGACGCCGACCGCACCCGGATCTGGTGGCTGGCCGGCACCGCGGTCGCCGCCGCGATCGTCTCGTCGGCGCTGACCGTCGTGCAGCGCTGGCTGTCGGCGCGCATCGGCGAGGGCCTGATCTACGACCTGCGCGTCGCCCTGTTCGACAAGGTGCAACAGATGCCGATCGGGTTCTTCACCCGCACCCAGACCGGTGCGCTGATGAGCCGCCTCAACAACGACGTCATCGACTCGCAGAGCGCGGTGACCTCGACGTTGGGCAGCGTCGTCAGCGATGCGATCGTGCTCGTCACCACGCTCGTCGCGATGCTGGCCCTGGACTGGCGCCTCACGCTGCTGGCCCTGCTCGTGCTGCCCCTGTTCGTCATCCCGGCCAAGCGCGTCGGGCGACGCGTCCAGGCGATCAGCCGCCGGGGCATGGTGCTCAACGCCGAGATGAACACCCAGATGAGCGAGCGCTTCAACGTGTCCGGCGCGCTGCTCGTCAAGCTCTTCGGCAGCCATCGCCGCGAGGTCGACGCGTTCTCCGCCCGGGCCGCCGGCGTGCGCGACGTCGGAGTCCAGTCGGCGATCGTCGGTCGCGTGTTCTTCGTCGCCCTGGGCCTCGTCGGCGCGGTCGGCACGGCGGCGATCTACGGCTTCGGCGCGCAGTCGGTGGTCAGCGGCGGGATGACGACGGGCACGCTCGTGGCGCTGGCGTCGCTCGTCGGCCGGGTGTACGCGCCGCTGACGGGACTGACGAACGCACGGGTCGACGTGATGACGTCGATGGTCAGCTTCGAGCGCGTCTTCGAGGTGCTCGACAGCCCTGTCGCGATCGTCGACAAGCCGGGGGCGATCGAGCTGGTCGAGCCGAGAGGACGCATCGAGCTCCGGCACGTCACGTTCCGCTATCCACCGGCGTCGGCGATCTCGATCCGCTCGCTGGAGTCGTCTGACGCGCCGATCGGGGATCCCGACCGCGACGTGCTGCGCGCCATCGACCTCGTCGTCGAAGCGGGGGAGACCGTCGCCATCGTCGGGCCGTCAGGTGCGGGCAAGAGCACGCTGGCGTCGCTGATCCCTCGCCTGTACGACGTGACGGGGGGAGCGGTGCTGGTGGACGGCCACGACGTGCGCGACCTCACCGGGGAATCGCTGCGCGCGGCGATCGGAGTGGTGAGCCAGGATCCGCACCTCTTCCACGAGAGCATCGAGTCGAACCTGCGCTACGCCAAGCCGGACGCGACCGCGGAGGAGCTGATCGCGGCGTGCCGGGCGGCGCGGATCCACGACACGATCGCCGCGCTCCCCGACGGCTACGCGACCCTGGTGGGCGAGCGCGGCTATCGGATGAGCGGGGGCGAGAAGCAACGCATCGCGATCGCCCGCCTGCTGTTGAAGGATCCGGCGATGATGATCCTCGACGAGGCGACGAGTGCGCTCGACAACGAGAGCGAATCCCTGGTCCAGGCCGCCCTGGACGCCGCGCTCGCCGGGCGGACCGCGCTGGTGATCGCCCACCGACTCTCGACGGTCCGCGAGGCCGACCGGATCGTCGTCATCGAGGATGGTCGCGTCGCCGAGCAGGGAACCCACGCCGAACTGCTCGGCGCCGACGGCGCCTACGCACGCCAGGTCCACGCCGGCGAAGGCGAATCCTGGGAATTGGTGTGAAGAGGCCCGCGCGCCGCTCACCGATGCCGCCAAGGCTTCGCGAGCGCAGCGAGCACCCCGAACACGGCGGGCGTGACCGCGATCCGGCGCCGCAGCCGCCCACGGCGAGCGCAGCGAGCCATGATGGAACGGTGCAGCCTGCGTTCGATCTGGGGGATGTCGCCGACGCTCCGGGAGACGACACGTACACGGTGTCGCAGCTGGCGACGGCGATCAACGACTCGCTGCGCAAGCGGTTCAACGACGGGGTGTGGGTGCGCGGCGAGATCCACAGCCTGCGCGCGGGTGGCCCGCACCTCTACTTCAAGCTGGTCGAGCACGTGGACGGCGCGGCCGCCTCGATCGACGTCGCCCTGTTCGCGCCGTCGCGCAGCCGGCTGCAACCGATGCTGAAGAAGCACCGTCTGACGCTGGCCGACGGGTTGAAGGTGCGCATCTTCGGCCAGCTCGACTTCTATTCGGTGAACGGCAAGCTGAGCCTGAAGATGAGCGGGCTCGATCCGCGGTTCACGCTCGGTGAGCTGGCGCTGAACCGCGAGTCGCTGATCCGCCGCCTCGACGCCGACGGCGCCCTCGCGGCGAACGCCAAGGTTCCGTTCAGCCCGGCACCGCTGCGGGTTGGCGTCGTCACCAGCGCGGGCAGCGCGGCGTGGGCCGACTTCCAGCACGAGATCGAGCGCAGCGGCATGGCCTTCCGCCTGTACGTCGTCGATGTCCGAGTGCAAGGAGAGACTGCGGCAGCGCAGATCAGCAATGCGGTGCGCTGGTTCAGCACGAGCGAACGGGCGCCACGGGTGGACGCGCTGGCGCTCGTGCGCGGCGGCGGGTCGCGCACCGATCTCGCGATCTTCGACACGGAGGTCGTCGTGATGGCGATCGCGGCCAGTCGCCGCCCAGTGCTGACCGGGCTCGGCCACGAGATCGATCGCAGCGTCGCCGACATGGCGGCGCACGCCGCGCTGAAGACCCCGACCGCGTGCGCCGCACATCTCGTCGAACGCGTCGCCGCGTATGCCGCGGGCATGGAACAGCGGTTCGACGCGATCCGCGGGGCCAGCACCCGGCACCTCGACCGTGTGGCGGGCCGGCTCGTGGAGATCGCCCACACGGCGCAACGTCGCACCGACGCGGCGGTCACCCGGGCCGACGAACGCACGACGGAACGTGCCCGCCGTCTCGACGTCGCCGCCCGCTCGATCGTGGAGCGCGCCGGCACCCGGCTCGACATCGCCTCGACCACCCTGCGGACCCGGCCGGTCGCGCAGCTCGCCGGGGCATCACGGAGCCTCGACGCCGTCGAGGCCCAGGTTCGCATGGCCGATCCGGCGCTGCTGCTGCGGCGCGGATGGTCGATCACCCGCACCGCGGATGGCCGGCTCGTGCGCGATCCGGCCACGCTGCAACCTGGCGATCGGCTCCGGACGCAGGTGGCCGGGGGCAGCCTCGACAGTACGGTGGCGCTCGTGACGCGCTCGACCGCCCCCAGCGAGGATCGGACCGATGGCTGAGCAGCCCACCCCGATCGGCTACGCCGACGCACAGCGAGAGCTCGACGCGATCCTCACCGAGTTGGAGCGCTCCGACGTCGACGTCGACGTGCTCGCCGAGCGCGTGCGCCGCGCCGCCGAGCTGATCCGCCTCTGCCGTGAGCGCATCGGTGCCGCTCGGGTGCACATCGAGCAGGTCGTCGCCGACCTCGACGCCTGACCGACGCCGTGCCCACCGCCGCGCCGCCGTCGCTCGCCTCGATCGCGTCGCGCGTCGAATCGCGCCTCGCCGAGCTGACCGCCGCGGAGGCCGCACGCTGGGCGGCCCTCGATCCTGACCTGCGCATCCCGGCCGACGAGATCGCCCGCCTCGTGCTGGGCGGCGGCAAGCGGCTTCGTCCGGCGTTCTGTCACTGGGGCTTCGTCGCCGCTGGTGGCGACCCCGAGGACGACCGGGTGATCGCCGCCGGTGCGGCGCTCGAGATCCTGCACGCGTTCGCGCTGTTCCACGACGACGTGATGGACGACTCGGCGACCAGGCGCGGCGAGGAGACGGTGCACCGGCGCTTCGCCCGCCAGCTGGTCGACGACGGCGGCGTGGGCGAACCGCGGCGCTTCGGCGAAGGGGTCGCCCTGCTCGTCGGTGACGTCGCTCACGTGTACGCCGACACCCTGCTCATCGGCGCCGAGCCGTCGGTGTGGGCGCTCTGGAACGAGATGCGACTGGAGGTCAACGTCGGCCAGCTGCTCGACGTGCTCGGTTCGGCGCGGCGCGAGCGACGGCTCGAGGTCGCCGAGCGGATCTGCCGCTACAAGAGCGGCAAGTACACCGTCGAGCGGCCGCTGCAGCTCGGCGCGCTGCTGGCCGCGCCCGACGACGGCGACCGCTGGTTGCCGCCGCTCAGCGCCTACGGCTTGCCGCTCGGCGACGCGTTCCAGATGCGCGACGACGTGATGGGCGCGTTCGGTCGCCCCGAGCAGACCGGCAAGCCTGTCGGCGACGATCTCCGTGAAGGCAAGCCGACCCCGCTGCTGGCCACCGCGGTGGCCCACGCGACGCCGGTGCAGCGCGCCGTGCTCGACCGGGTCGGCACTGCGCTCGACGAGCACGCGGTCGCGACGGTGCAGCAGGCAATCGTCGACACCGGCGCGCTCGACCTGGTGGAGCAGCGCATCGCTGCGCTGCGCGACGAGGCGATCGCCGCGCTCGACGACGTCCCGACCACCGACGCCGTGCGCGCCGAGTTGACCGACCTCGCGGTGTTCGTCACCGACCGGGTCACCTAGGCTTCGCCGCCATGCCGGCGGATGCAGTCAGCACCGGGCGGTCGGCCACGATCCGCGCGACCGTGCCGGTGGTGGGCGCCCTGGCCTTCGTCGTGGTCGTCGGTGCGTGCGGCTTTCGGCCCGAGAAGGTGGGCAGCTCGCTGCCGCCGCTCACCGCGGCCACCACGACGACGACCACGCTGCCGACCACCACGACCCAACCCCGCTTCTACGTCGTGCAGCGCGGTGACTCCATCTCCTCGATCGCCAACGCGTTCGGCGTGTCGCAGCAGGAGTTGATCGCCCTCAACGGGATCACGAACGCGGACCAGATCCAGGCCGGCCAGACGCTGCAGCTGCCTCCCTCCACCGTCGTCGTCACCGCGCCGGTCACGACGGCGGCGGCCGACCCGGCATCGGTCACACCGGCGCCTGGATGACCGGCCCCCGGCGGGGCCTGTTCGTAGACTCTGGGACATGGAGTCCGCCTTCTGGCCGAACCAGGACCACTGGTCCGTCACGATCCCTCTGCACACCGACCACCTGCGCCTGGCCGCTCTGTCGTCCACTGGTTTCGTCGCCCTGACCGACGCCGACTTCGACGTGCCGGCGCAGGAGTACGAGACGCTCGAGTACATGGAGTGGAAGAGCGGCGGCGACACCAACTTCGCGCCGATCGCCTCGGCCGACGGGCAGCTCGATTGCCGCGGGTTCTGGGACAAGGGCAAGACCGACAAGGACGCCCTGTTCACCAGCAACGCCGACCTCGCACCGACCCTGCGCGACTACGTCGCCTCGGTGGGCGCCAACTTTGGCCGGGTGCGGATCATCAAGCTCGAGCCGCAGGATCGCGACGCCGCGATCCGGTCGATCCACCGCGACGACAACAACCGGTTCAACCCCGACGACGAGGGGTGGGTCGTGCGCTCCTGGTTGGAGCTGACCGACAACCCAGACAGCTACATGCTGCTCATGGACAACGGGCCCGACGGCCTGCCCGACCCCGACACCGAGATCCGCGTGCCCCTGCACCGCGGCGCTCGCTTCGTGGTCGACACCCAGCGCCTGTGGCACGTCGTCGTCCACCCCGGCGACGCGCCCCGCTACGCGTTGATCACGAGCTTCGAGAGCGGCCCCGAGCTCGAGCGCTGGATCGACGCCCAGCGCGCCGACGTCCCCGCCCCCGCCTGATCGTTCAGGCGCGGCGGCCGATCGCCAGATCGGCGATGTCGCGCATGATCCGCGCCAGCTCGTAGTCCTTCGGCGTGAACACCGCGGTGACACCGGCGGCCAGAAGGCGGGGTCGGTCGTCCTCGGGGATGATCCCGCCGACGACGACGGGTGACGTGACCCCCTCGGCCCGTAGCCGTTCGATGATCTCGGGCACGAGGGCGAGGTGGCTGCCCGACAGGATCGAGATCCCGATGACGTCGGGGTCCTCGTCCCGAGCGCTCGCCGCGATCTGCGCGGGGGTGAGGCGGATGCCGCTGTAGACGACCTCCATGCCCGAGTCGCGGGCGGCGACGGCGATCTGCTCGGCGCCGTTGCTGTGGCCGTCCAGGCCGGGCTTGGCGACGAGCAGCTTCGGTGGGCCGCCAGGGATGGTCTTCACGAACTCGGCGACCTCGGCCAGCGGCCCGATCCGGCGGCCGAGCGCGGCGCTGACGCCCGTCGGCGCCCGGTACTCGCCGAACTCCTCGCGCAGCACCGCGGCCCACTCGCCGGTCGTGCCGCCCGCCGCAGCCAGCGCGATCGACGGCGGCATGACGTTCGACCCGTCGCGAGCGGCGGCGCGCAGCCCGTCGAGCGCAGCGCTGACCGCAGCCTCGTCGCGCTCCTTGCGCCACGCTCGCACCTCGTCGACCAACTCCGCCTCCACGTCCGGATCGACCTTCAAGATGTTGCCCTCGCCACCCAGCGGTGACGGCTCGGACTCGGTGAACCGGTTGACCCCGATCACGATCTGATCGCCGGACTCGATGTCACGGGTCCGCGCGGCCATCGACCTGACGAGCCGTCCCTTCAGCTCGTCGACCGCCTCGAACGCCCCACCCATCGCGAGCACGTCCTGCAGCTCGGCCCACGCTGCCTCGGAGATCTCGGCGGTGGCCGTCGTGACGACATGGCTGCCGTCGAAGATGTCGTCGTACTCCAACAGATCGCTCTCGAACGCGAGCACCTGTTGCATCCGCAACGACCACTGCTGATCCCACGGGCGCGGCAGGCCGAGGGCCTCGTTCCACGCCGGGAGCTGCACGCTGCGGGCCCGAGCACGCTTCGACAGCGTGACCGCGAGCATCTCGAGCACGATCCGCTGCACGTTGTTCTCCGGTTGCGCCTCGGTGAGGCCGAGGGAGTTGACCTGCACTCCGTACCGGAAGCGGCGGGCCTTCGCGTCGGTCACGCCGTAGCGCTCCAGGCCGATCCGGTCCCACAGCTCGGTGAATGCCCGGAGCTTGCACATCTCTTCGATGAAGCGGATGCCTGCGTTGACGAAGAAC
>CAZMGD010000028.1:25682-27647 GCA_964565705.1 uncultured Ilumatobacteraceae bacterium | reverse complement strand
AGAACGAGATCGACGCGAACACTTGCGCGAAGCGCTCCGGCTCGACCTGCCCGGACTCGCGCACCGCGTCGAGCACCCCGATCGCCGTGGCCAGAGAGTAGGCGATCTCCTGCGCCGGGGTCGCGCCCGCCTCCTGCAGGTGGTAGCTGCAGACGTTCATCGGGTTCCAGAGCGGAGCGTGGTGCGCGCACCACGCCACCATGTCGACGATCAGGCGGCGGCTCGGCTCGGGACCGAAGATGTACGTACCGCGCGACAAGTACTCCTTGACGATGTCGTTCTGCGTCGTGCCCCGCAGCTCCGCCGATGGCATGCCCTGCTCGGCCGCGTTGGCGACGTACAACGCCAGTAGCCACGCCGCGGTCGCGTTGATCGTCATCGACGTGTTCATCCGCCCCGGCGGGAGGCCGTCCAGCAGGGTCCGCATGTGGCCGAGGTGCACGACAGGTACCCCGACCTTGCCGACCTCGCCGCGGGCGAGCGGATGATCGGGGTCGTAGCCGGTCTGCGTCGGAAGGTCGAACGCGATCGACAACCCGGTCTGACCCTTGGCAAGGTTCGTGCGATACAGCTCGTTCGACGCCCTCGCCGACGAATGACCCGAGTACGTCCGCATCACCCACGGCTCGCCGCGCTCCCTCATGGCGAAAGTGTTACCGAGCGGTAGGTGTCAGCGCCAGCGTGGCGGACGCGTGGTCGACGCGCTCGACGCGCACCGTCCAGCCCATGACCGTCTGCACGTCACCGGTCCCGAGCAGGTCGGTCTGCGGGTTCTCGCCGGTCAGCACGACCTGCCGACGTTCGATGCCGGTGCAGGGGTCGTCCGTTGGATGGCCGCACACGGCAGGCGACTGGTCGACGAGGTGGATCGCCACGCCCGCCGGGCGCGAGCGCCACCTCCCCGCCCGGCACGAACCCGATCGAGTAGGCGCCGTGGGCGAGCTCGTCGAAGTACGCAGTCACAGCTGGCCCGATCCGCTCCACGAGCTCGCTGGTCGTGAGTGCGAGCCGCACCCCGTCGGACACGTACGTCGGGTCGGTCGTGTCCGTCGGGACACGGCACACCCACACCTCGAAACGGTCGGGCGTCGTCGGATCCCGCGACGATTCGAGCAGCGCGAGGGCCGCAGGCGTCGACGAGGTGTCGCCGCCATCAGCGCAGCATGCGAGTGGGAGCAGGGCGGCTGCGGCGAGCCAGGCCGTCCTCATCCGACGGCGTCGGCCAGTCGGCGCAGGTACTCGGAGCGAGGCACGTCGATGGCGCCGAGTGAGCGCAGGTGGTCGGTGCTCCACTGCACGTCGAACAGCGTCGCGCCGCGTGCTCCGAGGATGTCGATCAGTGCGACCAGCGCGACCTTCGATGCGTCCGTGGCACGGTGGAACATGCTCTCGCCGGCGAAGAAGCGCCCGATGCCGACGCCGTAGACACCGCCGACCAGCTCGTCGCCCCGGTACACCTCCACGCTGTGGGCCCAGCCGAGCGCGTGGAGGTGGCTGTAGGCGGCCACGAACTGCCGGTTGATCCAGCCGTGTGGCCGCCGCGGATCGCCGCAGGCCGCCATCACCTCGGAGAACGACGTGTTGGCTCGCACGTCGAACCGCGCGCAGTTGCGCCGCAGCGTCCGGCTGACGTGTAGCCCGTCGATCGGGATGATCCCGCGGGGGTCGGGCGACCACCAGCCGAGCTGGCGCCGAGCAGGCATCGGGAACAGCCCGGATCGGTACGCAGCGAGCAGCGTGCCGGCGCCGAGGTCACCCCCGACCGCGACGAAGCCGTCCGCGTCGGCGCGCTCGGGATCGGGGAACTGCCACGGCGACGGATCGGGTTCCACCCGCGGCAGGTCGAACGCGGACGCCAACTCGGCGAAGCGGTCGTTGCCCACAGGCGTGCACCGTACCCACCCCCCCAGCGAACTTGCGGTCGATGTGCGCCCGTTCCGGGCGCGTTCGCGCCGCAGGTTCGTT
>CAZMGD010000028.1:0-25582 GCA_964565705.1 uncultured Ilumatobacteraceae bacterium | reverse complement strand
CGAACTTGCGGTCGATGTGCGCCCGTTCCGGGCGCGTTCGCGCCGCAGGTTCGTTTCTTACCTCGAACTTGCGGTCGATGTGCGCCCGTTCCGGGCGCGTTCGCGCCGCAGGTTCGGGTTGGGTTGGGGGGGGAGTTCAGTAGGTGTGGAAGCCGCGGCCGGTCTTGCGGCCGAGGTGGCCGGCGGTGACCATCCGCCGCAGCGTCGGCACCGCGGCGTAGTTCGGATCGCGGAACTCCTCGTAGAGGGCATCGAGGATCGACACGGAGGTGTCGAGGCCGACCAGGTCGAGCAGCGCGAACGGGCCCATCGGGAAGTTGCAGCCGCCCTTCATCGCGGTGTCGATGTCGGCGACGCTCGCTGTGCCCTGCTCGTACAGACGGACCGCGTTGTTGAGGTACGGGAACAACAGGGCATTGACGACGAAGCCGGCGCGGTCGGCGACGTGCACGACGTCTTTGCCGCAGCTCGTGGCGAACGCCGACGCGAGCTCGATCGTCGTGTCCGACGCGGTGAGCGGGCGGACGATCTCGACCAGCTTCATCGCCGGTGCGGGGTTGAAGAAGTGGATGCCGCACACCCGGTCCGGACGCTGCGTGGCGACGGCCATCTCCACCACGGGCAGCGTCGAGGTGTTGGTGGCGAGCACGGCATCGGGCTTCACGATCTGCTCGAGCTCGGAGAACAGAGCGGTCTTGGTCGGCAGGTCCTCGATCACGCTCTCGATGACGAGGTCGCAGTCGTGGAGGTCGCCGAGGTGATCGGTGGCGCTGACCCGCCCGAGCACGGCATCGCGGGTCGCCGCGTCCAGGCGTCCGCGCTCGACCTGCTTGGCGAGGTTCTTCGCGAGGCCGGCAGTCAGCGCGTCGGCGGTCTGCTTGGACCTCGACCGGACGACGACCTCGTAGCCGGCCCTGGCGACGACCTCGGCCAGCCCGGCGCCCATGATGCCCGAGCCGACGATGCCGACCCGGCCGACCTCGTTGACGGTTCCATCCCCCTGATGCATGGAGCGACGATAGCTACCCGCGGGTAACTTCGCCAAGAGATCCGACCGGTTCGTCGCGCTCCGTTCACCGCTTGTTTTCTCCGCCCGGGTACCTTGGCGACGTGCCAGCGGTCGATGCCTCCCTCGTTCCACCCCAGCGCCTGATCGATCTCGGCGCCGTGCACAACTTCCGCGACCTCGGGGGCTACCGGACCGCCGACGGGCATCAGGTCCGGTGGCGGCGACTGTTCCGCGCCGACGGCCTCGACCGGCTGACCGCCGCCGACCTCGATCTGCTGCGCCCCTTCGGCCTGCGCACGGTGATCGACCTGCGCAGCGCCGGAGAGATCGACGAGCGTGGACGGTTCCCGTTCGAGCAGTACCCGGTCACGTTCCACCACCTGGCGGTGATCGACACCACCCGCAGCACCGACGACGCCGAAGCCCGCAAGATCTTCATGGACGCGGCCGGCGATCCGTCGCGGGTCGTCGAGTTCCTGAGCAACGCCTACCGCCACATGCTGGAGCGCGGCGGCGCCAAGCTCGCCAACGGGCTCCGCCTCCTGGCCGAGCCCGACGCGTTGCCAGCGGTGTTCCACTGCGCCGCCGGCAAGGATCGCACCGGCCTGCTGGCCGGCATCTTGCTCTCCGGCCTCGGCGTACCCGACGACCAGGTGGTCGAGGACTACGCCCTGAGCGGCGGCGCGTTCGAGCGCACCCGCGCCTGGGCCGACGTCCACAAGCCGGAGCTGGTCGAGTGGATGGACAGCGTCCCGGCGTCGCTGCAGGGGGCTCACCCCGACGCGATGCGCATCGTGCTGCAACAGTTCCGTGACGAGCACGGGGGTGCACGCGGCTTCGTGGCCGAATACGGCGTCGGCGACGACGTCTGGGAGCGTCTCGCCGCCGCGCTGTTGGGAGAAGCTCGCGCGTAGTGTGCGGCCGATGATCGCGCTGCAAGGTGGTGGACCCTTCGTCGCCAACGACGAGCTCGACCGGCGGCTGATCACGAGCGTCGGCGCCGAGTCGGTCGTCGTGCTGCCGACCGCCGATGCCTTCGAGCACCCCGGGGAGCTGATCGCGACGGCGATGCACTGGGGTGAACGGCTGGGCGTGCACGTCGAGGCGCTGATGGTGCTCAGCCGGCCGGACGCGCTCGACCCGGGCGCCGCGGCCGTCGTGCGCTCGGCCAAGGCGGTCTACCTCGCCGGTGATTCGCCGATGCACCTACGCAGCGTCTTGAAGGACACGCCGGTGTTCGACGCCCTGCAACAGGTGGTCGTCGACGGTGGGGTCGTCGCCGCGGTCGGACAGAGCGCCAACGGCCTCTGCGACCCGATGACCGATCCGCGCGGCGGTGCGTTCACGCTCGGCCTCGGCCTGGTGTCGGGCCTCGCCCTCGTCACCGAGGCCGAGGCGTGGTCACACGACCGCCTGGCACGCACCGTCAAGCTCGCCGCCGGCAAGGTGCCGCTCGTGTCGCTGGCGACGGGCACCGCGCTGCTGCGCGACGGCTCGGAGTGGGAGCAGGTCGGCGACGTCGAGGTCCACGGCCAGCTGTCGTAGAGGTTTCTGCGGTCGGATCAGGCCTGCGGCGGGCGCGTTTCGACCGCAGGTTGGCAACGGGTGGCCAGGATCACGTCTCGGTGATGGTGACGGTCTGGGTGACGATCTGCTGGCTCGGTGGGATGCCATTGCTGGCGGCGGGGTTGCTGCCGAGCGCGTTCAGCGCCGAGATCGTCGTGTCGAGTCCGTCGGTGACCTGACCGAACAGCGAGTAGTTGGTCTCCAGCGAGGGGGAGGAATCGCTCGTCGTGACGAAGAACTGGCTGCCGTTGGTGTCGGGGCCCGAGTTGGCCATCGCCACGGCGCCGCGCACGTAGTCGGCGTTGGATGCCGGGTTCTCGTTGGCGAACTCGTAGCCGGGGTCGCCTGTGCCCGTTCCGGTCGGGTCGCCGCACTGGACCATGAAGTCGGTGATCGCGCGGTGGCAGATCGTGCCGTCGAAGTAGTGGTAGCGGGCCAGCACGACGAAGTTGTTCACGGTGTTCGGGGCGGCGGTGGCGTCGAGGGCGATCGTGTACGAGCCGAAGTTGGTCGCCACCTCTGCCGTGTAGGTCTTCGACGTGTCGATGCACATCGGGGGCGCGGCGGCGAACTCGACGACCCGCGGCGCGGAGCCGTCGGCGGCCGGGCACGGGGTCTCCTCGCCGGCGGGGAGCGTGACCGGCGCCACCGTCGCCGGCGCCGTGTCAGCGGTCGCCGGCGCCGTGGTGGCCGACGGATCGGTCGGGACCGGCTCGCTCGTGACCGGCAGCGTGGTCGCCGTCGAAGCGTCGTCGCTGTCGTCGCGCGTCAGGAACGCGATCAGGAAGATCAGGGCGATCAGGACGGGCAGGCCGACGCCGATCAAGAGGACGCGCTTTCGCGTCTTCTTGCTCTGGGCCTGTTTGGCCATCTGCTCCAGACGCAGCTGCCGGTTGGCCTTCTGCCGTTCACGCTTGGCGGTACCCACGAGGGCGGCAGGCTACTGGTTCGGTACCCGGCACCGGCCTCGGACCGGTAGGGTTTCGACCCCGTGGCGTTGATCGTTCAGAAGTATGGCGGGACGTCCGTCGCCGACCCCGATCGCATCCGCGCCGTCGCGGACAACGTCCGCTTCACCCGCAGCCACGGCAACGATGTGGTGGTCGTGGTCTCGGCGATGGGGAAGTCGACCGACAACCTGATCCAACTCGCCAACGACGTCAGCCGCACCCAACCCGGCCGCGAGCTCGACATGCTGCTCACCACGGGCGAGCGGATCACGATGGCACTGCTCTGCATGGCGCTCGCCGACCGTGGTGTCGATGCGCTCAGCTTCACCGGCAGCCAGGTCGGCATCATCACCGACACCTCCCATGGAAAGGCCAAGATCCTGGAGGTCAAGGGCGACCGGCTACGAGATGCGCTCGGCGCCGGCAAGGTCTGCGTCGTCGCCGGGTTCCAGGGCGTCTCGACCGACAAGGAGATCACCACGCTCGGACGTGGCGGCAGCGACACGACCGCCGTCGCGCTCGCCGCAGCGTTGGGCGCCGACTCGTGCGAGATCTACACGGACGTGACCGGCGTGTTCACCGCCGATCCCCGCGTGGTGCCCCAGGCCCGCAAGCTGCAGCACGTGCAGTTCGACGAGATGCTCGAGATGGCGGGTGCCGGCAGCAAGGTGCTGGCGCTGCGCTCGGTGGAGTTCGCCCGCAACCACAACGTGCCGCTGCACGTCCGCTCGGCGTTCACGTGGGAGCAGGGCACCTGGGTCACCAACGGCGAAGGGAACACGGAGACAGGCATGGAAGACCCGATCATCTCGGGCGTGGTGACCGATCTCAGCGAGTCGAAGGTCACCGTGCTCGGGGTCCCCGACCGGCCAGGCATCTCGGCGGCGCTGTTCGAGCCCCTCGCCGCGGCCAACGTCAACGTCGACATGATCGTGCAGAACACGTCGACCGAGGGCTCGACCGACATCAGCTTCACAGCACCGATCGCCGATCTGGCCGTCGCCGCCGAGGTGGTCGAGCGGGTGGCGAAGGAGATCGGCGCCCGCGGGATCACGACCGACGACGACATCGCCAAGGTGTCGCTGGTCGGTGCCGGCATGAAGAGCAGCCCGGGGATCGCCGCCAAGATGTTCCGGGTGCTCGCCGACGAGAACGTCAACATCGAGATGATCTCGACCTCGACGATCCGCATCTCGGTCGTGATCCCCACCGCCGACGTCGAGCGGGCGGCGCGGGCGCTGCACCGCGCGTTCGGCCTCGACAGCGGGCAGGACTTCCCGCCGCCGCCCGAGCGGAAGTAGACGATGCCCGGCCGCAAGCAGCACGTGCCCTGGACCGCGGCCGGCCGTGCGACCGAGACCGAGCACAGCGCCGACGACGTCGTGCGCAGCACCGGCTGGGTGTTCAACAACGAGACCGGCCAGCGGCTGACCCTCGCCGAGTTCACCGAGACGGGTGAGCAGGAGGTCGGCGCCTACCTGTCGCTGTTCGACCTCCAGCCGGGCCCGCGAGCGACCATGGTCGAGATCGGCGCCGGCATCGGGCGGATGACGGCGAGCTTCACGAAGCGCTTCACCCGCGTCGTGGCCTGCGACCTCGATGCCGCGTTCCTCGAGCGCTGCCGGGAGACCGTGGCCGCGTTCGGCGACGTGAGCAGGCTGGCGACGGTCCACGTCGCCGACGGTCGCACGCTGCAGGTGCCCGACGACTCGGTCGACCTGACGTTCAGCTACATCACGCTCCAGCACTGCCAACGCGAGGATGCCCTCGCGCTCACGCGAGAGGCGGTGCGCGTCACCAAGCCCGGTGGGCACATCGCGTTGAACTTCCGCACGTGGACGACCCGTGACCTCGTGCTCTGGCCGGTCGGCGGGGTGGTGCGCCAGGCGTGGAAGATGCCGGGCATCGGGCCGCGCCTCGCTCGGAACCGCACCGCCACCCGTCTCGGCTGGCAAGCCAACCGTCTGGCCCCCGAGGACGTGCTGGCCGAGATCCGGATGAGCGGACTGTCGATCAGCGATCCGGTGGTGTGGGCCTCGCCGAACCGGGCCCGCCCGGCGGCCCCTCGCGCGACGGTCCGTACGTTCGCCGGCATCAACCCCAGCCACTGGTGGCTCGTCGCCGTTGTTGCTTGAGCGCCTTCGGCGCTCGCCGGCGCCTGGGCGCGGCGTGTGAGGGCTCGCTGCGCTCGCCGGGCGACGGCTGCGGCGCCGGATCGTTGCACCGCCCGCTGTGTGCGGGTAGCTCGCTGCGCTCGCGAAGCCTCAGTGTGGGAAACCCTGGTCGGCCGTCCGGGCCGCGTCGATAGCCTTGTGCCCCATGCGCGTAGCCGTCGTCGGTGCCACCGGGCAGGTGGGCAGTGTCATGCGGACCCTCCTCGCCGAGCGGTCCTTCCCCCTCGACGGGTTGCGCTTCTTCGCCTCCGCACGCTCGGCCGGCAGCACCCTGCCGTGGCGAGGCGGCGCGATCAAGGTGGAGGACGCCGCCGCCGCGGACGTGACCGGCATCGACGTCGCGCTCTTCTCCGCGGGCGCCACGTCGTCTCGTGAGCTCGCCCCGCGGTTCGCCGCCGCCGGAGCGATCGTGATCGACAACTCCTCCGCGTGGCGCATGGATCCCGACGTGCCCCTGATCGTGCCCGAGGTCAACGGCCACCTCGTGCGCGACACCCCGAAGGGGATCATCGCCAACCCGAACTGCACCACCATGGCAGCGATGCCGGTGCTCAAGCCGCTGCACGACCTGGCCGGCCTTCAGCGCCTCGTGATCAGCACGTACCAGGCGGTCAGCGGTGGCGGGCTGGCCGGGGTCGACGAGCTCGACAAGCAGGCCCGCGAGGTGGTCGACCGGGCCCGCGACCTCACCTTCGACGGCGCGGCGGTGACCTTCCCGGAGCCGACCAAGTTCGCCGAGCCGATCGCGTTCAACGTGCTACCGCTGGCCGGCAAGCTGCTCGGCGACGAGTTCTCCGAGACCGACGAGGAGCTGAAGCTCCGCAACGAGAGCCGCAAGATCCTCGACATCCCGGGCCTGCTGGTGTCGGGCACGTGCGTTCGAGTCCCGGTGTTCACGGGCCACTCCCTGTCGATCAACGCCACGTTCGAGCGTGCGATCACTCCGGCCGAGGCTGCGGCCGCACTGCGCGGCGCCCCTGGCGTGGAGCTGGCCGGCGTCCCGACGCCGCTGCTCGCGGCGGGGCGCGATCCGAGCTACGTCGGCCGGATCCGCCAGGACGCGACCGTGGACGGCGACCGTGGCCTGGCCCTGTTCGTCAGCAACGACAACCTCCGCAAGGGTGCGGCGCTGAACGCTATTCAGATCGCAGAACTGCTGGCGTAGGCACCGAACGCGTCACGCGAGCCGTCGCCTCCTGGATTGCGGGGACGACCACCATCGCCGCGCCGAACACGAGCGCACCACCGGCGGCGTCGAGCACGAAGTGGTTGCCGGTGCCGACGATCGCGATGATCGTCATCGCCGGGTACGCGCGAGCCAACGCGCGGATCCACGGGCTCTTGACGGTCGCGAGCAGCGCGAAGCAGACCCACAACGCCCAACCGACGTGCAGGCTCGGCATCGCCGCGTACGGGTTGCCGATGTTCCAGACCGGGATCGGCGTGATCCTCCAGGTGCTCGGGTGGGTGACCATCGTGTCGGTGAACCCGAGGCCGGGCACCAGGCGCGGTGGCATCAGCGGGAACACGTAGTAGCCGATCAGCGCGAGGCCGGTGGCCCAGGCGAGCACGTTGCGCCACATGCGATAGGTGTCCTGACGCTTGCGGAACAGGAACACGGCGACCGCCGGCGTGACGACGAAGTGGGCGACGCCGTAGAACGTGTTCAGCGCGAGCACGACGTGGTCGTTGGTGAGGACGAGCTGCTGGAACGAGTGCTCGTGGTAGATCCCGAGCTGGTGCTCCCACTCGATGAGCTTGCGGGCGTTGCGCAGCGCTTCGAGACCCGACGCCCGACCCTTGCCGCGGACCCGGCTGTAGGCGAAGTAGAACGCGTACGCCATCGTGATCTCGACCCACCACACCGGCCGGCGGTGGACCAGTGGCGCAGTCATGCGGTCGGCGACCATCGTCATGGGTGCTCCAGCTGGTAGACGGACACGTTGCCGATGACGCTCACGAGCTCGTAGTGCTCGTCGAGGAACTGCTCCATCGGGGGGTAGTCGCGAATCGGGTAGTGGGCGGATGCGGACGGGTCGTTCGGTTCGGTGTTGAAGAACACGGCGGGAGGGTTGGCGGTGAGGTCGGCCATCACGTCGTCCCAGATTCCCGGAACCGCCCTGTCCATCCCGTCGAAGCCCGCCGGGCGTACCGCGGTGTGGCCCGTCAGGAAGCCGGTCGTGATGATCCGCGATGCCGGGAGGCGATCCGCCGCCCAGAACACCGATGGTTCGTGACCCCACACGAAGATCCGCTCGTCGGGCGTCGTGTGCTCCCGGGCGTAGCTGGCGAGCGCCTGGTAGTCGTTGCTCGGACCGCCCAGCCGGAACGCCGCAGCGGCGAACGCCGCCCCGGCGCCGGTGAGCGCGGCGACGCCGATCCCGAGCTTCGTCCAGCGCTCGCCGAGCACGGTCGATCCCCGGGCGGCGAGCACGCACAACGGCGGGAGCAGCTGCCAGTAGTAGTGCCCGAAGAACCGGGTGCCCGAGGAGACGCCGATGATCGCCGACACCAACCAGAGCCACACGTCGGCGTCGGTCCGCCAGGACCGCACGGCGAGCGCCGCCAGGCCGATGATGGCGAGGTTGAGACCGATGAACGCGGCGTTCATCGCCAACATCCGCTGGACCACGAGTCCGAGGCCGCCGTTGCCGACATCGAGGTAGCCACCGTTGGCGCCACCGAACACCCAGAACCAGAACCGGCCAGGGTTGAACACGAGTGCGGTCAGTGCAACCGGGATCGCGGAGCCGGCGGCGAGCATCGCCAGGCCCTTCCACCGGGTCTCGCGGTCACGCCAGGCCAGGTAGGCGAGGGGCAAGAGGGTGACCGCGGCCGTCTGCTTCATCATCGTGCCGGCACCGATCGCGAGCCCGGCCGTGAACGGCCGGCGGCGGTCGGCCAGCACCATCGCTGCGACGACGAAGGGCATCATGAACACCTCGAACTCGGCGCTCTGGGCGTCGCCGGGGGTCACGGTGACCGTGGTGACGGCTGCCAGCACGCCCGCGACCAGCGCTGCCCGGTCGCCCAGCCGCCGGCGGGCGAAGACCCAGACCAAGGTGGCGGTCGCGGCGTGGGCGAGCATGCCGGCGACCCGCGGGATCCACAGCGCCCGGCTGCCGGTCAGCTCGAACAGCCAGTGGTAGAGGTAGAAGACCCCCGGGGGCTTGCGATCGACCACATCCACGTAGAGTCGGCCACCATGGGCCAAGACATCGGCGACGGTCGCGATGTAGGCCTCGTCGTTGTTGAACACCCGGGTGCTCAGACCCGGCAGGTGCAACGCGATGACCACGGCCAGCAACACGACCGGCACGTATCGCGCAGGATGCGCACGGAAATCGCTGGTAACTGTCACAGAGGTAACCGGATCGTAATGCTCTGTCACTGTCAGACGCCCTGCAATCACTGCTTGTTTGTGTTGCGTTCTCGTCCGGGTTTCGTCACAGAATCGCGCGCACGGTGATGGATGCACTCCTCCACCGGGTCGCGATCCACGACGTCGTGCTGCGCTACTGCCGGGGCATCGATCGGATGGACGTCGAGCTGGTGCGCTCCTGCTACCACCCCGATGCGACCGACGAGCACGGCAGCTTCGCCGGCACCGTCGACGAGTACCTGGCCTGGGTCTTCGAGCTCCTGGCGACGTACGACAGCACGCAGCACCTGGTTGCCAACCACCTCGTCGACTTCGGGGGTGGATCGCCGTCGTCGGGCGTCGCGGTGTCGGAGTCCTATGGCGTGTCCGTGCACCAGACCGCGGGTGGCTCACGGTCGAAGAACCTGGTGGTCGGGTTCCGCTTCGTGGACCGCTTCGAGCAGCGCGACGGCGAGTGGCGCATCGCGGCGCGCGCGGCCACGACGGAGTGGACGCGGGTGCTCGCCCCCGAGGGCGCGTGGCAGGTGCCGGCCCATCTGCGTCGCGGTCAGCGCGACCGCAGCGACGTGCTCTACACGTTCCTCGCCGACCTGTAGCCGGTCAGGCGCGGGCGATCGCGATCTCGACCGCCGGACCCTCGGCGCGACCGACGAGCAGCCACAGTTCGCCGACCGCGCCGCCGGTGGCTCGTTCGATCACGTCGGCGTACGCGTTGAGCTGCGCCGAGTAGCGCTCGCGCATCTCGTCGTCATCGTTGGCGCTGCTGTCGGTCTTGAAGTCGACCACGGCGTAGCTGCCGTCGCCGGCCTGGAACACCGCGTCGGCGTAGCCCCAGATCGTCGCCGGTTCGCCGTCGACCTCGGCCACGGCGCCGACGTAGATCTCGCGCTCGCACACCGCCGCGGTGCGCATCCGCTGGAAGAGGGCGCTGGCGACGATCGAGGCGGAGAGGGCAGCGACGCGGCCGCGCACCTCGGGGTCGACGAGGTCGACGTTGTCGCAGGCGGCGGCGACGAGCGCGTCGAGATCTCTGGTCGGCTCGGCGAGGTCGACGCGCTGCATGACCTCGTGCACCGCCTTGCCGACGTCGGTGCCGTAGCGGCCACGGCTGCGGAGCACCTCCAGTCCGGATGCTGGGTCGCGCTGCAGACCGGGGTCGCGCGGCAGCGCGTCGACGGCGTCGTTGGGCACCTCGTCGTCGAGCGCCTCCTCGGCCGGCGCGCCCTCGGGGACGTCATGCGAGCGGGCGGCCAGCGCCGACGGGGTCCACACGGTGCGGCGGTCGGCCGCGGGGCGTGCGGCCAGCTCTGCAGCGTCGACCGGCTGGGGGTCGACGTGGCCGCGCAGCTCGTCGGCACGCGGAACCGCGACCGCGGCTGCGAGCGGTTCCGACCCCCAGCACTCGGCACCGGTCAGGTCGAGGTGCGGTTCCAGGTTGGACACCGGGCTCGGCCTCGATCGCTTGGACGTGTGGCAGGACACGACCAGGTGGTCGCGTGCTCGGGTCATGGCGACGTAGAGGAGACGGGCCTCCTCGGCCTCCGCGGCAGCAGGGTCGCGGGCGGGGAAGCCGGGCGTGGCCAGGTGTCCCAGACGGAGCTCGATGTCACCGTCCGCGAACGCGACGCGGAACCGATCGCCCGCAGCGCTGTCCTTGGAACCCAATCCGGCGACGACGACGATCGGGAACTCCAGACCCTTCGCCGCGTGGATCGTCAGGATGCGCACGGCGTCCTCGTCCGTCTCGTCCGGAGCGATCTCGGCCCGCTCGACGGCCTCGACCTTGTCGGCCACCCACTCGAGGTACTCGGCGAGCGTGCCGCCGGTCTCGTCTGTCCACGCCCGCGCCTCGTCGACGAGGTAGCGGACGCGCCGCCAGGTCTCGCTGACCGTGTGCTCGCCCTCGAACCGGGCCGCGGCGGCACCCATCGACCAGTCGTAGATCTCGGCCAGCAGCACCGCCGGGCCACGACGGTGGGCGTCGCGCGACCACTCCTCGACGCGGGCGAGGGCCCGGCGCACGCGGGCGACCCCGGCGTCGTCGCCCTCGTCGCCGGGGGCGGGGGCATCGGGGAGCTCGCGCTCGGTGCGCGTACGCCACGTACCGCGGCGGCCGAGCTGGCGGTGCCGGTAGGCGAACAGATCGGTGTCCGAGCATCCGAGGATCGACGTGCGCAGCGCGGTGACCAGCTGCAGCTCGTCGGCCGGGTTGGCGACCGCGCGCAGCACCCGCAGCAGCTCGTAGACCTCGCGACGGTCGTAGGCGAGCGTGCCACCCTCGACCCGGTACGGCACACCGGCCTGGCGCAGCGCGTCCTCGAGGACGCCGAGCCCGGTGCGCCGGGCGACGAGCACGCTGATGTCGCGGCGGCGCGCCGGCCGGCTGGTCCAGCCACCCGACCCGTCCGGATCGAGCACCTTCCAACCCTCGGCGACGGCGCGTTCGATCACGCCGACGATGTCGGTCGCCTCGGCCCGCTGCGCGTCGGCGGCGCGAGCGTGTTGCCGCGCGGCGGGCCGGTCGTCGGAGGCGTCCACGCCGAGCAGCACGACCGGGGGGCCCGGGCGATCCTCACCGGCCAGCGTGGACGGGCGCTGCGGGACGAGTGACTCATAGCTCACGGCGGTGCCGGAGGCATCGAAGCGTGGCCGCATCACCCGGTTGATCCAGGACGCGACGTCGGCGCGCGTGCGGAAGTTGGCGGTGAGCTCGGCGATCGACCCGTCGGCCCGCGCGGCATCAGCCAGTTCGGCGAATAGCGCCACCTCGGCTTGACGGAAGCCGTAGATCGACTGCTTGGGATCGCCCACGGCGAACAGTCGTGGTGACGACGACGGCGGCGGCGTGTCGTCGTCGGGATCGGTCAGCATCCGGATGATCTCGAACTGGACGCGGTCGGTGTCCTGGAACTCGTCGACGAAGATCCGCCGGTAGCGGCGCCGCAGCTCGGTGCGGACGCCGGCGTGCTCGGTGAGGAGTCGCCGGGTCAGCACGAGGAGGTCGTCGTAGCCGAGCTGGCCGTTGGCGATGCGCCGGCGGGCGTGCTCGAGCACGGGCGCCTGGAATGCCGCCACGACGCGGCGCAGCACGATCGAGTGGGCGAGCGCCCGGGTCTGGGCGCACGCCTCCTTGACCCGATCGCGGTCGGGCTTGAGGGCGGCGCCCCCGAGGGTGCCGAGTGACGGCAGCTCGAGGCGTGCCGCCGCACCGAGCCGGGAGATCCCCGACCGTGCGGCCTCGAGGCCGGCGATGAACTTGTCGAGCGTGGACGAGGACTTGCCCTGACCGCCGACGAACTCGTCACCACACGCGATCGCGGCCCGGTGCAGGGCCTCCAGCTCGGCGGGGCTCGGCGGGTCGAGCACCAGTCCGTCGAACTGGTCCCACCGCCGATCGATGACCGAGACGATGGCCGGCAGCGCACGCAAGCCGACCTCGTTGGCCACGACCGCGAGCGCCTCGCGCAGTGCCGGCTGCCGCGCCGACTCGCGATACACGGATGCGATCACCGCCCGAACCCGTGCTTCGGCGTCGGTGCTCGACGTGATCTCGTCGGCGGTCGAGAACTTCGGCGGCAGGCCGGCCTCGATCGGGAAGCTGCGCAGGATCGACGCGCAGAAGCCGTGGATCGTGCCGACGTAGGCGTCGTCGATGGCACCCTCCGCCGGCCCGCGGAGATGATGCACCAGCTCGCGCGCAGCCTTGTCGGTGAACGTGATCACGGCGACCTGCGACGCCGGGACGCTGGGCACGTCGGGCGTGCCGGTCAGGGTCGTGAGCACTCGCTGCACCAGCTGCGTGGTCTTCCCCGATCCGGCGCCGGCGACGGCGATGACGCGCTGGCCGACGTCGTCTGCCATGCGGTCGCGAGCAGCCTGGTCGGCCAGTTCGCCGCGCTCGAGTGCGAGGGACAGTTGCTCGGTCACGCGCCAGGCACCGGGAGCTGGGGTTCGGGGTCGGGGAAGGGGGGCGCCGTGTCCCAGAGACCGGCGCGCGACGCCAGGTCGGCGAGTCCGAGGCCATCGGGGGCCAACACCGGGGAACCGAAGTCGTCGGGTGCGGCGGGTCGGAAGTCGCCCTCGGCGATGCGACGGGCGGTGTGCGGCACGACCACATCGAACGCGGCGGCGTGCTCGGGCTTGAACTCCACCCGGTCGCTCGTCGCTCGCCGGAGGTAGATGTAGCGGGACGCGGCCGGCGTGCCGTCGGGGATCCCGAGCACGTCGGGCCGCTCGCCGACGACGCGGGCGTAGAGGGGCAGCTGCAGCTTGAGGCCTTCGCGGACGTCGCTGGCCTTGACCGGCGGAGCCTCCTTGGCGCCGGACGTCTTGAAGTCGGTGACGATGACGCGATCCGGCGCGAGGTCGACGCGGTCGACCCGTCCCCAGAACCGGAGCGTGCCGAAGCGCTCGATCTCGAACTCGTAGGGCGGGGCGACACTGTCGGGGAAGCCGAACGCGAACTCCACCGCCAGCGGTTGGAGCTGGTCGTGGGCCTCGTGGGTCAGCTCGTCCGTCAGCGAGGCGACGATCAGCTCGCGTTCGATGGCCCAGGCGTGGCGGTTGCCGAGCAGGTTGCCGGCGGCGACCCGCTCGGCCTCCTCATCGAGGATCGCGGTGGCCCGGGTGATCGACACCGCGAGGTGCGGCCCCTGCAGCCAGGCAGGTCGCTGATCGGGGTCGAGTGCGAGCCACTCGCCGACCAGTCGCTCCATCACAGCGTGCACCAGGTTGCCCTTGGTCATCGGTTCGATCTCGGTGATCTCGCTGGGGTCGGTGCCGGTATCGACCTTCAGCACCTTCTCGATGAAGTAGCTCAGGCCGCACCTGGCATGGCTCTCGAAGCGGGTGATGGCCTGCGTGCCGATCCTCGGATCGTGCTCATCGTGGGGGCCGACCCACCCGTCGAACACCGTGGGGTCGACACCGGACCGGCTGGCGAGGGCGATCGCCCGCCGCTGCAGCGTGTTCGAGGCGCCGAGCGGGTCGGCGCGGCGCGCTGCTGCTTCGGCGGCGGTCAACGGCGGCATCGAGCGCAGGCCGGCCGCGTACGACGCGTGTTCCTCGGCCTGCACGTCGCCCAGCCAGGTGGAACGGTACGCGGCACCTCCGCGCCGCAGGTCGGTGCGGGCGAAGGTGACGGTGACGGGTGCGGCGCCAGCGAGCAGCGCATCCCACGCTCGCCGCAGGCGGCGCCGGTACCAGTCGGCGTGCTCGACGACGGCAGCGCAGTCGGGGGACAGGTCTCGGGGAACGACGAGATCGTCGGTGCGGCGCGGCGGCAGGACGCCGTCGTTCAGGCCGACGAGGAACACCTGGCCGGCGTCGAGGCAGATGCCGTGCTGCAGCGGCAGCACGCGGACCCCTTGGCGCGCGTCGCCCGCCCGCCGTACCGGCCGGTCGAGCTCGGTCTGGACCACCCGTCGCAACGCCGCCGGCTCGAACGCCAACGCCGTGTCGGGGTGATCGAACTGGATCAGCGCTGCCAGCAGCGTGCCGACCTGCTCGGCCGCGCGGCGCTGCCACACCGGGGCGTCGGCCCAGTGCTGGTCGCGCCAGTCGTCGGTGCCGATGTGGCTGGCCAGTTCGCGACCGAGCACGTCGCTGGCCTGCGTCCACGTGCGGGCCCGGCGGAACTCGGCGGCAGCAGCGATCATGCGGCGGGCGAGCGTCACCAGCGACCCCATGGCGTCGAGGTCCCAGCCGTCGCGTTCGGTCGGCTCGTCCGGATCGACCGCTGGGTCGAGCGCGGCGCGGCGTTCGCGGTGGGCACGCTGCGTCGCGGCCAGCCGCTCGATCGCGACCTCCCAGTCGGCGACGCCGACGATGCCCGCCTCGCGGCACAGTCGCCGCCATCTCGTCGCGTTGCGCCGCGCACCGTCGCCGAAGGGCCACTCGGGTGCGACGGCGATCACGCGCAGTACGTGCTCGCGGTCGCAACCCTCGCCGAACGCGTCGAGCAGGAGGCGCAGCGCGTGGCCGGCGGTTGATGCAGCGAGCGATTCGATCGTCGGTCCGCTGGTGAACAGCCCCGCCCGTTCCAGCTCGTCGCGCAGGCTGCGGGCGTACGCGGTGCCGGGTGGGTACAGCACGGCGACGTCATCGGGGGCGATCGCCTCGGGTCCGGTGACGAGCTCGATGATCCGTCGTGCCACCCAGCGGACCTCCTCGTCGTGGTCGGGGCACGACACCGCCCGCGCCGGCGAGCCGAGGTGAAGGGGCCGGGCCGACTGCCCGGTGAGCCGTTCGATCTGGGCGGCGAGATCGGGATCGTGGGTGGCCGCGGGGCTGGCCACCACGATCGCCGCCGGTGCGCGATGCAGGAGGGCTTCGAGCAACGGCAGCTGGGCCGGATGGAACGCGTCGGTGGCGGCGACGACCACCGGCACCGACACAGCGGCGCCGCCGGTCAGTGCCGCCGACGCGGCGGCGAGCACCGCCGGCTCGTCGCGGTGACCGCGCTCGATGATCGCCGCGCGGGCGGCGACGGCCACCGACACCAACGCCCGCCGGACGTCGCTGCCCTGCGCCAGCCCGTCGGCGACCGCTGCCCGGTCGTCGGCGATGGTGACGGCGCGCAGTCGGTCGGCGGCCTGCACCAGCGCGTCGACGGTGGCCGGATGGCGGCGGACCCCGGCCAAGACGGGTGGGCAGTGGTGCTCGAGTTGCTCGTGCACCGCCGCGGTGAGCAGCAGCGGGGTGACCGGGCGCCGCCGGCGCACCTCGGCGGGCGAGAGGTCGAGGGCGAGGTCGGGCACGGTCGTGAAGCGGATGCCGGCGATGCCGCGCCCGTCGATCGACGGCAGCAGGCGCCGCAGCGTCGATGCCGTGGAGCCGGGCGGCGTGACCACGATCACGCTGCGCAGCGGGTTCGGACCCTGCAGCTCGCGCACCGCGGCCGCGACGGCCGCGACGGTGTCGCGCCCCGGTGTCGCCCAGCGGACGCTCGTGCCTTCCATGCCTCCAGTACACACCAGGCGTGTCACACGGTTCGGGCCGCCGTCCGGGTGCTACGTGTCCAGCGCTGTGTGAAGGTTCCGTTCTGTGTGAAGTTCGAACGCCGTGCAGCAGGTCAGTACCACCGGGCGTCACACAGACCGAAGATGTCACACAGTCCGGGACACATCGTCTGCGGCGACGCTCAGGAGATGACGCGGCGCTGGAAGCCTGTGAACCCCTGCCAGAGGAACACCACCGTGAACCCGATCAGCGCGAGGTAGATCGCGATGAGCGACATGTGGTCGTTGGTCGTGACCGCGGCCCGGAATCCTTCGCTGACGTACACCAGCGGGTTGATCAGCACGATGTACTTCAGCCAGCTGACGTCGCCGATCTTCACAGGCGTCAGGCTGGTCCACGAGTAGTACGTGCAGCCGAGGAACGTCAGCGGGATCACGATGATCCCGAACAGCAGCGGCACGCTGCGTGGATCGAACTTGGTGCCGAACCACAGCCCGAGGCTGGAGCAGCAGATCGCGGCGAGCGGGGTGAGCGTCAGCAGCACCGGCCAGTCGATGTGCAGGTGCACCTCCTCCGCCGGCACGACGGCCGCGATCGGGAACACGAGCAGCGCGGCGATCAGCCCCTGGATCGCGCCGGTGACGACCTTCTGGAACGCGACGAGGTTGATCGGCAGCGGGGCGAGGACTCGATCCTCGATCTCGCGGGTGAAGCCGAACTCCTGCACGAGTGGGAGGGCGACGGCCTGGATGCCCTGGAACATGATCGCCAGCCCGAGCACCCCGGCGACGAGGGTCGTGGCATAGATGCTGCCCGCCTCCCCGGTCGGGCCGTTGCCGATCTGGGGATAGACGTAGGTGAACACGAAGATCAGCAGCAGCGGCTGGATCAGGGTGCGGGGGATGAACGCCTTGAGGCTCTGGGTCAGCACGACGAAGTCGCGCAGCAGGAGCGCGCCGAACGCTATCCGTGCGGCCCTGATCGGGCTCGTGCGGACCGCGGAGATGGGGGTCGCGGAGATGGGGGAGGCGGTGGTGGACATCAGTCGCGCAGCTCCTTGCCGGTGAGGCGGATGAAGACGGTCTCGAGCGTGGGCTCGGCGACGCTCAGGTCGGTGAGGCTGAAGCCGGCACCCTCGGCAGCGTTGACGACGGCGGGCAGGATGCCGGTGGCGGTGGTGGCCGCCAGCTCGACGCTGTGCTCGTGGGGATCGGCCTGGACGACACCGGGCACGCGCTCGCCGAGCTCCTTGGCGAGCAGCGTCATGTCGCCCTCGGCGACCACCGTCACGATCGTCGCCGCGCCGATGGACTGCTTCAGGTTGGTCGGCGTGTCGAGCGCGAGCACCTTGCCGTGGTCGATGATCGCCAACCGCTGGCAGAGCTGATCGGCCTCCTCCATGTAGTGCGTGGTCAGCAGCACGGTCTGGCCCTCGGCGTTGAGCTCGAGGATGATCTCGTACAGCGCCAGGCGGCTCTGCGGGTCGAGGCCGGACGTCGGCTCGTCGAGGAAGAGGATCGCCGGCCGGTGCATGATCGCCCGGGCGACCATCAGCCGCTGGGCCATCCCGCCGGACAGCGCGGCGACGGAATGGTCGGCGAACCGGTTGAGCTTGATCCGGTCGATGAGGGCCGCGGCCTCCGCCTTGGCGGTCTTCGAGGACATGCCGAAGAAGCGGCCGTGGAAGTACAGGTTCTCGGTCACGGTGAGGCTGCGGTCGAGGGTGTTCGTCTGGGGGACGACCCCGATGACCTGCTTGGCCTGGGTCGGGTGCTTCACGACGTCGATGCCGCCGACGAACGCGTTGCCGCTGGTCGGGATGACGCGGGTGGTGAGCATCCCGGCCGTCGTCGACTTGCCGGCGCCGTTCGGGCCGAGCAGGCCGA
Source organism: uncultured Ilumatobacteraceae bacterium (assembly GCA_964565705.1). GTDB lineage: Bacteria > Actinomycetota > Acidimicrobiia > Acidimicrobiales > Ilumatobacteraceae > CAZMGD01. The sequence goes on along the minus strand of CAZMGD010000028.1, from coordinate 7,655 downwards.
AGATCTCGCCCTCGTGCACGCCGAGATCGAGGCCGTCGACGGCGGTGATGCCGCCGGGGTACACCTTGGTGAGGCCCTCGGTGCGGATGACTTCGGCGGTCATGACGCCATCACGTCCTCTCCTGCCTGGAGCAGCTCGCCGGCGTGGGACCTGATGCGGTCGAGGTACTCCTCGAACCGCGCCAGCTCGTCGGCGTCGTAGATGCTCGTGAGCTGCACGTGGTTGCGGGCGGCGATCTTCGACAGGCGCTGGTTGAGCCGGCGCCCGGCGTCGGTGAGGGCGATGCGCACGATCCGGCGATCCTGGGTGTCGCGGGTGCGGGTCACGATGCCGTCGCTCTCGAGGCGGTCGAGGTGGCGGGCCATCGTCGGGCCCTCGACGCCCATGCGGTCGGCCAGCTCGCGCTGGGACAACCCGGGGTCGCTGGCGACGATCTTGGCGATGATCGCCACGGTGATGCTCGAACCGGCACCGGCCATCTGCTGGTCGGCGTACGCCCGCACCACCCGCGAGGTGAGCGCCAGCCGGCGCCCGATGTACTCGTGCTGATGCTTCATGCCCTAATCATTAGCAAGCTAACGATTAGTCGTCAACCTGTCCAGGTCTGAAAGACAATCCGCTCCCGAAAGAAGCCAGCCTTCACAACCCCAGGTGAGCACCGCGCCCGTCCCATCAGAGCAGCGATCTCTTTCAGAGCCGGACACGTTCGAAACCGGGGTCGATGACGTCGCGGACGAGGCGGCGGCGGTCCTCGATCGGCGCGAAGGACGACATCGCCGCGTTGCGGACCAGCTGCGCGCATTCGTCGGCGCTGAGCCCGAACGTCGTGGCCGCCGTGCGCAGTTCGCTGGACGGCATCACGTTGCTCATCAGCCGGTTGTCGGTGTTGATCCCGACGTTGAAGCCGTCGCGCAGGAACGCGGCGATCGGGTGGGCCTCGATCGATGGCACCGCCCCGACCTGCACGTGACAGGTCGGCGCCATCTCCAGGTGCACCTGGTGATCGAGCACGTAGCGGGCGAGCGGGCCGAGCGTCAGGCCGTCGGGCCCGAACACCACGTCGCGCTGCAGCCGTACGCCGTGGCCGATGCGGTGGGCACCCTCCTCCAGGGCGCCGGAGATCAGCTCCAGGTCGGGCGGCTCGCTGGCGTGGATCGTGATGTTCAGCTGGTGGTGGCGGGCCAACGCCAGCGCCTCGGCATGCAGCGATGGCGGGAAGCCGGTCTCGGCGCCAGCGAGGTCGAACGCGACGAACTTCGGCTCCCGTTCGCGCAGCGCGATGAGCGTCCGGACGACTTCGAGCGAGCGGTGCTCGGTGCGCATGGCGCAGACGATCGCGTCGACCGTGATCGAGCGACCGGCCTCCGCTTCCCCGCGGCGGAAGCCGGCGACGGCGGCCTCGCACACCGCCTCCAGCGACAGGCCACGCTCCTGGTGCAGCTCGGGAGCGAAGCGCACCTCGGCGTACACGACGCCGTCGGCAGCGAGGTCGGCGACCGCCTCGGCGGCCACCCGCTCGATCGCGTCGGCGGTCTGCATCACCGCGATGGTGTGTTCGAACGTGGCGAGGTACTGGAGGATGTCACGGGTCTCGGCGCCGCGGGTGAACCACGCCTGCAGCGTTGCCGGATCCTGCGCCGGCAGGCGGTCCAGCCAGCCGCACTCGTCCGCCAGCTCGAGCATGGTCGTCGGCCGGAGGCCGCCGTCGAGGTGGTCGTGGAGCAGCACCTTGGGCGCGTCGACGAACGGATCTGCCATGCCGAGAGGGTAGGAGGTGATCGTCAGGTGAGCGGCGTGCCGCGGCCCGAGGCGGTCTCGGTGATCAGCTCGACGACTCGGGGCAGCGTCCACCCGTAGCTGAGCGCGCCGAAGCCGTCGGCCATCGCCCGTGACAGCGTCGGATCGACCGCCGTGTACTCGCCGGGCTGCACGGTCGGCAGCTGCTGGCACAGCGGGCTCGCCTCGGCAGCCGGCCTCGCCCAGGCGGCGGTCCGGCATGACCGGGTGAACGTGCCAGCATCGGGACATGCCGTTCACCGTGCTCGTCTGCGTCGATGGTTCCGAACTGGCCGAGGCCGCCCTCGTCGACGGTCTGGGTGTGCTCAAGGAGCACGAGCGGACGGTGATCGCGACGGTCATCGACGCCGCCGATCCGATGCTGGTCGTCGGCACCGGCTTCGCCGCCGGGGTGATGACCGGCGAAGAGCTCGACACGATCCAGCGCCAGGCGCGCGAGCAGGCGCAGCAGATGTTGAGCGAGACCGCCGCCCGGCTCGGCTTCGGCGACGCCGAGTTGATGGTGCTCGAGGGGGTCGCGGGGCCCGCGATCTGCGAGCTCGCCGAGTCGCTGCCGGCTTCGGTCATCGTGCTCGGCACCCGCGGCCGTGGCGGCATCCGCCGGGCGGTGCTCGGCTCGGTGTCGGATCACGTCGTGCGCCACGCCCCCTGCGTGGTTCTGACCCGCAACCCGGAGTAGCCGTCGAGCGCAACGACACGATCCCAGCGGCGGAGTTCGGGGCGGTTGCCGCCGGCGGCCACCAGGTCGTGCTCTCCGGTTCGTGAAGTTCGTCATCGACGCCCAGCTTCCGCCGCGGCTCGCGACGCATCTTGTCTCACTCGGTCACGACGCCGGATCGGCCCGTCGCAATCTGACCAGAACGTCGGAGCCGACGTCATGTAGGCGGGTGCTGCCACGGGTGTGACCGTCCGAGGAACCTCACCAGTAGTCCCATTGAGGTCGTCGAGACTCGGGGTGATCTCGGCAGCATCGGTCGACGAGCGGATCCACCTGGACCCGTGCCGATGTCGTCCCCCAGGTCGACAGCCCAAGGCAGCCGCGATGTCGGCTTCGCTGAGATCATCCACGTAGCGCATCACGATCGCAGCACGCTGGCGACGGGACAGACGTCCGAGGGCGTCGGCAACGCAGCGCGGTCCGACTCCGAGCGCCGACCGTCGATCGTACGCTCGACGTTCATTCCAACCTCCGCACCGACGCTGCTCACGCCAGGAAGGCACACAACCCAACCCACCGGTTCCATCGGCCTCGAAGCTTCACCGAAAGAAGGAGGCTTCGGCGGACGTGTGTGCCCCCTCAGGATTCGTCCAGTGACGGAAGGGTGATGCGGCGTTGGGCCAGCTGTTCTGCGGCGATGTGAAGCAGTTGGTCCAGTTGTCGTGCCCAGTTGTCGTAGATGTCGACGCGGTCGCCCATCGCGGCGCGTTCTCGGTCGGCGAGAGCGACTCTGAACCTGGTGTCGAGGTCCGTCTGTTGCTGGCAGGTCGCGTCGGCAGTTGCGACGGCCTTCTCGTGGTCGGAGGCGACTCCCTCGTACGTGTCGCCGTCGGAGAAGGCGTAGCGGCGGGCCAGTTCGTCGGGTGTCGCTGCGGACTCGCCGACTGCTGCGTCCACGCACGTTCTCCATGCCGTGAGCGCGTCGACCACTCGGGGATCCTGCGCGGCGTCCTCGCGCAGGTCGCCGACCTCGGACCAGGCGATCATGACATCGAACTCCGACAGCGTGTTCGCTGTCCGTGTCGACTCGCAGCTCGCGCTGACCTTCGAGTGACCGGCATGGCGATCCTCCCCTCGGACGCATACCAGCTGACGCGCGCAATCGCTCCCAAGGTCGCCGAAATAGCAAGAACCCCCGGTCCGGGCCGCTTTCGCAGGCTCGTGACCAGGGGTTCTCTTGGTCGGGGTGGGGAGATTTGAACTCCCGGCCTCCACGTCCCGAACGTCGCCTGGTCGTGATCTCTGGTGTCGTTTCGTGTTATCGCGTACCGATCTACCAGGACTTTCGCGGTTTGCCCTGTTGATCTGTGTTGGCTCGTATTGGCAGGCGTCGGGGCCTATGGCTCCCAAGATGGCTCCCAAGAGTCGGCCGGGATGTCGTCGCGATGGACCCGAGTTCGCTCACGGTGATCCGGGACTACCCGGCGCCGCGCCCTCGGCTGCGATGCGCTGGACGTAGTCGATCAAGTACTCGTCGGGATCCTCGACCGGGTACGCGTCGTGGTAGCGGGCGACCGCGTCGGCCGCGTCGTGGAAGCCGGACAGTGGCCACAGCGCCACCATGTCGCGGTGGTCGTCGCCGGGGCGGCTGGCGTGCAGCTTCATGAGGAAGATCCACGCGGGTGGCGGAGACAAGACCGTGAGGTGCGGGTGGTCGAGCAGCGTCGCGCATTCGGCCGTGGCGATGCCCTGAGGCGCGAACGGCTTGGCGTGGGCGTTCAGCCAGGCTGCGCCGAGGTCATGTCGGTGGGCCACGCGTTCGACGGCGGCTCGAAGGTCGGGGTGGATGTCGCTGATCGTGTCGACGTCGCGGGTGCTGTCGCGCAGGTCGTGCAGTGCCATGAACGACCCGCCGACCGTCACGATCGTGTGATGCCCGGCGCCTGCGGCCTCGAGCTCATCGCCGACCTCGACGAGGTATCGCTCGATCGCATGGCGGTCCAGCGGCCGCCCGTCCATCAGCGGCTCCAGACTGCATCGTTGGCGAGCCAGATGTTGCGCTCCCGGAACTCGCCGGGCGCTGCCGCTCGCGAACGTTCGATCATGCGCGGGGTGCCCGGGTGCTCCCACGGCTCGTCCAGCGGAGGAACGGTCCTGGTCCAGCGGGGGACTGCGCGTCCGTGCAGGTGGGCGATGCGTTCGGCAACGGCCGCGGCGAGGTTGGCGGTCCTGGGTGTGGCTCGGCGCACGTCGGGTCGGTCGGCGATCGCCGCGTCGGCGTCGCCGGGGTGAAGCGCCAGCCAGTCGATGATCGCCTTGAACCGTGTCCAGTCCGGTTCGAGGCCGCTGGCCGCGACGGCATCGGCCAGCGTCGGGACCGCCCGGGGCGTGGTGGTGATGACGACGGACTGGCCTGCCGCCTCCGCCAACCGGGTGAGCATGCCGATGCTCGGGTCGACCTCCCCCCGCTCGATGCGGCTCACCGTGGACGGTGGGACCTTGGCGAGTCGAGCGAGGGCGCGCTGCGACAGGCCGGCCCGGCTCCGGATCGAAGCGAGCGCCTGGGCTCCTGCTCCACTCATGCGTGAGAGCATATCTGCAACCTCTGTGCGGCTCTCCCGAGCGTCGGCGTTCAGGCGGCCGCCTCGATCGCGACGTTGCGACGGCGCGCTCCAGCTGACTCGAGCGGCGATCCCTGGACATTCGTCTTCGGTCCCCATCGGGTGTCCGTCGCCGTCGTCGAGCGGCCCTGTGTCCGTGGGGTCGGCGTGCTGTGCGACCGGGACGGGTCCCGGTTGGAGTGACCGTGTCTGATGTTTGCGGTCACGGGCGTTCGGGAGGTGCCTGGGTGGTTCCCGGAAACGTCCCGGGGTAACTCCCTTGTCCTGGTCAGGGCATGTGACGCGCGCTTCTGGGCCCGTTGGCCGCGCCCGCGGGGTGTTCTCAGGTTTCTGGTGGTGGGCGTCGGGTCGGGAGCATTTCCGGGACGTCACGGGCGCACGGTGTCCGAGCATGGAGGCGCCCTGTGACGTCACGTTCCCGTTCAGGTCGGTGTTGACGGTGGAGGAAGCGGCCAAGGTGTTGCGGATCGGTCGTTCCCTCGCCTATCAGCTGACCGGCGAGTACCTGGCGTCCGGCGGGATCAGGGGCATGCCCTGCATCCGTGTCGGCGGGTGCCTACGGATTCCTCGTTGGGCGCTGATGGAACTGGTGATGACCGGCCGAGTGGTGCGCCTGTGCGACGTGACCATCACCGCCGACATGACGACCACCCCGAGCGCGTGATGGGGCACGGTCGTCTGATCGTCCTCGACGCCCTCGCCGTGTGGGCCCGACCGCGTGGGCGGTACTGGAAGAACTGCTCAGCCGCTCGGTGGGTGTGGGGCCGTTGTGTGAGGCGACCGCGACGACGCGGTTGTTGGCGGGCGGCCTGGGCGTCTCGAAGGACACCGTTGCTCGGGCGCTGCGCCGGTTGCGACACGCCGGTGTGGTCGTCGACGTCGTGCAGGACCGCACGACGGCGGGGGAGTACGGCGCGGGTCGATACGTCATCGCCGTCCCTGTCGGCATCACCTTGCCCGACCCCGCCCCCACTGCCCCGTCAACGCCCAGCGACCCGACCACCCGTCCCGATGCTCGACGTGTCGTGTCCCAGTTGACGTTCGTCCTCGACCACGAGATCTAGGGAGGCACCCACGATGAACCGAATCTCGTTCGAGGCACTCGGGATTGAACAGACAAGTGCCCAGTGGCGGGGAGGGCGTCCATGCTGCGGGTGACCACCATCTACGCCAGCGCCGCGGGGTCGGCCGCGGCGTACTACACGCGCTATCTCGCCGACTCCCCGGGCGAGATCCCGGGCGTCTGGCTCGGCCGCCAAGCCGACAGCCTGGGCCTGACCGGTGACGTGTCGGGCGAGGATCTCCTCGCGATCCTGGAGGGCCGTGACCCGATCTCTGGGTCACGGCTGGGGAAGGCGCTCGTCGACACTCCGGGGAAGGGTGGGAAGGTGCAGCGGGCAGTGGCGGCGTTCGACGCGACGTTCTCTGCGCCGAAGTCGCTGAGCGTGCTGTGGGCGCTGACCGGCGACGAGCGTCTGCTCGAAGCCCACGACACCGCCGTGCGCGCCGCGCTCGGCCATCTGGAGCGGTTCGGCGCGACGACCCGGATCCGTGTCAACGGCGGTCGCCTGCATCCGGATGCGGAGGGGTTGACGATGGCCGCGTTCCGTCAGACGACCTCGCGTGCGGATGACCCGCAGCTCCACACCCACGTCGTCATCTCCTCCAAGGTCAACACGGGGGGTCGGTGGTTGGCGTTGGACGCCCGCTACTTGAAGTGTCACCAGCGGGTGCTCGGTGGCCTGTATCAGTCGGTGTTGCGCAACGAGCTCACTCACCGTCTCGGTGTCGCCTGGAACGTCATCGAGCACGGCCAGGCCGAACTGGCTGGCGTCCCAGCCGAGTTGTGCGACGTGTTCTCCAAGCGCTCCACCCAAGTCGAGGCCGCGGTCGAGGCGAAGCGGGCCGAGTTCATCGACCGTCAAGGCCGCGACCCGAACCAGTGGGAGCTCGCAGCCCTCAAACGCGAGGCCGCCGCCGACACCCGGACGTCGAAGTCGGGCAGCGGTGTCCCCGTGTTGACGGCACGGTGGAAGGTCGAGGCCGCTGCGATCGGATGGACCGGCCCCGACCTCCTGGCGGCGGCGTTCTATGCCGGCCGCGACCAGCCCGCTGTCGCGCCGACCATCGCCGTTGATGACATGGTCGCCGCCTTGTCGACGGGCGGGTCGACGTGGAACCGCGCAGATGTTGTGTCGGCACTGTGCGATGTGGCCCGGCCGAACCCGAACGTCGACGGGCAGGAGTGGGCGCAGATCGTCGAACAGGTCACCGATCAGGTGACCGCCCGGTGTGTCGATCTCGACCCGACCGACACGCAGAGTCCGCGCCGCCGGTCGGATGGACGTTCGTTGTGGATCGAGCCGACCGCCACCCACATCACCTCGGAGCCGATCCTGCGCGAGGAAGAACTCGTCCTCACGTGGGCGCTCGACGCCCAAGCCGACGACCCCCGCCCGTCGCCGACGGTCGACACCTGCCGGCTGGACGTTCTCCAGGCCGACGCCGCCCGAGCGGTCGCCGGCGGCGATCGGCTGGTGCTGGTCGTCGGACCGGCTGGGGCGGGGAAGACGACGAC